>NZ_JBDGMM010000062.1:0-147381 GCF_057655165.1 Leifsonia sp. Soil_N53
GCCCGTCCGGCGCGCTCGACCGCGGCGCGCTCGGCCTCGCGAACCGGCTCGTCGGCAACGCCGCGGACGCCGCCGGGCTGGAGCTGCTGCTCGGCGGCTTCACGGCACGGTTCGAGTCGCCCGCCTGGTTCGCCGTGACGGGAGCGGCGTCCCGCGTCACCCTCGACGGCCACCCCGTCGACCCCGACACCGCGGTGCACGCATCCGGCGGTGCGGAGCTGCGGATCGCCGCGCCGGCCGCGGGCGTCCGCAGCTATCTCGCGGTGCGCGGCGGCTTCGCAGTGGAGGCCGTGCTCGGCTCCCGCTCGCGCGACACCCTGTCCGGCCTGGGCCCGGCGCCGCTCGCCGAGGGCGACCTCCTCCCGTTCGGCCCCGAGCCCTCCGCTCCGGTGCCCGCCGTGGACTTCGTGCCCGTCGCCGACCTCGGCGACGGCCCGATCGACGTCCGGGCCCACCGCGGGCCGCGTGCCGACTGGTTCACGCCCGCCGCGCTCGACGCCTTCTTCGCGGTGGAGTGGCGGGCCAGCGCCGACGGCGACCGGGTCGGAGTGCGGCTCGACCCTCCGCACCTCCCCGCGCACGCGCGCGGCGTGGACCCGGCGCCGCCGCTGCTGCTCGCGCGCGCCGTGCACGACGAGCTCCCGAGCGAGCCGATGGTCGCGGGCGCCGTGCAGGTCTCGCCGGACGGCCGCCCCACCGTGCTGCTCGCCGACCACCCGGTGACCGGGGGCTACCCCGTCATCGCCGTGGTCGCCGCCCGCTCCCTCGACGCCTTCGCGCAGCTCCGCCCCGGCCAGGCCGTCCACTTCCGGCACGCCTGACCCGCACGCGACAGTTGCACGTCAGTCGCGGCGGGTGCCCTGCTGGAAGATGCTGCGCGCGGGCGGCGGCGAGGGCACGCTCGTCGCGTCCGTGACGATCGGCGCGCCCGCGGCGAACGTGCGCAACTCCTCGCCGGCGACGGCCTTGGCGGGATGCGGCCCGCTCGCGAGCAGCCGCGGCAGCCACTCCAGCGGCAGCGGCGAGTCCGACCCGACCAGCACGACGTTCCCGAACCGGCGTCCCTTGAGCACCTGGGTCTCCGCGAGCGCCGCCACGTTCTCCACCACGGCGCCGAGCGTGGAGACCTGGCTGCGCGCGAACGTCAGCGGCGGCCCGTCGGCGACGTTCACGAGCACCACGCCGTCCGGCTTCAGCAGGGACACCGCCGAGCGGTAGAACTCCACGCTCGTCACGTGCGCCGGGGTGCGCGAACCGCTGAAGATGTCGATCACCAGCAGGTCGACCTCCCCGCGCAGGCCGGCCGGCAGCTTGCCGACGACCTCCCGGGCGTCGCCGTGCCGGATGCGGATCTGGGCGTAGCGCGGCAGCGGCAGGTTCTCGCGCACCAGGTCCACGAGCCGGCTCTCCAGCTCCACCACCTGCTGACGCGAGCCCGGCCGGGTGTGGGCGACGTAGCGCGGCAGTGTCAGCGCGCCGGCGCCCAGGTGGACGGCCGTGATGGGCTGACCCGGCTCGCCGATCAGGTCGATGACGTTGCCCATCCGCTGCACGTACTCGAAGAACAGCCGGCTCGGGTCGTCGAGGTCGACGTGCGATTGCGGTGTGCCGTCGACGATCAGCTGGAACGCCCCCGGCACGAACCGGTCGGGCTCGATGCTGGCGAGGTAGCCGCTCTCGGCGAGGACGACCGAGGGGAGCAGCGGGTTCTGTGGCACGGCGACCAGCGTAGCCGCGCCCGCCTCCGCCCGCTGAGGGCCACAGCCTCCACCCGATCTCCACCCGATCTCCACCCGGTCTCCGCCGCCGGGCGGTCCCGATCCGGCGGCCGTCCCGCGACGCTGGAGAAGTGGCCGGACGTCCCGGCCGGAAGGACTCGGACCCATGACCGTGCAGACGCTGACCAACGCCCTCCTCATCCTGCTGCTGATCTGCTGGGTGGGCTACCGGCAGCTGACCTGGCGGCCGGTGTCGATCGCCAAGATGTGGCGGTTCCCGGCGATCATGTCCGTGGTCGGCATCGTGCTGATCGTGCAGCAGGTGAAGCCGTCGGCGGTCACCCTGCTCGACATCGCCGTGGTGGCGGGCGAGCTCGTGCTCTCCCTCGCCGTGGGCGCGTGGATGGGTGCCATCGCGCACTTCCGTCCTCTGGAGTCCCCGGTCCAGCTGGGCAGCGACGCCCGCTACATCGCGAGTTACGAGTCGCGCACCGGCGTGCTCGGGATGGTGCTGTGGGTGCTCGTGATCGCCGTCCGCGTCGGTGTGGACGTGCTGGCCTCGATGGCCGGCTCGCACCTGGTGACCGCGACCGGCGTCATCTTCCTGGTCTTCGCCGCCAACCGCGCCGCCCGGACCGCCGTCTTCGCGGCGCGTCTCGATCGGCACGCCGCGCTCGCCGCATGATGGTCTCGTGGACTTCTGGACCAGACCGGGCCTGCTGGCGCTCGTACTGAACATTCTCGGTGCGGGCGCCGTCGGCCTGTCACTGCTGCGCACCCACACCCTGGAGCGTCCGGTGTGGGTGCTCGTCGTCGCGCTGTTCTCGGTCGCGGCGTGGCTCGCCCGGGCGTTCCTCTCCTTCGCGGGCCGGCGCCGCACGGCGCTCGTGCTGTGCGTGCTCTCGGCGGTCACCGGGGCCTTCACCGCCCCCGCCACCGAGGGGATCGCGATCGTGCCGGCGGCGGTGGCGGTGCTCTATCTGGTGGGGGACCCGGAGTGGCCGCTGCCGCTCGGCGGGGCGCTGGCGGCGGTCTCCGCAGCGCTGGTCGCCATCGGCGCCCTCCCGTTCGGCTCGCCCGTCGCCGCGGTGCTCGGCGAGATGGCCGGCATCGTGCTGGCGGCGTTCGCCGGTCTCAGCCGCCGGCAGTTCCGGTTCACCGAGGAGCAGAGCGCGCTGCTGCGGGAGCGGGAGCTCGCCATGCGCGAGGAGGCCGCGCGGGTGGCGATCGCGCGCGACCTCCACGACGTGCTCGCGCACAGCCTCGGCGGGCTGGTCATCCAGCTCGACGCGGTGGACGCGCTGCTGGAGGCCGGGGACGGCGAGGCCGCCCGGCAACGCGTCGTGGCGGCGCGCGGGCTCGCGGCCGACGGACTCGCCGAGGCACGGCGGGCGGTCGCCGCACTGCGCGATCCGGACGGCGCGCCGGGCACGACCACGGTAGCGCCGGTCGAGGTCGGCGCCACGCTCGACGCTCTCGTCGCCGCCCACCGCACGCTCGGCGGCAGCGCCGTGCTCCGGCAGACCGGCGAACCGAGGGCGCTCGGCTCCGCCCAGGCGACCGCCCTGCAGCGCGCTCTGCAGGAGGCGCTGAGCAACGCGCGCAAGCACGCGCCGGGCGAACCCGTCGACGCCGTGCTCTCCTGGCAGACTGATCGGGTGCTGCTCACCGTGTCCTCGCCACTGATCGAGCCGTCCGCCGCCGTCCCGGCGAACGCCGCCGAGCTGGCGACCTCCGGAGGCGGCCACGGCCTCGAGGGCATGCGCGAGCGGTTCGCCGCCCTGCCGCTCGGCGGCTCGGTGGCCACGAGCGCGGACGACGGCCGGTTCACCGTGACCGCCGAGGCGAGGCTGGCGTGAGCGCGGAGGCTGCGCAGGGGGACCGCATCCGCGTCGTCGTCGCCGACGACCAGGCGATCATCCGCGACGGCCTGGTCACGGTACTCGGCCTGCTGCCCGACGTGGAGGTCGTGGGCGCCGCGGCCGACGGAGCGGAGGCGGTCGCGCTCGCCGTGGCCGAGCGTCCCGACGTGGTGCTGATGGACCTGCGCATGCCCGTACTCGACGGCGTCGGCGCCACCGAGCGGATCGCGCGCGAGGCGCCGGGTTGCGCCGTGCTCGTGCTCACGACCTTCGCCGACGACGACTCGATCCTGACCGCGTTGCGCGCCGGCGCCCGCGGCTACCTCACCAAGGACGCCGGACGCGCCGAGCTGGCCTCCGCCGTGCGGGCGGTCGCGCGCGGCCAGGCGACGTTCGCACCGGAGGTCGGCGCCCGCATCATCGGTTCGCTGACCTCGGCCGCGCCGGTCACGCCGGAGGACCCCGCCGTCGCGCTCGTGGAGCGCTTCCCGACGCTGACCCGCCGGGAGGCCGAGGTGCTCCGCCTGGTGGCCGACGGCCTCAGCAACGGCGAGATCGCCGCCGCCCTGTTCGTCGGCGGCGCCACGGTGAAGACGCACATCAACGCGATCTTCGCCAAGCTCGGGGTCACCTCCCGCGCGCAGGCCATCGCGCTCGTCCGCCGCTAGCGGGCAGTCGCGTCATCGACCGCGGAGGGGGAGGATGGAGCGCATGAGCGATCGCGTACTCGTCACCGGCGGCTCGGGTTTCGTGGGGGCGCACTGCGTGCTCGCGCTGCTGGAGGCGGGCTACTCGGTCAGGACGACGATCCGCTCGCCGCAGCGCGCCGCGGACGTGCGGTCACAGCTGGCCGCCGGAGGAATCGAAGATGCGGGCGACCGCCTGGAGTTCGCCGTGGCCGACCTCCTGGACGACGCCGGCTGGGCGGACGCCGTCGCGGGCTGCCGGTACGTGCTGCACGTGGCGTCGCCGTTCCCGATGACCGAGCCGAAGGACCCGGACGAGCTGGTGCGGCCGGCGAGGGAGGGCGCCCTGCGCGTGCTCCGCGCTTCCCGCGACGCCGGTGTGGAGCGCGTCGTGCTGACCTCCTCGTTCGCCGCGATCGGCTACGGCCACGCCCCGAGCCGCCAGCCGTTCACCGAGGTGGACTGGACCGAGCTCGACAGCGGCCGCCCGATCAGCGCGTACGTCCGCTCGAAGACCCTCGCCGAGCATGCCGCCTGGGACTTCATCGCGAAGGAGGGCGGCGCCCTCCAGCTGGCCACCGTGAACCCCGTCGGCGTCCTCGGCCCGGTGCTCGGCCCCGACTATTCCAGCTCGGTCGAGCTGGTGCGGCTCGTGCGGGAGGGCCGCCTCCCGCGCCTGCCCGACGTCTACTTCGGAGTCGTGGACGTGCGCGACGTCGCCGGCCTCCACCTGCTCGCCATGACCCGCCCGGAGGCCGCGGGCGAGCGCTTCCTCGCCACCGCGGGCGACGCCCTCAGCGCATCGGAGCTCGCCCTCATCATCCGCGGCCACCTCGGCTCGCCGGCCGGCGACCGCGTGCGCACCGGCGTGATGCCGTCGTGGGTGCTGAAGGCCGCCGCCCCGTTCAGCCGCCGGGTGCGCGGATCCTTGCCGGACATCGGCGTCTACCGCAACGGCTCGTCGGCCAAGGCCCGAACGCTGCTCGGCTGGCGCCCGCGCTCCCGCGAGGAGGCCGTCACTGCGACGGTCGACTCGCTCCCGCCGCGGCTGCACTAGCCTGACAATCTCCCGCGAGAATCGGCCCGCGGATCAGCGCCGATAACCGGGAATACCTGCCGCTCCGCGCGGTTATACACCGAGACTGCGCCTCCGGTCAAGAAAAGACTGGACACGGCGCGTCAGTTTGACATATAGTGGTTCTTTGCGCTCCCACGCACACCCTTGCCTTCATATTGCGGTCGGCTCTGACTCAACTCGCGCGCGTCTGGGCCCGGTTCACCGGGTCAGATACGGCGGCACGCGACGTGTCTGGGAGTCCTCGTCCCTCACAAAACCACATCTCGACCGACAGTAACTGGCCCGACGGGGCCCACGGAGGTTATTTCCTTGGCTGCTGCGCGCAACGCAACCAACACTGACAAGACACCCAAGAACGGACGAGCCGCATCTCGTCTTTCGTTCGCCAAGATCACGGACACCCTCACTGTTCCCGATCTGCTCGCATTGCAGACGGAGAGCTTCGACTGGCTGGTCGGAAACGACGCGTGGAAGGCACGCGTCGTGGAGGCCGAGGCCCAGGGTCGCCAAGATCTGCCCGCCAACACGGGCCTCGAGGAGATCTTCGAGGAGATCTCGCCCATCGAGGACCTCGGCGAGACCATGCAGCTCTCATTCACGAACCCGTTCCTCGAGGAGAAGAAGTACTCGATCGACGAGTGCAAGGAGAAGGGCAAGACCTACGCGGCCCCGCTCTACGTCGAGGCCGAGTTCATGAACCACCTCACCGGTGAGATCAAGACCCAGACGGTCTTCATGGGCGACTTCCCGCTCATGACCGAGCGCGGAACCTTCATCATCAACGGCACCGAGCGTGTCGTCGTCTCCCAGCTCGTCCGCTCGCCGGGCGTCTACTTCGAGGCCGCCGCCGACAAGACCTCCGACAAGGACATCTACTCGGCGCGCATCATCCCGAGCCGCGGTGCGTGGCTCGAGTTCGAGATCGACAAGCGCGACCAGGTCGGCGTCCGCATCGACCGCAAGCGCAAGCAGTCCGTCACCGTGTTCCTGAAGGCCCTCGGGCTCACCAGCGAGGAGATCCTCGCCGAGTTCGCCGGCTTCCAGTCGATCGAGCTGACCCTCGAGAAGGACGCCATCCTCACCAAGGAGGAGGCGCTGAAGGACATCTACCGCAAGCTGCGTCCGGGCGAGCAGGTCGCCGCCGAGGCCGCGCGTGCGCTGCTGGACAACTTCTACTTCAACCCGAAGCGCTACGACCTCGCCAAGGTCGGCCGTTACAAGATCAACCGCAAGCTCGGCCTCGAGGCCCCGCTGTCGGACTCGGTGCTGACCGTCCAGGACATCATCGCGACGATCAAGTACCTGGTCTCCCTGCACGACGGCCAGACCACCTTCCGGGGCCTGCGCGGCGGCGTCGAGACCAACATCCGTCTCGACACCGACGACATCGACCACTTCGGCAACCGTCGCATCCGCGCCGTCGGCGAGCTCATCCAGAACCAGGTCCGCACGGGCCTGAGCCGCATGGAGCGCGTCGTCCGCGAGCGCATGACCACGCAGGACATCGAGGCGATCACCCCGCAGACCCTGATCAACGTGCGACCCGTCGTCGCGGCGATCAAGGAGTTCTTCGGCACCTCGCAGCTCTCGCAGTTCATGGACCAGAACAACCCGCTCGCGGGCCTGACCCACAAGCGCCGCCTGTCGGCGCTGGGCCCGGGTGGTCTGAGTCGTGAGCGCGCGGGCGTCGAGGTCCGTGACGTCCACCCGTCGCACTACGGCCGCATGTGCCCGATCGAGACGCCGGAAGGCCCGAACATCGGTCTGATCGGCTCTCTCGCGTCGTTCGCGCGGATCAACTCGTTCGGCTTCATCGAGACGCCGTACCGCAAGGTCGTCGAGGGCCGGGTCACCGACCAGATCGACTACCTGACCGCCTCCGAGGAGGACGACTTCGTCGTCGCGCAGGCCAACGCCCCGCTCGACCCGAGCGGCCACTTCACCGAGGAGCGCGTGCTCGCCCGTCAGAAGGGCGGCGAGGTCGACCTGATCCCCGCCGAGGAGATCGGCTACATGGACGTCTCCCCGCGCCAGATGGTCTCGGTGGGCACCTCGCTCATCCCGTTCCTCGAGCACGACGACGCCAACCGAGCCCTCATGGGTGCGAACATGCAGCGCCAGGCGGTGCCGCTGCTCCGCTCGGAGAGCCCGGTCGTCGGAACCGGTATGGAGGGCTACGCGGCCATCGACGCCGGTGACGTGGTCACCGCCGAGAAGTCCGGTGTGGTCACCGAGGTCTCCGCCGACGCCGTCACGGTCCAGGCCGACGACGGCACGGTCAAGTCCTACTACCTGCGCAAGTTCGACCGCTCCAACCAGGGCACGTCCTACAACCACCGCGTGGTCGTGGACGAGGGCGACCGCATCGAGGCCGGAGAGGTCGTCGCCGACGGCCCCGCCACCGAGAACGGCGAGCTCGCGCTCGGCAAGAACCTGCTCGTGGCGTTCATGCCGTGGGAGGGTCACAACTTCGAGGACGCGATCATCCTCAGCCAGAACCTGGTGAAGGACGACACCCTCTCCTCGATCCACATCGAGGAGTACGAGGTCGACGCCCGCGACACCAAGCTCGGCAAGGAGGAGATCACCCGCGACCTGCCGAACGTCAGCCCGGACCTCCTGGCCGACCTCGACGAGCGCGGCATCATCCGCATCGGCGCCGAGGTCCGCCCCGGCGACATCCTCGTCGGCAAGGTCACCCCGAAGGGCGAGACCGAGCTGTCGGCCGAGGAGCGCCTGCTCCGCGCGATCTTCAACGAGAAGAGCCGCGAGGTGCGCGACACCTCGCTCAAGGTTCCTCACGGTGAAGAGGGCACGATCATCGGCGTCAAGGTCTTCGACTCGCAGGACGGCGACGACGAGCTCGGCTCCGGCGTCAACCAGCGCGTCGTGGTCTACATCGCCCAGAAGCGCAAGATCACCGCGGGCGACAAGCTCGCCGGCCGTCACGGCAACAAGGGCGTCATCTCCAAGATCCTTCCGGTCGAGGACATGCCGTTCCTCGCGGACGGCACGCCGGTCGACGTCATCCTGAACCCGCTGGGTGTCCCCGGACGAATGAACTTCGGTCAGGTCCTGGAGATCCACCTCGGCTGGATCGCCAAGAACGGCTGGGAGATCAAGGGCAAGCCCAAGTGGGCCACCGACCTCCCCGAGGCCGCGTTCAGCGCCGCCCCGAACACCAAGGTCGCGACCCCGGTGTTCGACGGTGCGAAGGAGGAGGAGATCGCCGGCCTGCTCGACGCCACCCTCCCGACGCGCGACGGCGACCGCCTGATCGGCTCGTCCGGCAAGACGCAGCTGTTCGACGGCCGTTCCGGCGAGCCCTACCCGGACCCGGTGTCGGTCGGCTACATGTACATCCTGAAGCTGCACCACCTGGTCGACGACAAGATCCACGCGCGTTCGACCGGCCCGTACTCGATGATCACCCAGCAGCCGCTCGGTGGTAAGGCGCAGTTCGGTGGCCAGCGCTTCGGTGAGATGGAGGTGTGGGCCCTCGAGGCCTATGGAGCCGCGTACGCGCTCCAGGAGCTCCTGACCATCAAGTCGGATGACATCCTCGGTCGCGTCAAGGTCTACGAGGCCATCGTCAAGGGTGAGAACATCCAGGAGCCGGGCATCCCGGAGTCCTTCAAGGTCCTCATCAAGGAGATGCAGTCCCTCTGCCTGAACGTGGAGGTCCTCTCGGCCGACGGCCAGACGGTCAGTCTGCGCGACGCCGACGACGAGGCCTTCCGCGCTGCGGAAGAGCTCGGCATCAACATCTCCTCCCGGTTCGAGTCGTCGTCGATCGACGAGATCTGACCCGGTAGCCAGACCCAACTGACGAATCTTCTACAGGAGAGAGTGAAACATTGCTCGAATCGACAACTTTCGATGAGCTGCGTATCGGCCTGGCCACCGCCGACGACATCCGTCGCTGGAGCTACGGCGAGGTCAAGAAGCCCGAGACGATCAACTACCGCACGCTGAAGCCCGAGAAGGACGGCCTCTTCGGAGAGCAGATCTTCGGCCCGTCCCGCGACTGGGAGTGCTCGTGCGGCAAGTACAAGCGCGTCCGGTTCAAGGGCATCGTGTGCGAGCGCTGCGGCGTGGAGGTCACCAAGTCCTCCGTCCGCCGCGAGCGCATGGGCCACATCGAGCTGGCCGCGCCGGTCACGCACATCTGGTACTTCAAGGGTGTGCCCAGCCGTCTCGGCTACCTGCTCGACATGGCGCCGAAGGACCTCGAGAAGGTCATCTACTTCGCCGCCTACATGGTGATCGAGGTGGACGAGGACGGCCGTCACGCCGACCTCCCCGGCCTCGAGAACGAGCTGCGCCTGGAGATCAAGACGCTGGCCGACCAGCGCGACGCCCGCGTCGCCGAGCGTCTGCAGCGCCTGGAGACCGATCTCGCCGCCCTCGAGGAGGAAGGTGCCAAGGCCGACCAGAAGCGTCGCGTCAAGGACACCTCCGAGAAGGAGATGGGCCAGATCCGCAAGTCCTACGACGAGGACATCGCCCGCCTGGAGCGCGTGTGGGAGTCGTTCCGCACCCTCAAGGTCGGCGACCTCAAGCCGGAGGACGCGGACTTCAACGAGCTCGTGGACCGCTACGGGCTGTACTTCGAGGCGTTCATGGGCGCCGAGGCGATCAAGCGCCGCCTGCTGGCGTTCGACCTGACCGCTGAGGCCGAGCTGCTCCGCGAGCAGATCGCGAACGGCAAGGGCCAGAAGAAGATCCGCGCCATCAAGCGCCTGCGCGTGGTGTCGTCGTTCCTCGCGACCGGCAACTCGCCGGCCGCGATGGTCCTGGACGTCGTCCCGGTCATCCCGCCGGAGCTGCGCCCGATGGTCCAGCTCGACGGTGGCCGCTTCGCGACCTCCGACCTGAACGACCTCTACCGTCGTGTGATCAACCGCAACAACCGTCTCCGCCGCCTGCTCGACCTCGGTGCTCCCGAGATCATCGTGAACAACGAGAAGCGCATGCTCCAGGAGGCCGTCGACGCGCTGTTCGACAACGGTCGCCGCGGCCGCCCGGTCACGGGCACCGGCAACCGCGCGCTCAAGTCCCTCAGCGACATGCTGAAGGGCAAGCAGGGCCGGTTCCGCCAGAACCTGCTCGGCAAGCGCGTGGACTACTCGGGCCGTTCGGTCATCATCGTGGGTCCGCAGCTCAAGCTGCACCAGTGCGGTCTGCCCAAGCAGATGGCGCTGGAGCTGTTCAAGCCGTTCGTGATCAAGCGCCTGATCGACCTGAGCCACGCTCAGAACATCAAGGCCGCCAAGCGCATGGTGGAGCGTTCGCGCCCGCAGGTCTGGGACGTCCTCGAGGAGATCATCCGCGAGCGCCCCGTCCTGCTGAACCGCGCTCCCACCCTGCACCGTCTCGGCATCCAGGCCTTCGAGCCGCAGCTCGTCGAGGGCAAGGCCATCCAGCTCCACCCGCTGGTGTGCGCCGCCTTCAACGCGGACTTCGACGGCGACCAGATGGCCGTGCACCTTCCGCTGTCGGTGGAGGCCCAGGCCGAGGCCCGCATCCTGATGCTCGCCTCGAACAACATCCTGAAGCCGTCCGACGGCCGCCCGGTCACCCTGCCCTCGCAGGACATGATCATCGGTCTGCACCACCTCACCACCGTCCGCGAGGGCGCCGTGGGCGAGGGTCGCGCGTTCTCCTCGGTCTCCGAGGCGATCCTCGCGAAGGACCAGGGCTCGCTGCACCTCAACGCCAAGGTGAAGATCCGCCTGGACGACTACGTGCCGTCCGACGCGGCCGACACCGGCGCGCAGCCCGTCACCGCGATCGTGGAGACCACGCTCGGCCGCGCCCTCTTCAACGAGGCGCTGCCGGCGGACTACCCCTACGTGGAGGAGGTCGCCGACAAGGGCCAGATCTCGTCGATCGTCAACGCCCTGGCGGAGCGCTACCCGAAGGTGGAGGTCGCCGCGGCGCTCGACCGGATCAAGGACGCCGGCTTCTACTGGGGCACCCGCTCGGGCGTCACGGTGTCGCTGAGCGACATCCTGACCCCGCCGAACAAGGCGCAGATCGTGGCCGGCTACGAGAAGAAGGCAGCCAAGATCACGGCGGAGTTCGAGAAGGGTCTCACGACCGACCTCGAGCGTCGCCAGGAGCTGGTGAAGATCTGGACCGAGGCGACCAACGAGGTGGCCGAGGCCATGCGCGCCAACTTCCCGGCCGACAACACCATCAACCGCATGGTGACGTCGGGCGCCCGTGGTAACTGGCTGCAGGTGCGCAACATCGCCGGTATGCGTGGTCTGGTGAACAACCCGAAGGGTGAGATCATCCCGCGCCCGATCATCTCCTCGTACCGCGAGGGGCTGTCGGTGGCGGAGTACTTCATCGCGACGCACGGTGCCCGTAAGGGTCTGGCCGACACGGCTCTCCGTACGGCCGACTCGGGCTACCTGACCCGTCGTCTGGTGGACGTCTCGCAGGATGTCATCATCCGCGAGGACGACTGCGGCACGACCAAGGGCCTCGAACTGCCGATCGCGACCGTGGGCGCCGACGGCGTCCTCACCCGCGACCCGAACGTCGAGAACTCCGTGTTCGCGCGGACCCTCGCGTCCGAGGCGGTCGGTTCCGACGGCTCCGTCGTGGCGAACGCCGGCGAGGACGTGGGCGACGTGCTCATCGACAAGCTGGTGGCCGCCGGCGTGACCGACATCAAGGTCCGCTCGGTGCTCACCTGCGAGTCGGCGGTCGGCGTCTGCGCCGCCTGCTACGGCCGTTCGCTCGCGACCGGCAAGCTGGTGGACATCGGCGAGGCGGTCGGCATCATCGCCGCCCAGTCGATCGGTGAGCCCGGCACGCAGCTGACGATGCGTACCTTCCACACCGGTGGTTCGGCCTCCGCGGACGACATCACCCAGGGTCTGCCGCGCGTGCAGGAGCTGTTCGAGGCGCGCACCCCCAAGGGTGCGTCCCCGATCGCCGAGGCCGCCGGCCGCATCGTCATCGAGGAGACGGACAAGTCCCGCAAGGTCATCCTGACCCCGGACAGCGGCGACGAGCCGCACGTCTACCCGGTGCTGAAGCGCTCGACCCTCCTGGTGGAGGACGGCCAGCACGTCGAGCTCGGCCAGCAGCTGATCGTCGGCACCGTCGACCCGAAGGAGGTCCTCCGGGTCAAGGGCGTCCGCGAGGTGCAGAAGCACCTGGTGGGCGGCGTCCAGGGCGTCTACCGCTCGCAGGGCGTGCCGATCCACGACAAGCACATCGAGGTCATCGTCCGTCAGATGCTCCGCAAGGTCACCGTCGTCGACCACGGCGACACCGACCTGCTGCCGGGTGAGCTCGTCGACCGGTCGAAGTACAACGAGATCAACCGCGCTGCGCTGACCGAGGGCAAGAAGACGGCGTCCGCCCGTCAGGAGGTCATGGGTATCACCAAGGCCTCGCTGGCGACCGAGTCGTGGCTGTCGGCCGCGTCCTTCCAGGAGACCACCCGCGTCCTGACGCAGGCGGCCATGGAGGGCAAGTCCGACCCGCTGATCGGTCTCAAGGAGAACGTCATCATCGGTAAGCTCATCCCGGCCGGCACGGGCCTGTCCCGCTACCGGAACGTCTCGGTGGAGGCGACGGAGGAGGCCAAGGCGGAGCGGTACCCCAACCGCATCTTCGCCGACGACTCCGCGTTCAGCGAGAACGACCTGAGCTTCGTCGACTTCGACAGCTTCAGCTCGGACGACTACACCCCGGGCACCTACAACTGAGTTCGTAGGTAGTCCGTACCACGAAGGCCCCCGGCGCATGCCGGGGGCCTTCGTCGTTCCCGCGCTCACACGTACGCGACAATAGAACGGTGTGGAGACAGCTGCTGCAGTACACGGACACGGTCGGCCGTTCGATGGTCGGCTTCGCCGCCGTCGCGCTCGTCGTGGCCGTGGTGAGCTTCGTCGTCGGCATCGCGCAGGCCGTCTCCGGCCACGCCGCGGGCATGCTCCCGTTCTGGGCGACGACGATGGGCTGCGCCGTCCTGGCCGGCGTCCTCGTCTACCTGGCGAGCCGCCGCGGCGACCTCCGCCGGCGCTGATCCCGGCGCAGGGGCTCGGTGGCCCCCGTTGATGGGGCACCCGCAAGCGGGACTGTTGAGCGAGCCTCAGCGGAAGTTAGGGTGACAGGGCTTCGCCCCTTCCGGACTCTCGCCCGGGCGACGGCGACGCTCTGCCGGTGACCCGACATCGGTAGGCCTGCTATCCGAGGAGGTCCCCCGTGGCGTCCATGACCGAGATCCTCATCCTTCACGGCCACCTGCCCATCGAGTACCTCGACTCGGTGAGTGAGCCGGCGTCGGAGGAGTCCGTCGTGCGCGAGCTGATCGAGCGCGGCGCAATCACACCGCTCCAGCTCGCACGCGCCCGCGCGGCCCAGGCTGGTGCGCCCTTCGTCGAGCTGGTCGACTATCCCGTCGACCGTACGGCCGTCGCACTCGTGAACGGCGCGATCTGCAAGCGGCACAACGTGCTGCCGATCGGCGTCGTGGACGGGGCGCTGCTGCTGGCGTCCGCCGACCCCGGCGACGTGCTGGCGCTGGACGACGTCCGCGCCGCCGCCCGGATGCCCATCGTCGCTGTCGTGGCGGAGCCGGCCGACCTCGCCGCCGCCATCGACCGGTACATCCGGGCCGACGACGAGCTCAACGACCTGACCACGACGCTCGAGGACGAGGCCGCCCCCGAGGAGTTGAGCTCGGCGGCGATCACCGACGAGCTGGCCGACGACGAGGCGCCGATCGTGCGCTTCGTGAACCTGATCGTCAGCCAGGCCATCCAGGACCGCGCCTCCGACATCCACATCGAGCCGGGGGAGCACAGCCTCCGCGTGCGATACCGCATCGACGGTGTGCTGCACGAGATGCAGTCCGCGCCCAAGACCGTGCAGAACGGCGTCATCTCCCGCCTCAAGATCATGAGCGACATCGACATCGCCGAACGGCGGAAGCCGCAGGACGGCCGCATGTCGGTGGTACACGGCGGCCGCCAGATCGACCTGCGCGTCGCGACCCTCCCCACGGTGTGGGGCGAGAAGGTCGTCATGCGCATCCTCGACAACACCAACACCTCGCTCACGCTGCGGGACCTCAATCTGCTGGGCCGCAACCTGGAGACCTTCCAGACCGCGTACTCCAAGCCGTACGGGATGATCCTGGTCACCGGCCCCACGGGCTCCGGCAAGTCGACCACGCTGTACACGACGCTGAACGCCGTCTCCAAGCCGGAGATCAACGTCATCACCGTCGAGGACCCGGTCGAGTACCGGATGCCCGGGATCAACCAGGTGCAGGTGAACCCGAAGGCGGGTCTCACCTTCGCGAGCGCGCTGCGCAGCATCCTCCGCAGCGACCCGGACGTGGTGCTGCTGGGCGAGATCCGTGACCACGAGACGGCGCAGATCGCGATCGAGGCGTCGCTCACCGGCCACCTGGTGCTCTCCACCTTGCACACGAACGATGCTCCTAGCGCCGTGACCCGTCTCACCGAGATGGACATCGAGCCGTTCCTCGTCGGCTCGGCCCTCGACTGCGTGGTCGCCCAGCGCCTCGCGCGGCGGCTGTGCGAGCGCTGCAAGCAGCCGCTCGCCTACGAGACGGAGGACCTCGTCCGCATGCGCTTCGCCGTCGACGCCGACGCGGAGCCGCCGGTCATCTTCGGCCCGGTGGGCTGCCAGGCGTGCTCGAACACCGGTTACCGCGGACGGCTCGCCGTCCACGAGGTCATGGCCGTCAGCGAGGAGATCGAGCGGCTCACCGTCGAGCGCGCCTCGAGCGCCGAGATCGGCCGTGCCGCCCGCGAGCAGGGGATGTTGACCCTGCGCGAGGACGGCTGGGAGAAAGTCAGGCTCGGACAGACCTCGGTCGACGAGATTCTGCGTGTGGTCGCCTAGGGAAGGGGTTCAGATGGCAACGGACGCGACGAACGAGGGTTGGAACGCGGCGAAGGCCGCGGAGGGCCGCCCGATCTACGAGATCCCGGTGACTCCGCCGGAGGCGCCTGGCTGGGCGCGCCCGGTCTCCGGGCCGTTCGACGCGTTCTCGGACACCCTGCCGACCTCGTTCCTGCCCCCGCAGGCGACGCCGGCCGCCGCTGAACCCGCGTACGAGGCGCCAGCGCCCGCATACGAGTACACGCCCACCTCGGGGTACGAGTACACTCCGGCGCCAGCGGATCCGCCGGCCTACACGCCGCCGACGAGCGGGTACGAGTCGCCCTCGTACGAACCGCAGCCTCCGTCGTACCAGGCGCCCGCGGCTGCGTACGAGCCGCCCGCGGCATACGAGCCGCCCGTGGCCTACGAGCCGCCC
Source organism: Leifsonia sp. Soil_N53 (assembly GCF_057655165.1). Classification (NCBI taxonomy): domain Bacteria; kingdom Bacillati; phylum Actinomycetota; class Actinomycetes; order Micrococcales; family Microbacteriaceae; genus Leifsonia; species Leifsonia sp. Soil_N53. Next base: position 15,666 of record NZ_JBDGMM010000062.1, read on the forward strand.
GCCGCATACGAGCCGCCCGCGGCATACGAGCCGCCCGCCGCCGCGTATGAGCCACCGGCTGCCGCGTACGACGCGCCGCCCGCCGCGTACGAGACGCCCGCCTACCAGCCTGACGCGTCCTACCAGCCTGACGCGTCCTACCAGCCCCCGACCTCCCCACCGGTCGCGGTCTCGCCGCCCGCCCCCGGAGCGCCCACCCCTGCCGACGAGGCCGACGACGACCTCCACACTCTTACGCCCGCCGAGCGAGAGGCCCTGGCCGCGGCCGACCAGGAGCTGGTCGCCGCCCTGCGCGCGGTCGTCAACCTGCGCGCCTCCGACCTCCACGTGACGGTGGGAGCGCCGCCGATGGTCCGCATCGACGGCGCGCTCACCCCGGCCGGTGGCGCGCAGCCGTGGGGCCACGAGCGGACGAAGGAGGCCCTGTTCAGCCTCCTCGACGACCGGCAGAAGGTGACGTTCGAGCGGGAGCTCGAGCTCGACTTCGCGTTCACCATCTCGGCGAACTCCCGCTTCCGCGTCAACCTGTACCAGCAGCGCGGCGCGGTCGGCGCGGCCTTCCGTCTCATCCCGACCGAGATCAAGGGGCTGGACGAGCTCGGCATCCCGGAGAGCGTCTCCAAGCTCTCGCAGCTGCCGCGCGGCCTGGTGCTGGTCACCGGCCCGACTGGTTCCGGCAAGTCGACCACGCTGGCCGCGCTCATCGACCTCGTCAACACGACCCGCGCCGACCACATCGTGACGGTCGAGGACCCGATCGAGTTCATGCACACCCACAAGAAGGCGCTGGTCAACCAGCGCGAGGTGGGGCACGACACGCACAGCTTCAACAACGCCTTGAAGCACGTCCTGCGCCAGGACCCCGACGTCATCCTGATCGGTGAGCTCCGCGACCTGGAGACCATCTCGGTCGCCCTCACCGCCGCCGAGACCGGCCACCTGGTGTTCGCCACCCTGCACACGCAGGACGCGCCGCAGACCATCGACCGAGTGATCGACGTGTTCCCGCCGCACCAGCAGCAGCAGGTGCGCGCCCAGCTCGCCGCGACGCTCCAGGGCGTCATCTGTCAGACCCTCGTCAAGAAGGCGTCCGGCCGCGGCCGCGCCGTCGCGACCGAGGTCATGCTGACGACGCCGGCCATCGCGAACCTCATCCGCGAGGGCAAGACCTACCAGATCGGCTCCATGATGCAAGCGGGCCGCGACCTCGGGATGCACACCATGGACCAGCACCTCGCCGACCTCGTCGACTCGGGCCAGATAACGCGCGCCGCCGCGTTCGAGAAGGCGCACGACTCGCAGGGCCTCGACCGCCTCATCCAGCGCGTGGAGTCGCCGACGGCGGCCTCCGCGTGGGCCATCGCCGAGAGCGGCCCCGACTTCGGCGACCGCTACTCGGGGACGGTGCGCTGATGGTCGGCTCGGCGACCTTCGCGTACGCGGGCCGCACCACCGGGGGAAAGCTCGTCAAGGGCAAGCTCGACGCCCCCAGCGAGGGCGCCGTGGTCGTCCGCCTGCGCGCGATGGGCCTCAGCCCAGTCTCCATCCAGGAGTCCTCGGCCGGAACGGGACTCCAGAAGGAGCTCTCGATCCCGGGCTTCAAGAAGGTCGTGAAGCTGAAGGACCTCGCCGTGATGAGCCGCCAGATGGCGACCATGATCGGCTCGGGCCTGTCGCTGCTGCGCACGCTGAACATCCTGGCCGACCAGACCGACTCCAAGCGGCTGAAGGAGATCCTCGGCCAGGTGCGCGACGACGTGGAGGACGGCACGTCGCTGTCGGCGGCGATGGCCAAGCACGACGTGGACTTCCCACCGCTGATGATCAGCATGGTGCGGGCCGGTGAGACCGGCGGGTTCCTCGACAGCGCGCTGTCGTCGGTCGCGGAGAACTTCGAGAAGGAAGTGAAGCTCCGAGCCACGATCAAGTCGGCGATGACGTATCCGGTCGTCGTGCTGGTGATGTCGCTTGTCTCCGTCGTCATCATGTTGATCTTCATCGTCCCGATCTTCAAGAACATGTTCCAGAGCCTGGGCGGTCAGCTTCCGCTGCCGACACAGATCCTGGTGAACCTGTCCGCCGCGATGGTCTGGCTCGGCCCGCTGCTGGCCGTCCTTATCATCGGCAGCTGGATGTGGTGGCGCGTCAACAAGAACAACGAGAACGTCCGGAAGCACACCGACCCGATCCGGTTCCGGATCCCGGTGTTCGGCGCGCTCAATAAGAAGATCGCCATCGCGCGGTTCTCCAAGAACCTGTCGAACATGATCGGCGCGGGCGTGCCGATCCTGCAGGCCCTGCACATCGTCGGCGCGACTTCCGGCAACTGGGTCATCCAGAACGCCCTGGAGGAGGTCGCGGACTCCGTGCGCAAGGGCGAGTCCATCGCCAAGCCGATGTCGCGTGTCGACGTCTTCCCGCCGATGGTCACCCAGATGATCGCTGTGGGCGAGGATGCCGGTTCGCTGGAGACCATGCTGGACAAGATCGCGGTCTTCTACGACAACGAGGTCGAGTCCATGACCGAGGCGTTGACGTCTCTCATCGAGCCGCTTCTGATCGCCTTCTTGGGCGTCGTGATCGGCGGCATGATCATCGCGCTCTACATGCCGATCTTCCAGATCGCGACGCTCATCCACTAGGGCGCAGGGTGGATCTCCGCCCGAAAGCCCCTCAACTGGGGCCACAAGTATGATAAATACCCCCCACATGCGGGATTATCTTGCATCTTTCCTCAGAAATAGCATCGGGCTCGATCGGGAAGACTCCTAGCCCGGTCTCCCGACACCCGACCGAATGGACACTGCAATGTACTTCCGACTCATGGGCAAGCTGAACGACCGTCGTAAGGCCCTCCTGCAGGGCGAGGAGGCCGAGAAGGGCTTCACCCTCATCGAACTCCTCGTCGTCGTGATCATCATCGGCATCCTCGCCGCGATCGCGATCCCCGTGTACCTGGGCATCCAGGACAACGCCAAGGACGCGTCCGCGCAGTCCGACGTGGTCAACCTGAAGACCGCCGTCGTCAGCATGCAGACCAGCACGGGCTCGTTGCCAGCCGCAGGCACGGTCATCGCGAGCGGTGCTCCGACATCGGCGGCCTCGACCGCCGGTGCCAGCAAGAGCAACAACACCGTGAGTCTCAGCTACGCGTTCACCGGCAACGCCTTCTGCGTCGCAGCGAAGAGCGGCAGCTCCGGCAACACCGTCTTCTACGCGACCGACTCCTCCGGCGCGACCAAGGTGACGACGACCAACTCGCTCCCCAGCGGCTGCACCGCCCCGTAACACCGTCTGCCGGATGGATGGCTGCGTCTGCAGCCGTCCATCCGGTTTTCGCTGTCCTGGCCGCAGCGGGGCGATCCGACGCGCCGGTGCCAGCCCCTAACTGGGGTCAACGAAATACGAAATACCCCCCACTCGCGGGATTATCTTGTGAATTTGCCGCGAATTAGCATCAAAGCCGACCGGGCAGGACTCGCGGGCCTGGTCTCCCCGCCAATCCGACCGAATGGAACTGCAATGTACTTCCGACTCATGGGCAAGCTGAACGACCGCCGTAAGGCCCTCCTGCAGGGCGAGGAGGCCGAGAAGGGCTTCACCCTCATCGAACTCCTCGTCGTCGTGATCATCATCGGCATCCTCGCCGCGATCGCGATCCCCGTGTACCTGGGCATCCAGGACAACGCCAAGGACAGCTCGGCTCAGTCCGATGTCGTCAACCTGAAGACCGCCGTCGTCAGCATGCAGACGAGCACCGGCGCACTCCCGGCCGCGACCGACGTCGTCGTGAGTGGCGCTCCGACCGCGAACGCCAAGACGGCGGGCGCCAGCCAGAGCAACAACACCGCCAGCCTGAGCTACCTGCCCGCCTCCTCTGGAAGCGCGTTCTGCGTCGCAGCAAAGAGCACCAGCTCCGGCAACACCGTGTTCTACGCGACCGACTCCTCCGGCGCGACCAAGGTGACGACGACCAACCCGCTCCCCAACACCTGCACCGCCCCGTAACGCCCTCCCGGGTGGACGGCCGCGACTCGCTCGGCCGTCCACCCGGCATTCGCCTTTCTAGGCGCAACTCCTAGCCCCACCCCGAGAGACCCGAAATCGAAGGGAGGTGAACCCGTGAAGAAGCCTTTCCGCCTCGACCGAGACGACGCCGGATTCACACTGATCGAAGTGATGGTCGCCATGCTGCTGCTGGTCGTCGTCGCGCTGGCTCTGATCCCGGCGTTGGTCGCCCAGATGCGGGCCACCTCCACGAATACCACCATCGCGCTGGCGAGCCAGCTCGTCGGCCAGCAGGTCGACGACGCGCAGAGCCGCGCCTCTACCTGCGCGGCGCTCCAGGCCTACCAGTCCGAGACCGTCGCCCCGGTGGTCGACGCCCGCGGAGTGAGCCTCCAGCCGCGGCGCACCGTCAGCCTCCCGTGCCCCTCGACGTATCCCAGCACCATCCAGGTGCAGGTGACGGTGACGCAGACCGGGAGCTCGACCGTCCTCGCCTCGGCGACCACTATCGTCCTCCTCAAGGCCGCGTCATGATGCGGCGCGAGACTGAGCAGGCGGAGAGCGGCTTCACGCTGATCGAACTCATCGTCGCCTCGGCGCTCACGATCCTCGTCCTCGTCGCTGTCGGCGGCCTGCTCATCAGCTCCAACAAGGCGCAGGCCGGCACGAAGGCGGCCACGGCGTCGGCGACGCTCGGCCAGCTCGTCTCCCGCTCGGTGACCCAAGGCGTCGCGAACGCGACAGCGGTGACCGTGACCACGGACTCCGTCTCCGGCGCCCAGCTCCTGCAGGCGCGTGTGTACTCGATGACCGCGGCGAGCGACCCGACGCAGGCGAGCGCCTCCGTCGGCTGCGCCGCCTGGTACTACAACCCGGCAGGCGGTGGCGCCATCTACGTCAAGAAGGTCTTCCCGGCGGCGGCGATCACGATGCCGACAGGCACGCCCGACTCCACCTGGGAACTCATCGGCAGCGGCCTGGGCGCCAACGTCTCCGCCGCACAGGCGTCTACTGTCTTCGCCACTCCGAACGGCACCCGCGTGGACCTCAAGTTCGACGTGGTCAACGGCTCGCAGAAAGCCGTCCACATCGAGACGACCGTCCACATCCCGAACACGACCCCTGTGAGCGCGCCATGCTTCTGATCCGTCGCCTTGCTGTCCGCCTGCCCCGTCGTGGCGATGACCGGGGCGGCGCGCTCGTCGCCGTCGTCGGCCTGGCCGCTGTGCTCATGGCGTTCCTGCTGCTCGGCAGCAGCATGGTCGTGACCTCGTTCCGCTACAGCGACACGAGTCGCGCCGCGATCCAGGCGCAGGCGGCCGCTCAGGCAGGCGTCGCAGTCGTCGCGGCGCAGATGTCCCAAGGGAACTGCACGCTGCCCTACACCAGCAGCACCACGCCGAAGTATTCGGTGTCCCTCGCCTATCAGCGCACCATCACCGGCACGACCTGGATCACCGGCTGCCCCTCCAACGCCAGCGATGTCAACAAGGTCAAGATCGTCTCGGTGGGGAGTGCGTCGGCCTGGTCAGCAATCACCCGCACCGTCGAGACCATCTACAACTACATCCCGACCACGCCCGGACATTCGATCCAAGGGTCGGGCGCCGCAGTCTACGGCTACAGCGTCACCGACGGCACGATCACCAACCTGACGATCACCCAGAGCGGAACGACGAGCCCTGGTATCGAGTTCAAGACCGGCAGCGCGAGCTGCCAGACCGGCGGCTCCATCCAGGGCGACGTGATCCTGGGCTCCGGCATCTACCGCTCTCCCAGCGGCTGCACGATCAACGGCGACCTCTGGGCTTCCGCGACCGTGCAGGTCGGCAACAACAGTGTCATCACCGGCAACGTGCACGCCTCCGGCACCTCGTCGCCGGTCGTCACGATCTCCAACGGCGCGCAGGTCTACGGCAACGTCACGTCGAGCGGGCCGGTGAGCATCTCCGGGAGCGTCGGCGGAAGCGTGATCGCGGGCCCGACGGGCGGCGCATCCTCCGTGTCCGGAACCGTGGCGGGCACCTTCAAGACGACCGGCACCGTCTCCGTCTCCGGGTCGGGCCTGCCGGCGTCGCGCGTCTTCCAGAATCAGACCGGCATCGTCACCCCTGCGCCCCCCGTCGTCCCGAACTGGGTGGACTTCGCTTACAACCACGCGGACTGGACCAACGCCGACAACTCGCTCTGGCCCGAGACCGTCCCGGCCTCGTGCACGGGGTCCGTGGTCGCCGCCGCCATCAACGCCGCTCTCGTCCCGACCGTCGTCCGCGCGAACGCGACCTGCCCCGCCGGGATGGTGAGCCTGACCGGCAGCAACAGCAACATCACCTTGAAGAGCGATGTCGCGCTCATCGTCGACGCGTTCGACCTCAAGAACATGACAATCACCTCCGCAGCCGGCACCGGCACCCACCGGCTCTACATCATCACCCCGGACACGGTGGCGGACGCCGCACCGACCTGCCCGACTCAGAGCCTCACGACCAAGATCGAGAACCAGGTGAACGACGACGCAACGGCGCCCGTCATGATCTACACGCCGTGCGGTCTGAGCAACTCCGGAAGCACGTGGTGGGGCCAGATCTATTCGTCGAACATCTCGTTCAACAACAGCTACACGCTCAACTTCGTCTCGATGGGCCTCCCCGGCGTGAACTTCGACAACGGCACATACACCCCGCCGACGCCGCCCATCCCCGGACACCTCGACACAGTGTTCTCGACCAGGAATATCGCAGGGTAGGTGCCGCTCATGGTCGTCGTCGTCGCCGTGTTCGGCTCGCTCATCGGGTCGTTCCTCAACGTGGTCGTGTACCGCGTCCCCGCAGGGCTCTCGATCCTGCGGCCGGCCAGCGCGTGCCCGTCGTGCCATAGCGCCATCCGGCCGTACGACAACATCCCCGTGCTGTCGTGGTTGCTGCTGCGGGGCCGGTGCCGGGACTGCCGCGTGCGCATCCCGGTGCGGTATCCGCTGGTCGAGCTTGGCACCGCGCTCCTGTTCGCGGTGGTGGCCTTCGCCTTCCTCGGTCCGCTCCGCGTTCCGGGACGGCCACTCGCCGCGACCGTCCTCGAGTTGCTCGCCTACCTGTGGCTCGCGGCCGTGAGTGTCGCCCTCGCCATCATCGACGTGGAGACGCACCGCCTCCCCGACCGGATCGTCTACCCGACGGCCATCGCCGTCGTCGCGCTGCTCGCGTCGGCGGCGGTCGCCGACGGCGACGGGATGCGTCTCGTGCAGGCGGTGGTCGGCGGCGCCGCTCTCTTCAGCTTCTACTTGGTCCTCGCCCTGGTCCGGCCTGGCGGTATGGGCTTCGGCGACGTCAAACTCGCCGCCGTGCTCGGCTTCGCGCTCGCATGGACCGGCTGGGCGCAGCTCGTCGTCGGTGCTTTCGCCGCCTTCGTGCTCGGCGGGATCTTCAGCGTCGCCCTGCTCGCCGCGAAACGCGTGAAACGCTCCGGAGGCATCCCCTTCGGCCCGTGGATGCTCGCAGGCGCGTGGGTCGGAATCCTCTTCGGTGCGGCTGTGGTCGCGTCGTACTTCGCGATGATCGGCGTCCAGTGATGGCGTCGGAAGGGAGACAGCTCGATGGCTAAGACGATCGTGGGTGTGGACATCGGATCGACGATGATCCGCGCCGTCGAGCTCGGCGACCCCGGCAAGCCCCGGCCGACCCTGCTGCGCTACGCAGAGCTCCCGCTCTCCGAGGGCGCGGTCAGCCGCGGCGAGGTGCTGGAGCCGAACACCGTCGGCGGACTGCTCAAGCAGCTCTGGAGCATCGGCGGCTTCAAGACCCGCAAGGTGGTGCTCGGGATGGGCAACCAGCGGGTGCTCGCCCGCGACCTGAGTGTCCCCACGGCGTCGCGCCAGCGCATCCGGGAGTCCCTCCCGTTCGTCGCGCAGGAGATGCTCCCGGTGCCCGTGCAGGACGCGCTGCTCGACTTCTATCCCGTCTCCGAGTCGATGACCGAGAACGGACCGATGACGCACGGCCTGCTCATCGCGGCTGTCAAGGACGCCGTCGTCGGCAACGTCAAGGCGGTCCAAGCCGCGGGGCTCACCCCGGTGGAGGTCGACCTCATCCCGTTCGCGCTCGACAGGCTACTGCTCGCCCGACCCCGCGTACGGGGGACGATCGCCCTCGTGGACGTCGGCGCCAGCACGACTACGGTCGTCGTCGCAGCCGACGGCGTCCCGCAGTTCGTCCGGATCATAGCGGCGGGCGGCTCGGACCAGACGGCCGGCCTCGCGGCGAGGCTGGGCGTCACGCCGGAGGAGGCAGAGCGTCTGAAGCGCACGCACGGGATCGCACCGGACCCGTCCGCCGTCGAGGGCCAAGCGGTCGCCACCGTCCTGCTGGAGATCGTGTCCGACCTCCTCGTGAGCCTGCGGAACACGATCTCGTACTACTCCAACACCCGGCCGACCCATCCGGTCGCCGGAGTGATGCTCACTGGGGGCGGCTCCCAACTCGCCGGCTTCGCTTCCGCGGTGGCGGACTACACCCGGGTCCCGGCAGCTCTGGGCGACCCGTTCACTTCGGTCGCGCTCTCCCGCGGCCTCGACGCACAGCGACTGCGTCATGACCAGGCGGCGATCACCGTCGCCCTCGGACTGGCGATTGGAAGTGAGGCGGCATGACAACCGAACTGACGCGCCAGGGTGACTCGGCGCCCGAGCCCGAAGGCGGCAAGCGCGCCCGCCGGTCCACCAAGGCCACGGCGCCCTCCGGTGCCGCGCCCAAGCCGAAGGGCAGGGCCGCCGCGAAGGGCAGGGCCCCTGCCACGCCTCCGGGACCATCGGCTCTGCAGCGAGAGCCCAGGGTCGACCTTCTCCCTCCCGAAGTGAAGACCTCGCGGCGCCACGATGCGATCGCCCGCCGCCTGGTCCTTGCGCTAGTCATCGTGATGATCGTCGTCGCGGGAGCGATCGGTGGGAGCACCTTCATCGCAGTGCAGGCCAACGCCACTCTCGCTTCGGCGCAGCAGCAGACCACCGATCTGGCTGCCCAGCAGACGAAGTATGTCGGCGTCCGCCAGATTCAGAGCCAGATCGCGCTCGCGAAGGCCGGCCAAGAGGTCGGGGCGTCGACCGAGGTTGACTGGACCGCGTTCCTCACGAAGGTGCGGGGCACGATCGGCGGTGGCCTGTCGCTCACCGGCATCACGATCGACTCTGCATCCCCTCTGGCCGCCTACCTGCAGTCGACGGTCCCCCTCGAGGGCGCGCGAGTCGCCACGGTGACCATCGACGTGCGCTCCACAAACCTCGATGAGGTGTCGGCCTGGCTCGCCCGACTCGCCACCCTGCCGTCGGTCGCCGACGTCTCTCCGGGATCCATCACCCTCGACCAGTCGGGATACACGGCCTCGGCGATCATGCACCTGGACGAGTCGGCCTTCGACGGCCGCTTCGCACCGAAGGGAAAGTGACATGGACAAGCAGCGTCTCGTCATCGCGGGCGTCGGCCTCGCCATCGCGGTCGTGATCGGCCTCGGTTACCTCCTCGGGGTGCAGCCCCAGCTCACCGCCGCGGCGACAGCAGCCGGCCAGACCACACAGATCGCCTCGGCCAATCATGTGAGCGAGGTCCAGCTGCAGCAGCTCAAGAAGGACTACGCCAACATCGATCAGTTCAAGGGCCAGTTGGCGGACCTCCAGCAGTCGATCCCCTCGACACGATCGCTCGACATATTCGTGTCCGATCTCCACGCGCTTGCGGCGTCGACGGGCGAGACCATCTCGGGCGTCGACCCCTCCGACCCGGTCGCGTACACGCCGCCGGCGGCTCCGGTCGACGCGACGCCTCAAGCGACGAACACCTCCTCGCCCTCGCCGTCGCCGACGGCCACTCCCACGGCGGCCCCCGCGCCGGCCGCGCCACAGGCGCCGAAGACGACGACCAACTCTCTGATCACCGCCGGCAACTTCGTCGCCATTCCGATCACGATCAGCGTCAAGGGGACGACCGACGGCGCCATCGCGTTCCTCGGCGCGCTGCAGCACGGCAAGCGGCTCATTCTGGTCACGGGATTCTCCGGCAGCGAGGACAATCAGGCTCCCGCGGCGGCGGGCGGAGGGGCGGCCGCAACGGCGACGCAGGTGAGCTACACGATCAAGGGCCTTGTCTACGTCCTGGCCAACGCATCCCAGGCCACCCCCACCCCCACTCCCTCCAAGTAGCCGCCTACCCGCAGCACCTCCCTCGCCGCCGCGTTCCCCGTTGCTACAGTGGGCACCACATCGAGAGGTGCCCATCGGGGGCGCAGCGAGGAGTGCCAGCATGAGCGACACGACACCGGAACCCGCCGAGAAGCGGGACGACGCGGGGTCCGTCGCGCCGGGCACGGAACCGGGCGCGGAGCCGGCCACCGAGCCCGCCACCGCGCCTGCCGCGTCGGCTGCGGCCGAGCCGGCCGCTCAGCCCGAGGCCGCCGGGTCGTCGACCGGCGAGCCGCACGACACCGACCCCGACATGGAGGTGCCGCCGTCCGCGCCGGTGTCCGCTCGCGGTCACCTCAACCAGCCCGACGACGCGAACGCCGCCGAGCCCGCCGAGGAGCCCGCCGACGCCGCCACCCCGCCCGCCCCGGCCATCGAGCCCGAGCCCGTCACCTCCTCGCCCGACGACGTCGCGGCGGCCGTCGCGCGTTCGGCCGGTGAGCCCGGAGCCACCGCCGCCGGTGAGGCCACGGTCGACACCGCATCTCCCGTGGAGTCCGCCACGCCGGTCATCGTCGCGGGGGAGGCCGCCCAGCAGGCGACCGCGCAGCAGCAGGCCGCCGACCAGGCCGCGCAGCAGCAGGCCGCACCCCAGCCGGGCGAGGCCACCGCAGCGCCCGTGCAGCCCACACCGGTCCCGCCCCCATTCATCCCGCAGCCCGTCGCGCCGATCTTCCTGCAGCGCCCGGAGCCGCCCAAGCGAAAGAGCAACCGCGGCGTCGGCATCCTCATCGCCCTCGTCGGGACCGTGGCGTTCGCCGTCCTCTGGGCCGCGGCCCTGGTCGTCGTCGGCGCGATGCTGACGCCGAGCAGCGAGCTGCTGCCGGTCCTCACCCAGTACTTCACCTCGCAGCTGTCCGGCTGGGCGCCCATCGTCGCCTTCTTCGTCGGGATGGTCGTGCTCATCCAGATCATCAACCGGGCGCGCTGGTGGGGGTACATCCTCGGCGGCCTGGTCGTCGCGATCTTCGTCTACCTTGTCTACATCGGCGCCGGGCTCGTGGACGCCCGCTTCTGGCAGCGCAACGCGGACGAGCAGGCCCTCGTGCTGAGCCGCGCCTGGGTCAGCCCGTTCGCGGTCCTCGCCGGCGTCATAGCGCGGGAGATGTCGATCTGGACGGGTGCCTGGCTTGCCGGGCGCGGACGCAAGCTCAAGGCCCGCAACGCCGAGGCGCAGGCGGACTACGAGCAGCAGCTCGCGGACGTCCAGAACCAGGCCGCCAACGCGTACGCGCAGGTGTACTGACCGCAGGGCCAACGCCGAGTCGAGGAGGCTCGCATGCGTGAGGAGCGTGCCTACGCGATCGTCGTCGCGTGCTTCGCCGCCGGGCTCTACCTCGCGGTCCTCGTCGCCGCGTTCGGCCTGATCTCGCTCGGGACGGACACCGAGGTGATCCCCGATCGGTCCGCCGGGCCGCTGGTCGGGCCGATCATGGCGGGCGTCGCCGTCGCCGTGCTCCTCGTCCTCCTGATCCGCACCGGGATCCGCGTGCCGGGGGAGCAGCAGCGCATCGCACCGCTCAACGCGCTCGGCGCCGGTCTGGCGTGCTACCTCGCGTACTGCCTGACCGGGGGAGTGGCCGGCGCGCTCGCGACGGGCGACCTGCTCCACTTCGCCCTGTTCGCCGCCGGACAGCTCGCCAGCCTCTACGCCATCGCGGTGGGAGTCGCGGCCGTCGTCGTCATGCTGCTCTACCAGCTCGTGCTCGTCGGCCGCTTCCGCCAGCGCGGGCGGCCGCGCTGGCCGTGGGAGCAACCCGACGACGAGTGACTGACCGGGTGACCCGAACGGGTGGACGCGCCGGTCCACCCCCGGCCGATACACTGCGGGAGCCCGAAAGAGAGGTCCCGATGTCCGTCACTCCCGCCGACCGCCCGCGTTCGCATGCCACACGGTGGATCCTCGCCCTCGTCGCCGTCGTGACCCTCCTCGTCACTGCCGCCGGCGTCACGGTCTCGGTGTCGGCGGTGGTCGCGCTGCAGAACCTCCCGCGCACCCTGGTCGCGCAGTACCTGGGCGACCTCGAGCACGGCCGGGCCACGGCCGCGATGAAGCTGGCCGGCATCCGGGCGAACAGCGGCGACGTGCTGCTCAACGACACGGCGTATTCGAAGATCACCGACCGCATCAGCGCCTTCACGATCGAGTCGCCGGTCACCCGCGGCGCCACGACCACCGTTCAGGCCCAGATCACCCAGGGCGGCCGCAGCTACGATCGCTCGTTCGTGGTCGAGAAGGCCGGAGGCCTCCCCGGCCTGCCGTTCTGGCGCCTGGGTCGCATCGAGCCGGACACCGTGGACCTCATGGTCGAGGGGCCCGCCGGGATCACGTACACGGTCGCGGGGGTGAAGCCGGCGGACATGCCGCTGGCCACGGACGTCACCCTCCGCGCCCTCCCCGGCACCTATCCCGTCGAGCTCACATCGAAGAGCAAGAACTTCGACGTGCCGGTGAGTGACATCACGGCCACCCCGGCGGGACGCGCGATCACGCCCACGGTGTTCACCGCCCGGCTCAACGACGACGGCCAGTCGGCCGCGCGCACCGCGATCAACGCCTGGCTGGACGGGTGCGTCGCCTCACGGGACGCGGTGCCGGCCCATTGCCCGTTCGGCACCTTCGCCGACAGCCCGGGGGACGACATCAGCAACGTCCGCTGGCAGCTGCACACACGGCCGGACGTGTCGATCGACCCGGTGTGGGCGACGGGAGGCTGGGCGGTCGAGAGCACCTCCGGCAGCATCTCGGCGGAGGCGACGCTCACCCGAAGGTCCGACGGCGCGACGGGCGAGGGCTACACCGATCCGTGGAGCTTCGGCTACCGCGGCATCCTCACGTTCGACGGCGGCGGGGCGCTCTTCACCCCGCTGATCTCGGACGACGCCACCGGAGGTCAGGCCGGCGCCTGACGCCGGCCCGGCCGCGCACGACGGCTCCGCACCCGCTCGGCCAGCGCGATCGGGATCATCCCGACCAGCCACGGCAGGTCCTGCAGGAGGTAGCGCTTGACCAGGCGGGACGGGTCCTGGCCCATCCGCCACACCCACTCCAGCCCGAGCCGGCGCATCAGGTGCGGCGCCCGGGGGAAGTGCCCCGTGTTCATCTGCGCGGCCGCCCCGGCCCCGATGAAGACGATGCCGTGGCTGTGCCTGCTGCGCAGTTCGAGGATCAGGCGCTCCTGCTTGGGGAAGCCCAGGCAGACGAACAGCACGTGCGGCCGGACCCGCTCGATGAATGCGCTCGCTGCGTCGATCAGCGCGGGACTGCCCGGCTCGGCGAACGGGAGGTCGGCCCCATGCACGTGGGCGTGGCCGCTCCCACGGTAGAACCGCTGGGCCTCGACGGCGGCCGCGCCGATGATGCCGACGCGCAGGTCCGCCGCCGCGGGGTGCTCGATGACGGCGTTCATGAGGTCGGTGCCCGTGACGCGGGGGAACGGCCCCTTGCCGGCGATCCGCAGCAACCAGGTGAGCGGGACGCCGTCGACGGTCCAGAACGAGGTCTGCGCCTCCAGCTCCGGCAGGCCCACCGTGCGCAGGTGCCGCGAGATCGAGACGTTGGAGGTGACGACGATCCCGCCGTCCGCGCGTGCCAGGTCGATGACGTGGCGGCTGGACTGGTCGAGGTCCGCACGGTCGAGCTTGAGGCCGCCCAGGACGGCGCGTTCGAAGGTCTGCACCCCGCCACAGTGGCATATGTATAACGGATGTCAGCCGGAAGTCCGCGGCGCACCCCGGCGAGAATCACCCGAGGATTCGCCGACAGCGAGCCGCGGGGCCTTGGCCGTTTCGCCCTCCGCGGACAACGCGCTATCACGCCCCCGTTCATTTGACCGCCCACCGCGCGGACGATAGTATTTATCGGGTGTGCGCTCTGACGCGCGCTTGTTGTGTGCTCGCGAGAGCTGACACCGAGCGGGCCGGCACGTACTCATCCGATGGGCGGAGAGACCGCACGGAATCACCGCCCCCACGGCATATCGGCCATCGGTCCGATACTCCCAACTCCTCGATCGCCCGCGAAGCGGGTCGCTCGGGGTGCGGGAAAAAGCAACAACTGTCACCGTGCAGTCCATATAAGGAGAAGTTCAGTGCCAACCATTCAGCAGTTGGTTCGGAAGGGCCGGACGCCGAAGGTCACCAAGACCAAGGCCCCCGCCCTGAAGTCCAACCCCCAGCAGCGCGGCGTGTGCACCCGTGTCTACACCACCACCCCCAAGAAGCCGAACTCCGCGCTCCGCAAGGTCGCCCGCGTCAAGCTCTCGAACGGGACCGAGGTCACCGCGTACATCCCCGGTGAGGGCCACAACCTGCAGGAGCACTCGATGGTGCTCGTCCGCGGTGGCCGTGTGAAGGACCTGCCCGGCGTTCGTTACAAGATCGTCCGCGGCGCTCTGGACACCCAGGCCGTCAAGAACCGCAAGCAGGCTCGCAGCCGCTACGGCGCGAAGATGGAGAAGAAGTAATGCCTCGCAAGGGTCCCGCTCCGAAGCGCCCCGTCGTCGCCGACCCGGTGTACGGCTCGCCGGTCGTCAGCCAGCTCGTCAACAAGATCCTCCTCGACGGCAAGAAGGGCCTCGCCGAGCGCATCGTCTACGACGCGCTCGAGGGTGTCTCCACCAAGTCCGGCCAGGACGCCGTCGCGACGCTCAAGAAGGCGCTCGACAACATCCGCCCGACCCTCGAGGTCCGCAGCCGCCGCGTCGGTGGCTCGACCTACCAGGTGCCGGTCGAGGTCAAGCCGCACCGCGCCAACACGCTGGCGCTGCGCTGGCTCACCAGCTACGCCAAGGGCCGTCGTGAGAAGACGATGACCGAGCGTCTCACCAACGAGATCCTCGACGCGTCCAACGGTCTGGGCGCCGCGGTCAAGCGCCGCGAGGACACGCACAAGATGGCCGAGTCGAACAAGGCCTTCGCCCACTACCGCTGGTAACACTTTTCGTCGTCCGGGCGTTGCACTCTATGGAGTGCCGCGCCCGGGCGGCACCCCTTCCACTTTCTACTTTTCGGAGGAATCCCTGTGGCACAGGACGTGCTCACCGACCTCAACAAGGTCCGCAACATCGGCATCATGGCCCACATCGATGCCGGCAAGACCACCACGACCGAGCGCATCCTGTTCTACACGGGCGTCAACCACAAGATCGGTGAGACGCACGACGGCGCCTCGACCACCGACTGGATGGAGCAGGAGAAGGAGCGCGGCATCACCATCACGTCCGCCGCGGTCACCTGCTTCTGGAACAAGAACCAGATCAACATCATCGACACCCCGGGTCACGTCGACTTCACGGTCGAAGTGGAGCGCTCGCTCCGCGTCCTCGACGGTGCCGTCGCCGTCTTCGACGCGAAGGAGGGCGTCGAGCCCCAGTCGGAGACCGTGTGGCGTCAGGCCGACAAGTACGTCGTCCCGCGCATCTGCTTCGTCAACAAGATGGACAAGCTGGGCGCCGACTTCTACTTCACCGTCGACACCATCGTCTCCCGCCTCGGCGCCAAGCCGCTGGTGATGCAGCTCCCGATCGGCTCCGAGTCCGACTTCGTCGGCGTCGTCGACCTGGTCGAGATGCGCGCGCTGGTCTGGCCGGGCGACGCCAAGGGCGATGTGACCATGGGCGCCAAGTACGAGGTCCAGGAGATCCCCGCCGACCTTCAGGAGAAGGCCGAGGAGTACCGCAACCGTCTGCTCGAGACCGTCGCCGAGACCGACGACGCGCTGCTCGAGAAGTTCTTCGGTGGCGAAGAGATCACCATCCCGGAGATCAAGGCCGCCATCCGCAAGCTCACGGTCAACAACGAGATCTACCCGGTCCTCTGCGGCTCCGCGTTCAAGAACCGCGGTGTCCAGCCGATGCTCGACGCCGTGATCGACTACCTGCCGTCGCCGCTCGACGTGCCCGCCATCGAGGCGCACAACCCGCGCGACGAGGAGCAGGTCATCCTGCGCCACGCCGACGCCACCGAGCCGTTCTCGGCGCTCGCGTTCAAGGTCGCCGTGCACCCGTTCTTCGGTCGCCTGACCTACGTCCGCGTGTACTCGGGCCGCGTCGACTCCGGAGCCGGTGTCGTGAACTCGACCAAGGGCAAGAAGGAGCGCATCGGCAAGATCTTCCAGATGCACGCCAACAAGGAGAACCCGGTCGACTTCGTCACCGCCGGCAACATCTACGCGGTGATCGGCCTCAAGGACACCACCACCGGTGACACCCTGAGCGATCCGGACCACCAGGTCGTCCTCGAGTCGATGACCTTCCCGGAGCCCGTCATCGAGGTCGCCATCGAGCCGAAGACCAAGGCCGACCAGGAGAAGCTCGGCACGGCCATCCAGAAGCTCGCGGAGGAAGACCCGACGTTCCGCACCGAGCAGAACCAGGAGACCGGTCAGACGGTCATCAAGGGCATGGGCGAGCTGCACCTCGACATCCTCGTGGACCGCATGAAGCGCGAGTTCAACGTCGAGGCCAACGTCGGCAAGCCGCAGGTGGCCTACCGCGAGACCCTCCGCCGCACGGTGGAGAAGTACGACTACACCCACAAGAAGCAGACCGGTGGTTCCGGTCAGTTCGCTAAGGTGCAGATCACCCTGGAGCCGCTCGAGGTGACCCCGGAGACCTCGTACGAGTTCGTGAACGCCGTCACCGGTGGTCGCGTCCCGCGCGAGTACATCCCTTCGGTCGACGCGGGCATCCAGGACGCGATGCAGGTCGGCGTGCTCGCCGGCTTCCCGACGGTGGGGGTCAAGGCGATCCTCGTCGACGGCGCCTCGCACGACGTCGACTCCTCGGAGATGGCGTTCAAGATCGCCGGCTCGATGGCCTACAAGGAGGCTGCGCGCAAGGCGAACCCGGTGCTCCTCGAGCCGCTCATGGCGGTCGAGGTGCGTACGCCGGAGGAGTACATGGGCGACGTCATCGGCGACCTCAACTCCCGCCGTGGGCAGATCCAGTCCATGGAGGACGCGAGCGGCGTCAAGGTCGTCCGCGCCAACGTCCCGCTGTCCGAGATGTTCGGCTACATCGGCGACCTGCGGTCCAAGACCTCGGGCCGCGCGGTGTACTCGATGCAGTTCGACAGCTACGCGGAGGTCCCGAAGGCTGTGGCCGACGAGATCGTCCAGAAGAGCAAGGGCGAGTGACCTCGGTCACTGCTCCCAGGCAACATCCCGTAACATAAGAAACCAATCCCGTAGACCCTCCGGTCGAAATCCGTCGACCGGGGTGTCTGCACGAGAGTCCTGAGGAGGACCACAGTGGCTAAGGCCAAGTTCGAGCGGACTAAGCCGCACGTGAACATCGGAACCATCGGTCACGTCGACCACGGCAAGACGACGCTCACCGCGGCGATCTCCAAGGTGCTTGCAGACAAGTACCCGTCGGCGACCAACGTGCAGCGCGACTTCGCGTCGATCGACTCGGCTCCGGAAGAGCGTCAGCGTGGTATCACGATCAACATCTCGCACGTCGAGTACGAGACCCCGAAGCGCCACTACGCGCACGTTGACGCCCCGGGTCACGCCGACTACATCAAGAACATGATCACCGGTGCCGCTCAGATGGACGGCGCGATCCTCGTGGTCGCCGCCACCGACGGCCCGATGGCTCAGACCCGCGAGCACGTGCTCCTGGCCAAGCAGGTCGGCGTTCCGTACCTGCTCGTCGCGCTGAACAAGTCCGACATGGTCGACGACGAGGAGATCCTGGAGCTCGTCGAGCTCGAGGTCCGCGAGCTGCTCTCCAGCCAGAACTTCGACGGCGACAACGCTCCGGTCGTGCGCGTCTCGGGCCTCAAGGCTCTCGAGGGCGACGAGAAGTGGACCCAGTCCATCCTCGACCTCATGGAGGCCGTGGACGACTCGATCCCGGACCCGATCCGCGACAAGGACAAGCCGTTCCTGATGCCGATCGAGGACGTCTTCACGATCACCGGTCGTGGCACCGTCGTCACCGGTCGCGCCGAGCGTGGCACCCTCGCCATCAACTCCGAGGTCGAGATCGTCGGCATCCGCCCGACGCAGAAGACCACGGTCACTGGTATCGAGATGTTCCACAAGCAGCTCGACGAGGCCTGGGCCGGCGAGAACTGTGGTCTGCTCCTCCGCGGCACCAAGCGCGAGGACGTGGAGCGCGGCCAGGTCGTCGCGAAGCCGGGTTCTGTGACCCCTCACACCAACTTCGAGGGCACCGCCTACATCCTGTCCAAGGACGAGGGTGGCCGTCACAACCCTTTCTACACGAACTACCGCCCGCAGTTCTACTTCCGTACCACCGACGTCACCGGCGTCATCTCGCTGCCCGAGGGCACCGAGATGGTCATGCCCGGCGACACCACCGACATGTCGGTCGAGCTCATCCAGCCGATCGCCATGGAGGAGGGCCTCGGCTTCGCCATCCGTGAGGGTGGCCGCACCGTGGGCGCCGGTACGGTGACCAAGATCAACAAGTAAGTCCCCGCCCGGTCCACCGGGCAGGCATTTCGGCTGAGGGCCGGACCCGCGAGGGTCCGGCCCTTCGTCGTTTGGCGGTGCGGTGAAGATGTGATAAATATTGGGGGTTTCATCTCACACCTAAGGTAGTTCCCCTGTGTCTTCGAATCGCTCTCGCTCCTTTCCGACCCGTATCGCCGCCGCGATCGGAGGTCTCACGCTCGTGGCGGCGCCGCTCACGCTCGCCGGGCCGGCGGCGCTGGGTGAGCCGGCAGACAGGGTGACGGACGGGACGACGGCCTCGGTCGAGTCCTTCGTCGAGCAGCTCGTCGGCGAGGGCGTCACCACCTCGGGGATCCGGTTCACCGGTGACCCGCGCGCGATCGGCTCCGTCGCCGGGATGGACGCGCTCGGTCTCGCTTCGGTCGTCGCGCTCAGCACCGGTCAGGTCGCAGGGATTCCCGGCCCGCACGGGCGCAGCCTGTCGACGCGGCTGGACACCCCGGGAGACGAGGACGCCGCGGCCCTGGCAGCTGGCCGGACCCGGGACGCGGCCGTCCTGGAGTTCGATGTCGTACCGACGTCGGCATCCCTCTCGATCGACTACGTGTTCGGCTCGGCCGAATACAACGACTGGGTCGGCAAGGGCTTCAACGATGTGTTCGGCTTCTTCGTCAACGGGGCGAACTGCGCGGTCATCGGGGAGGCGCCGGTCAGTGTCGACTCGGTGAACGCGGGCAGCAACGCGGAACTGTTCGTCGACAACACGGCAGGTTCGGTCGACACGGCGCTCAACGGCTTCACCGTCCCGCTGCGCTGCGTCGCTCCGGTTGCGGCGCACGAGCAGAATCACGTCAAGCTCGTGATCGCGGATGTCTCGGACGCGATCCTCGACTCGGTCGTGCTCCTGGCCGTGGGCGGCGTCGTGTCGAACGATCCGCCGTCGGCGGCCGATCTCGCGTTCACCCTGGCGGCGGGGTCGTCCGCCTCGGTGGAGTTCCCCGGCACGGACCCGGACGGCGACGCGCTGACGTACGCGATCGTCGCCGAGCCGGCTCACGGCACGTTCCGCTCGTCCGGCCCCGGCGGCGTCTACAGCCCCGAAGCGGGTTTCACCGGGGCGGACGCCTTCGAGTACACGGTCAGCGACGGTCACTCCACCGCCGGCCCGTTCCGGGTGGACATCGAGGTGGTCGAGGACGCGTCGCTCACTCCGACCGTGCGGGACCTGCGTTACACCGCGTTCGCGGGGGAGGACACGCCGATAACGCTGGTCGCCTCCGCTGCAGACGGCTCTGCTCCGGAGGACGAGTCCGTACGGATCGACGTCGTGGCGGAGCCGTCCCACGGCGTCCTCAGCGGCGAGGGCGTGCACCGCAGCTACCGGAGCGACCCGGCGCATCTCGGAGCCGACTCATTCGTCTACACCGCGACCATCGAGGGCCGGACGAGCGCATCCGCCACCGTGACGCTGGACGTCGTCAGCCGGCCCGTGCCGGCCGTCGCCGGCCGCACTGTTCCGGTCTTCCCGCCGGGGCCGGTGGCTGTGACGGAGCGCTCGCGCGCTCTCGCCGGTACCGGCGCCACCGTCGACGTCGGCCCGCTTGCGTCGCTGGCGATCGGCGCCGCCGCCGCCGGTGCGGCGGTCCTCTGTCTCGGTCTCCTCGTGCGATCGCGACGCCCCCGTTCCTGTGCATGAGTTCGCCGGGGGTTTACCTCACGCCGAGTCGGGCGCACAATTGACGCACCGTTTCAACCGAACGGGTCCGTCGACGAAGGGAGACCGCCTATGGTGAGCATGGACCTCGCAAACCAGACCAAGCCGCTGACCGGAGCACGGACGAAGAGTTCGGACACCGCTTAGGCGGTCTGGAACCAACAGGACGATGGCGCGAGGCATCGCCCGGACGGGGTCGACACGACGTGCCGGCCCCGCTTCCATGTCCGGCAGCGCTTCGACCCGGGGACCGCCCGATGGCCCGGCGCATCACAACCCGAGCGCCGCGATCCTCCCCGCCCGATCGAGCGGTATCCCGTGGCGAACGAGGAGCTCGCTCATCTTGTCCACCCGACGGCCGGTAGCCCACTGCCAGCGCACGAATCGCCATCCGGCGGCTTCGACTCTGCGCTCGCGAGCTGCGCGTTCGGCGAGCAGCCCCCAGGCATCCCGACCGCGCCGGAACGCCGGATGATGCAGCTTCGCCGCGCCGTCCGCTTCTCCGGCGACTCCGAGCTCCGGCCAGGCGAAGTCCAGCCGTGCCGATGGCCCGAAGAGTGCCGGCACCGCCAGTTGGAGCGCGGGAGGAGGTGCGCCCGCCAGCGCGATCGTCGCCCGGCTCACGGACTCCAGTGCTGACTCGGCTCGCCCATCGGCGAAGCGCACCGACGCGACCGCCCGCCGACGCTCATGCGGATCGCGCACCGCTGACGCGGCCTCCTCCAGGTCCTGACGGGTGGCGAGGGGAGTGCGTTCGCCCCAGGTGCCGGTGGACAGAGCGGCGTCGGCGAGCGCCACACCCTGGAGGAACGAGGTGCGACCCGCGAGGTCGGCCACCGTCTTTGCGACACTCGTCGCGCGCAGGCCCTGCTTCACGACAGCGCACGATGGCTGGTCGCGCGCGTGCGTCACGACACCGGAGGCGGCCCCCTCGGTTCGACCTGCTGCCACGACGTGGATCGTGCCTGGCGGCGGCTCGAGCAGCGGAAGTCCATGGATGAGCGCCGCCGACCAGTAGGCGAAGACGGGCGGCCGCGCCCGGGTCGCCGCGAACATGCGCAGGCGTTCGAACTGATCGGCGCGCGTGCGACGGCGGCGAAGCTGCTCGGGCGTCACGTGACGGGTCGGCTCGACCGCGCGGAGGTGAACGTCGCGCACGTGGGCGGCGCGGGAGGTGTTGTGGATCGCTGTCATGTCATCCAGCTTGGAAGCCTGAGCCCGAGCTGTCCTGCGCTGGCGGAATCTGTGGAGAAGTCGAGGGCGAGCGCTGATTGGGGACGGACCACTTCACAGGAATCCATATGGAACAAGCTGTAGTATGTGTGTCTTACCATGTCTGACTGGCCGCAGTACTCGATCAGCATCGTCGTCTGCTTCCACAACGCCGGTGCGGCGATCGAGCGCACCCTCGAGTGGCTGGCACGCTTCGAGTCGGCGGCGCAGCTCATCCTGGTCGACGACGCTTCGAACGACGGGACGGCAGAGACCCTGCGGGAGTGGAGCGCGCCGCGCTCGCGCAGCACGGTGATCGCGCTGCCGGAGAACCGCGGACCGGCCCGGGCTCGCAACGCGGCCATGGCGCACGTGAGCGGGGACTACGTGTGGTTCGTCGACGACGACGACGAGCCTGCACCCGACGCGCTGGCCGCATTCGCCTACGCGATACGGGAGGCGCAGCCTGAGCTCGTGTTCGCGCGGGCCCGGTTCCGCTCCGCCGACGGCGCGGAGCGGTGGGCAGACGGTGTCGACGAGACTCGGGTCATCGGACGTCGCGAGGCGCTCGCACGCGTGCTCGAAGGCCAGGTGCAGGGCTTCCTCTGGAGCAAGCTGTTCCATCGCTCGGTCCTCGGCGACGAGCCCTTCGGGAGCGAATACCCGCAGGAGGACTTTCTCGGCGTCGTCGGCGCGATCTCGCGCAGCACACGCGTCGCACTCTCCCCGGCGCTCGTGTACACCTACGTCGAGAGGCCGGGCTCGATCAGCCGCGATCGCCGGCCCGAATTCTCGCGCTACGCGGCAGCGCGTGACGCCGCTGTGGACGCGGCCGGGCGCACGGGCGTCGACGCCGGCACCATCTCCTTCTTCCGGCTGTGGTTCTATGCCATCGCCGTCGCGTTCGTCCCCGTGCGCAGGAAGGCCGCGCCCGACGCTGTCCGTGAGGGCGTGCGCCTCGCCCGGGCGGAGCTCCGCGAGCTCGACCTCTCGTCCTGCGCGCGGCACAGCCGGGCCGCGGCGGCGCACGGGAGGGTCATCCTGCTGACCGGCCGTCTGTATCCACTCCTGCTCAGGCCAGCGCTGGTGGTCCACGACCTGCTCAGGAGGCTCCGCCGATGACAGCACCCGCCGCCGCGGTCTCGGTCGTCATCCCGACCATGAACACGCGGGACGCGCTCCAGGAGGCCGTGGACTCCGCCCTCTCCCAGCGCGGAGTGGACGTGGACGTGGTCGTCGCGGTGAACGGCGCCGGCCCCGACCCGCAGTTCGCCGATCCGCGCGTCCGCGTCGTCCGGTCGGACCCGGTCGACCGGGGCAACGGCGCGCGCATGGCGGGCATCAGAGCCGCCCGGCACGAACTGGTAGCCCTGCTGGACGACGACGACACCTGGGCGCCGGACAAACTGGCTGATCAGGTCGCCGCCCTGCGCGAGCGCGGGGTCGCGGGCGACAACTGGGTGCTGACGTGCTCGATCGCCGAATTCGACACCGTCACGAAGACCACGCGCATCGTGCCGACCGAGCCCGTGACGGAGGTGCCGAGCATCGCGGCGTACCTGCTGGCGCGTCCCCGGCTTCATTCGGTCTCCCCGCAGTTCGCCTCCTCGACGATGCTCTTCCCGCGTGAGCTGGCCCTGCGCGAGCCGTGGGACACGACTGTACGACTCCATCAGGATTGGGAGTGGCTGATCCGGCTCGAACGGAACCAGGGTACGCGGATGCTCTGCCTGCCGGAGCCGCTCGTGGTGCGCCCGGTCAGCCATTCGGACTCGCTGACCACGGCTCCGGACTGGCGCTCCAGCCTGGACTGGGGCGAGCGTCATCTGGCCGAGCATCCCGCCCGGATCCGGGGAGACTTCTTCCTGACCTACCCCGCCGATCGTGCCGGCCGAGCGGCCAGCGGGGAGGGCCTTCTCGCCTGCCTGCGAGCGGCCCTGCGCCAGGGCAGGCCCGGCTACGGGGCCTGGGCCTACTTCGGCGTGACGACGATGCGCGCGGCGCGCAACCGGCTGCGCGGGACGGAGGTTCGCCCGTGAAGGTCGGCTACGGCCGTGTGTGGGACACGTCCTATCCACGCAACGCCCGGATTCGGGCCTACCTGCGCGACAGGTTCGACGCGGAGGTCACGGTCAACCGGCGCTGGGAGGGCTCTCGCGTGCGCCGCATCCCGCATGACATCGGGTCCCTGCTCTTCGGCCTCCATGGGAAGCAGCTCTACATCCTCGCCGAGTTCTCCCTCCCGTACGCCGTCGTGCTCTGGGCCGTCGCGCGGCTCAACCGCGGCGTGTTCGTGGTGGACGGTTTCGTCGGGCAGTACGAGACCATGGTCGAGGACTGGAAGAAGGCGCGCCCCGGGACACTGCGAGCCGGCTGGTACGCACTAGTCGACAGACTGGCCCACCGCCTGGCCGATCTCGTGCTCATCGACACCCGCGTGCGGGCGCGGGCGCTCGCGGAGGCTCACCCGGGCACGCAGGTCATCTCACTGCCCGTCGGAGCGCCGGCGTGGGCCAGGCCGGTTGCGAGTGGTGGACCGCACACAGGGCCGGTCCGTATGCTCTACTACGGCAACTACATCCCGCTGCACGGCCTGCCCATCGCTCTGCGGGCCATCGCGTGTGCGACGCGATCCGTCGACCTGACGGTCACACTCATCGGAGACGGAGCACCGCGCGCGGAGATCGAAGCGCTGTCCAGCGCGCTCGGGATCGACGGGGTGTGCCGGTTCGTGGACCCGGTGCCCGAGGAGATGCTCGCCGGCCACCTCGCCGACGCCGATATCGTGCTCGGCATCTTCGGCGACTCGGACAAGGCGAGAAGCGTCATCGCCAACAAGGTCTGGCAGGGACTCGCTTCAGGCAAAGCGGTCGTCACGCGTGCCTCTCCTGCGCTCGCCGAGATCGCCGGCCCGTGCGGTGAGCAGCTGGTGCAGGTCGACGGGAGCGACGAGGAGCAACTCGTCGCAGCGCTTGCGGAGGCCCTCGTCGCACTGTCCGTACGACGGGCGGGCGCGGAGGCGGACACGGCCGCCGCCCTCGAAGCGTACGTCGCGTCCGAGTTCGACGTTTTCGGCCGTCGCGTCGAAGAATTGCTGGCCGCGCGTCGCCGCTGAACCACCCGCGACACGCCCGGGTTGCAGCATCGCTCCGGATCTGGCAAACTTGTGTGGTTCAACATTTCGGAACGAGCGTGCTGACGTGCGCTCCGGACGGATCACTGCCAGGCAGTGCATAGCCCGCCACGGGAGCCTTCGGGCCCGCGGTCAGAGGTTAGGCCGCAGGCAGCAGGACACGCTCACAATCGACACCTTCGAAAACACGGGGATTTCTCTGTGCCTCGGAGCAGGCGGTGAGTTGACAGAAGAATAGTGGCGTTTCCCACGCGTACGTCGCACTGCGTCCAATGCGAGCGCGGTTCGTAAGAACCGTCTCGTACGACGCCATAACAAGAGAGAGAGTCAGACATGGCGGGACAGAAGATCCGCATTCGGCTTAAGTCGTATGACCACGAGGTCATCGACACCTCGGCGCGCAAGATCGTCGACACGGTGACCCGTGCAGGCGCGACCGTCGTCGGCCCGGTGCCGCTTCCCACCGAGAAGAACGTGGTGTGCGTCATCCGTTCGCCCCACAAGTACAAGGACAGCCGTGAGCACTTCGAGATGCGCACGCACAAGCGGCTGATCGACATCATCGACCCGACGCCGAAGGCCGTCGACTCGCTCATGCGTCTCGACCTGCCCGCCGACGTCAACATCGAGATCAAGCTCTAAGGGGGAGTGCCGCTATGTCCAACATCGACACCAAGACCTCCAAGGGACTCCTCGGCAAGAAGCTCGGCATGACCCAGGTCTGGGACGAGAACAACAAGCTCATCCCCGTGACCGTCATCGAGATCACGCCGAACGTCGTGACCCAGGTCCGCACCCCCGAGGTCGACGGCTACAACGCCGTCCAGATCGCCTACGGCCAGATCGACCCGCGCAAGGTGAACAAGCCGGCCGCCGGCCACTTCGACAAGGCGGGCGTCACGCCGCGCCGTCACCTCACCGAGGTCCGCACCGCCGACGCCGCCGAGTACTCGGCCGGCCAGGAGCTCACCGTGGACGCCACCTTCGAGGCCGGCCAGCTGGTCGACGTCGTGGGCACCTCCAAGGGCAAGGGCTTCGCCGGTGTCATGAAGCGCCACAACTTCAAGGGCGTCTCCGCTTCGCACGGTGCGCACCGCAACCACCGCAAGCCGGGCTCCATCGGCGCCTCCTCGACCCCGAGCCGTGTCTTCAAGGGCATGCGCATGGCCGGTCGTATGGGTGGCGAGCGCGTGACCGTCCTGAACCTCAAGGTCCAGGCCGTCGACGCCGAGAAGGGCCTGCTGCTCGTCAAGGGCGCCGTCCCCGGCGCTCGTGGCCGCATCGTTTTCGTCCGCAACGCAGTGAAGGGGGCCTAAGCACATGGCTACCTCGATTGACGTCGTCGACCTCAAGGGCAAGAAGGCCGGCTCCATCGAGCTTCCGGACTCCCTGTTCGACGTTCAGACCAACATCCCGCTGATCCACCAGGTCGTGACCGCTCAGCTCGCCGCGGCGCGCCAGGGCACCCACAAGACCAAGGGTCGTGGCGAGGTCTCCGGCGCCGGCCGCAAGCCGTTCAAGCAGAAGGGCACCGGTCGCGCTCGTCAGGGCTCGATCCGCGCTCCTCAGATGACCGGTGGTGGCGTCGTCCACGGACCGAACCCGCGCGACTACTCGCAGCGCACCCCGAAGAAGATGATCGCCGCTGCTCTGCTCGGCGCCCTCTCGGACCGCGCCCGCGGCAGCCGCATCCACGCCGTGCAGGCGTTCACGACCGGCGAGGTCCCCTCGACCAAGGCCGTCGTGGAGCTGCTCAACGGCGTCGCGACCTCCCGCCACGTCCTCGTGGTGCTGGAGCGCGACGACGAGCTCGCTTTCAAGAGCGTGCGCAACGTCCCGTCCGTGCACGTGCTGACCTACGACCAGCTGAACGCCTACGACGTCCTGGTGAGCGACGACATCGTCTTCTCGCAGGCCGCGCTCGAGGGCTTCATCTCGTCCAAGAGCAAGAAGGAAGAGGTGAACGCGTAATGGCCGCCGTCAACAAGGACCCGCGCGACATCATCATCGCCCCGGTCGTCTCCGAGAAGAGCTACGGCCTGATCGACGAAGGCAAGTACACCTTCATCGTCGACCCGCGTTCGAACAAGACCGAGATCAAGCTCGCCATCGAGTCGATCTTCAAGGTCGAGGTCGCGTCGATCAACACCCTGAACCGTCAGGGCAAGACCCGCCGCACCAAGTTCGGCACCGGCAAGCGCAAGGACACCAAGCGTGCGATCGTCACGCTGAAGTCCGGTTCCATCGACATCTTCACGGCCGTCGGCTGAGCGAAGGACTAGAGGAAGACAGACATGGCAATTCGTAACTACAAGCCCACGACCCCCGGTCGTCGCGGCTCCTCGGTCGCCGACTTCGCCGAGATCACCCGCTCGACGCCGGAGAAGTCCCTTCTCCGTCCGCTGTCGAAGACCGGTGGCCGCAACAACCAGGGCCGCATCACGACCCGTCACATCGGTGGTGGCCACAAGCGCCAGTACCGCGTGATCGACTTCCGTCGCAACGACAAGGACGGCGTCAACGCGAAGGTCGCGCACATCGAGTACGACCCCAACCGCACCGCGCGCATCGCGCTGCTCCACTTCGTGGACGGCACCAAGCGCTACATCCTGGCTCCGGCCGGGCTGAAGCAGGGCGACGTGGTCGAGTCGGGCGCCGGCTCGGACATCAAGCCGGGCAACAACCTGCCGCTGCGCAACATCCCGACCGGTACCGTGATTCACGCCATCGAGCTGAAGCCGGGCGGCGGCGCCAAGATGGCCCGCTCCGCCGGCGCCTCGGTGCGTCTCGTCGCGAAGGACGGCCCCTACGCCCAGCTGCGCCTGCCCTCGGGCGAGGTCCGCAACGTCGACGTGCGCTGCCGCGCCACGATCGGCGAGGTCGGCAATGCCGAGCAGTCGAACATCAACTGGGGCAAGGCCGGCCGCATGCGCTGGAAGGGCGTCCGCCCGACCGTCCGCGGTGTCGCGATGAACCCGATCGACCACCCGCACGGTGGTGGTGAGGGCAAGACCTCCGGTGGTCGCCACCCGGTCAGCCCGTGGGGTCAGAAGGAAGGCCGCACGCGCCACCCCAACAAGGAAAGCGACAAGCTCATCGTCCGCCGTCGTAACGCCGGCAAGAAGCGTAAGTAGGAGTTCGAGAAGATGCCACGCAGTCTCAAGAAGGGCCCCTTCGTCGACGAGCACCTGTTTCGCAAGGTGGTCGCCGCGAACGAGGCAAACAGCAAGAACGTGATCAAGACCTGGTCGCGCCGCTCGATGATCGTCCCGGCCATGCTGGGTCACACCATCGCGGTGCACGACGGTCGCAAGCACATCCCGGTGTTCGTCACCGAGACCATGGTCGGTCACAAGCTGGGCGAGTTCGCGCCCACCCGTACCTTCCGTGGTCACGTGAAGGACGACAAGAAGGGTCGCCGCCGCTAACGCGGTGGCGTAAGGAGGAGAGAAATGGTGGAGTCGATCGCACGCGTGCGTCACATCCGCGTCACCCCCATGAAGGCCCGCCGCGTCGTCAACCTGATCCGCGGCAAGCAGGCCCAGGAGGCCCTGGCCATCCTGAAGTTCGCCCCGCAGAGCGCGAGCGAGCCGGTCTACAAGCTCGTCGCCTCGGCGATCGCCAACGCGCGCGTCAAGGCCGACCAGAGCAACACCTACCTGGACGAGCAGGACCTCTACGTGAGCAAGGCCTTCGTGGACGAAGGCACCACGCTCAAGCGGTTCCAGCCGCGTGCGCAGGGCCGTGCCTTCCGCATCAACAAGCGCACCAGCCACATCACGATCGTCCTCGCGACGCCCGATGAGGTTCAGGACGCCAAGGCTACGAAGAAGGCGAGCAACTAATGGGTCAGAAAGTCAACCCGTACGGCTTCCGTCTGGGAATCACCACCGACCACGTGTCGCGCTGGTTCTCCGACAGCACGAAGAAGGGTCAGCGTTACAGCGACTACCTCGCTGAGGACGTCAAGATCCGCACGCTGCTGAAGACCTCGCTCGACCGTGCCGGCGTGTCCCGCATCGAGATCGAGCGCACCCGCGACCGCGTCCGCGTCGACATCCACACCGCCCGTCCGGGCATCGTGATCGGTCGTCGTGGCGCCGAGGCCGAGCGCATCCGCGCCGACCTCGAGAAGCTCTCGGGCAAGCAGATCCAGCTGAACATCCTCGAGGTCAAGAACCCCGAGGCCGACGCCCAGCTCGTCGCCCAGGGCATCGCCGAGCAGCTCGCCGCCCGCGTGGCCTTCCGCCGCGCGATGCGCAAGGGCCTGCAGGGCGCTCAGCGCGCCGGCGCCAAGGGTGTCCGCATCCAGGTGTCGGGCCGCCTCGGCGGCGCCGAGATGAGCCGCTCGGAGTTCTACCGTGAGGGCCGTGTGCCGCTGCACACGCTCCGCGCGAACATCGACTACGGCTTCTACGAGGCCAAGACCACCTTCGGTCGCATCGGTGTCAAGGTGTGGATCTACAAGGGCGACATCACGAACAAGGAGCTTGCCCGCGAGCAGGCCAACCAGAAGCCGTCGCGCGAGCGCAACGACCGCGACCGTGGTCCGCGTCGCGGCGGTGGCCGGGGCAACGCACCCGCCGCCGAGGCAGCGCCGGCCGCAGCAGGAGTTGAGGCATAACCATGTTGATCCCACGCAGAGTCAAGCACCGCAAGCAGCACCACCCCGGCCGTAGCGGCCAGGCGACCGGTGGCACGAAGGTCTCCTTCGGCGAGTTCGGCATCCAGGCCCTGACCCCCGCTTATGTGACCAACCGTCAGATCGAGTCCGCTCGTATCGCCATGACGCGTCACATCAAGCGTGGCGGCAAGGTGTGGATCAACATCTACCCGGACCGTCCGCTCACGAAGAAGCCGGCCGAGACCCGAATGGGTTCCGGTAAGGGTTCCCCCGAGTGGTGGGTCGCGAACGTCAAGCCGGGTCGGGTCCTCTTCGAGGTCTCCGGCGTCTCCGAGGAACTCGCTCGTGAGGCCATGACCCGTGCAATCCACAAGCTGCCCCTCAAGGCACGCATCATCAAGCGCGAGGAGGGCGACGCGTAATGGCGATCGGCACCAAGGAGCTCGCTCCCAGCGAGCTCGACACTTTTGAAGACGAGCGTCTGATCGACGAGCTGAAGAAGGCCAAGGAAGAGCTGTTCAACCTGCGCTTCCAGTCGGCCACCGGTCAGCTCGAGAGCCACGGCCGCCTGCGTGCGGTCAAGCGCGACATCGCTCGTATCTACACCGTGATCCGCGAGCGCGAGCTCGGGATCCGGGCGACCCCGGCCCCGGCCGAGGTGGCGCCCGCCAAGGCAGAGAAGAAGAGCAAGGCGAAGAAGGAGGCCGCTGAGGCCCCCGAGGTCGCCGAGACCGAGACTGAGGAGGCCAAGTAATGGCTGAGACCACCAAGGCTGCGGCCGCGGAGTCGGCGGCCGACGAGGCCCTCGTCCGTGGATACCGCAAGGCCCGTCGCGGGTACGTCGTCAGCGACAAGATGGACAAGACCATCGTCGTCGAGGTCGAGGACCGCGTGAAGCACCCCCTGTACGGCAAGGTCCTCCGCCGCACCTCCAAGGTGAAGGCGCACGACGAGAACAACGCCGCCGGCATCGGCGACCTCGTTCTCATCAACGAGACCCGTCCGCTGAGCGCCTCCAAGCGGTGGCGCCTGGTTGAGATTCTGGAGAAGGCCAAGTGATTCAGCAGGAATCCCGACTCAAGGTCGCCGACAACACCGGCGCCAAGGAGCTTCTCGCCATTCGCGTCCTCGGCGGCTCCAGCCGTCGCTACGCCGGCCTGGGTGACGTCATCGTCGCCACGGTCAAGGACGCGATCCCCGGCGGCAACGTCAAGAAGGGCGATGTCGTCAAGGCCGTCGTCGTGCGCGTGCGGAAGAACACCCGCCGCCCGGACGGCTCCTACATCAAGTTCGACGAGAACGCCGCCGTGATCCTGAAGAACGACGGTGACCCCCGCGGCACCCGCATCTTCGGCCCGGTCGGCCGTGAGCTTCGCGACAAGAAGTTCATGAAGATCATCTCGCTGGCCCCGGAGGTGCTGTAACCCATGGCGAACATCAAGAAGGGCGACCTGGTCCAGGTCATCACCGGCCGCTCGCAGGAGCGCGGTGGCGACCGTGGCAAGCAGGGTCGCGTCATCGAGGTCCTCGTCGAGAAGAACCGCGTGATCGTCGAGGGTGTCAACTTCGTGACCAAGCACGTGCGCGTCGGCCAGACGCAGCGTGGCACGAAGACCGGCGGCATCGAGACCCACGAGGCCTCGATCCACGTCTCCAACGTGGCGCTCGTCGACCCCGAGACCAAGAAGCCGACCCGCGTCGGCTTCCGCAACG
Source organism: Leifsonia sp. Soil_N53 (assembly GCF_057655165.1). Lineage (NCBI taxonomy): Bacteria > Bacillati > Actinomycetota > Actinomycetes > Micrococcales > Microbacteriaceae > Leifsonia > Leifsonia sp. Soil_N53. The sequence goes on from NZ_JBDGMM010000062.1 coordinate 46,721, forward strand.
AGACCGTTACGAAGGACGGCGTCACCAAGACGGTCCGCGTTCGTTACGCCAAGAAGTCTGGTAAGGACCTGTAATGACGGACACTGCAACGAGTGCTGGCAAAATCCAGCCTCGCCTGAAGCAGAAGTACAAGACCGAGATCTCCGCTCAGCTCAAGGGCGACTTCGGCTTCACGAACGTGCACCAGGTGCCCGGCCTCGTGAAGATCGTGGTGAACATGGGCGTCGGCGAGGCTGCTCGTGACGGCAAGGTGATCGACGGTGCGATCAACGATCTCACCCTGATCACCGGCCAGAAGCCGCAGGTCACCAAGGCCCGCAAGTCCATCGCGCAGTTCAAGCTGCGCGAGGGCCAGCCGATCGGCGCGCACGTCACGCTGCGCGGCGACCGCATGTGGGAGTTCCTCGACCGTCTGCTCTCGCTCGCGCTGCCCCGTATCCGGGACTTCCGCGGCCTGAGCGACAAGCAGTTCGACGGAAACGGCAACTACACGTTCGGTCTCACGGAGCAGTCGATGTTCCACGAGATCAACCAGGACCGGATCGACCGTGTCCGCGGTATGGACATCACGGTCGTGACCACCGCCAAGAACGACGACGAGGGCCGCGCGCTGCTCAAGCAGCTCGGCTTCCCGTTCCGTTCGAACGAGGCGAGCAACTGACTCTAGTAGTCTTGTCTCTTTGTGGGCCGGCCACCCGGCCGGCCCACCTCCACCACAGGTCGTCAGTCGTGTAACGGCTGCACGAAACCTGGTGAACGAAGGAAAAACCGCAATGACGATGACAGATCCGGTCGCAGACATGCTGACCAGACTGCGCAACGCGAACTCGGCGCACCACGACACCGTGTCGATGCCGCACTCCAAGCTCAAGGCCCACATCGCCGAGATCCTCACCACCGAGGGCTACATCTCCGGCTGGGAGGTCTCCGACGCCCGTGTCGGCCAGACCCTGACGCTCAACCTCAAGTTCGGTCCGAACCGTGAGCGTTCCATCGCAGGCATCAAGCGCGTCTCCAAGCCCGGCCTCCGCGTCTACGCGAAGTCCACGGAGCTCCCCAAGGTCCTCGGCGGCCTCGGTGTCGCCATCCTGTCCACCTCCTCGGGGCTCCTCACGGACCGCCAGGCTGAGAAGAAGGGCGTGGGTGGGGAAGTCCTCGCCTACGTGTGGTGACCCTGCCATGTCGCGTATTGGAAGACTGCCCATCGACGTCCCCGCTGGGGTCGATGTGAAGATCGACGGCCAGACCGTCACTGTCAAGGGCCCGAAGGGCGAGCTCACGCTCACCGTCGCGAGCCCGATCGAGGCGAAGCTGGAGGAGGGCCAGGTCCTGGTCACCCGTCCGGACGACGAGCGCGCGTCGCGCTCGCTGCACGGCCTCACCCGCACGCTCATCAACAACAACATCATCGGCGTCACCCAGGGCTACTCGAAGGGCCTGGAGATCGTCGGCACCGGTTACCGCGTGGCGCAGAAGGGTGCGGGCGTCGAGTTCGCGCTCGGCTTCTCGCACCCGGTCAACGTCGAGCCGCCGGCCGGCATCACCTTCACGGTCGAGGGCAACAACAAGCTCACCGTGAGCGGGATCGACAAGCAGGCCGTCGGCGAGGTCGCCGCGAACATCCGCAAGATCCGCAAGCCCGAGCCGTACAAGGGCAAGGGTGTGCGTTACGCCGGCGAGGCCGTTCGTCGCAAGGCCGGAAAGGCTGGTAAGTAATCATGGCTCTGGGTACCAGAGGAAAGAGCAAGGCGGCCGCGCGCGACCGTCGTCACACCCGCCTTCGCAAGAAGATCGTGGGCACCGAGGTGCGTCCGCGCCTGGTCGTCACCCGTTCGGCCCGTCACGTCTTCGTGCAGGTCATCGACGACGCCAAGGGTCACACGCTGGCCTCCGCGTCGACCATGGAGGCCGACCTGCGCGGCTTCGACGGCGACAAGACCGCCAAGGCCCGCAAGGTGGGCGAGCTCGTGGCCGAGCGCGCGAAGACCGCCGGTGTCGAGGCCGTGGTCTTCGACCGTGGCGGCAGCAAGTACGCCGGTCGCGTTGCGGCCGTCGCCGAAGGCGCTCGTGAAGGTGGGCTGGACCTGTGAGCGACGAGAACAACAAGGAGCAGACCGTGGCCGCTGAGGTAACGGAGACCGCGCAGCCGGTCGAGACCGCTGCGTCGACCGACAACAACCGCGAGCGCGAGCCGCGCCGCGGTGGCCGGGAGCGCAACCCCAACCGCGATCGCGGCAGCCGTGACGCCGACAAGAGCCAGTTCCTGGAGCGCGTCGTCACCATCAACCGCGTCTCCAAGGTCGTGAAGGGTGGTCGTCGCTTCAGCTTCACCGCCCTCGTGGTCGTCGGCGACGGCAACGGCCTGGTGGGCGTCGGCTACGGCAAGGCCCGCGAGGTGCCGCTGGCGATCTCGAAGGGCGTCGAGGAGGCGAAGAAGAACTTCTTCCGCGTCCCGCGCGTCGGCGTCACCATCCCGCACCCGGTGCAGGGTGAGGCCGCCGCCGGCGTCGTCCTCCTGCGTCCGGCCGCCGCCGGTACCGGTGTCATCGCCGGTGGCCCGGTGCGCGCCGTCCTGGAGTGCGCCGGCATCCACGACGTCCTGAGCAAGTCGCTCGGCTCGTCCAACACGATCAACATCGTGCACGCGACCGTCGAGGCGCTGAAGCAGCTCGAGGAGCCCCGTGCCGTCGCAGCTCGCCGTGGTCTCGACTACGACCAGGTCGCGCCCGCGCGCCTGCTGCGTGCCGAGGCCGAGGCGGCCGAGGCCGCTGCTGCCGCCAAGAAGGCAGAGAGGGTAGGTGCCTGATGGCCGCGCGCCTGAAGATCACGCAGATCAAGTCGAAAGTGAGCGAGAAGCAGTACCAGCGCGACACGCTGCGCAGTCTGGGACTGAAGCGAATCGGTGACGTCACCGTCCGCGAGGACACCCCGCAGAACCGCGGGTACGTCAACACCGTCGCTCACCTGGTGAAGGTTGAGGAGATCGACTAATGGCTGACGACAAGCCGACCACTGAGGCCGCTGCCGAGAAGCCGGCCGCCAAGAAGAGCACCACCAAGGCTGCCGCCGCTAAGCCGGCCGCCGAGAAGGCTCCGGCCAAGAAGGCTCCGGCGAAGGCCGCTGCCGACAAGGCCGCCGCCTCCACCAAGGACGAGACCGTCGCCGCCCCGGCGAAGAAGGCCTCGGCCAAGAAGGACGTCGCGGAGCCCCGCGAGCAGGTCCTCAAGGTGCACCACCTCCGTCCCGCCGCGGGCGCCAAGAAGGACAAGACCCGCGTCGGACGCGGTGAGGGTTCCAAGGGCAAGACCGCGGGCCGTGGCACGAAGGGCACCAAGGCCCGCTACCAGGTCCGCCCGGGCTTCCAGGGCGGTCAGCTCCCGTTCCACATGCGTTCGCCGAAGCTGCGCGGGTTCAAGAACCCGTTCCGCGTCGAGTACCAGGTGGTCAACCTCGAGAAGCTGGCCGAGCTGTACCCGTCCGGAGGTGAGGTCACCATCGCCGACCTCGTCGCCAAGGGCGCCGTTCGCAAGAACGAGAAGGTCAAGGTTCTCGGTAACGGGGACATTGCGGTTAAGCTGAACGTTGCGGTCGACAAGGTCTCCGGCTCTGCGGAGCAGAAGATCGTCGCCGCTGGTGGCTCCGTCAAGTAGCCGCCCGTAAAGCAGCGCAGTCGGGTGGCCGGAAACTCCGGTCACCCGACTGACTCTTACAGGAAAGCAGGACGCACTTTTGTTTAGCGCCGTCGCGCGGATCTTCCGCACCCCGGACCTCCGCCGGAAGATCTTCTTCACGCTGGGGATCATCGCCCTGTTCCGGCTGGGCTCGTTCATCCCCGCGCCGTTCGTCGACTTCGGCAACGTGCAGACCTGTCTGAACGCCAACCAGGACACCTCCGGGCTCTACTCGCTGGTCAACCTCTTCTCGGGCGGCGCTCTCCTCAAACTCTCGATCTTCGCGCTCGGCATCATGCCGTACATCACCGCGTCGATCATCGTGCAGCTCCTCCGCGTGGTCATCCCGCGCTTCGAGACCCTCTACAAGGAGGGCCAGGCCGGCCAGGCGAAGCTCACGCAGTACACGCGCTATCTCACGATCGCGCTGGGCGTCCTCCAGTCGACGACCCTCATCACCGTCGCCCGTTCCGGCGCCCTCTTCGGCACCACGGCGGTCTCGCAGTGCACGCAGCTGATCACGGACGACTCCTGGTACGCCATCATGCTCATGGTCGTCACGATGACCGCCGGCACCGGCCTCATCATGTGGATGGGCGAGCTCGTCACCGAGCGCGGCATCGGCAACGGCATGTCCCTCCTGATCTTCACCTCGATCGCCGCGCAGTTCCCGAGCTCCCTGTGGGCGATCGGCCAGTCGCAGAGCATCGAGGTCATGCTGGTCGTGATCGCGATCGGCCTCCTGATCGTCGCCGCGGTGGTGTTCGTCGAGCAGTCGCAACGCCGCATCCCCGTGCAGTACGCCAAACGCATGGTCGGCCGCCGCACGTACGGCGGGAACAACACGTACATCCCGATCAAGGTGAACATGGCGGGTGTCGTGCCGGTCATCTTCGCGTCGTCGCTGCTGTACCTGCCGGCCCTGATCGCCCAGTTCAACCAGCCCGCCGCGGGCAAGGCCCCGGCCCCCTGGGTGACGTGGATCACGAACTACCTGACCAAGGGCGACCACCCGCTCTACATGCTGCTGTACTTCCTCCTGATCGTCGGCTTCACGTACTTCTACGTCGCGATCACCTTCAACCCGGAGGAGGTCGCCGACAACATGAAGAAGTACGGCGGCTTCATCCCCGGTATCCGTGCGGGTCGCCCGACCGCCGAGTACCTCGACTACGTGCTGACGCGTGTGACGCTGCCCGGCTCGATCTACCTCGGTATCATCGCGCTGATCCCGCTCATCGCATTCGCCTTGCTCGGCGCCAGCCAGAACTTCATGTTCGGCGGCACGTCCATCCTCATCATCGTCGGTGTGGGACTCGAGACGGTCAAGCAGATCGACTCCCAGCTCCAGCAGCGGCACTACGAAGGGCTTCTGCGTTGACCCGTATGTTGATCGTCGGACCTCCCGGAGCGGGCAAGGGCACTCAGGCCTCCCGCATCACGAGTGCGTACGGGATCCCCGACATCTCCACGGGCGACATCTTCCGGGCCAACATCAAGAACGAGACCCCGCTCGGCCAGCAGGTCAAGGCGATCGTCGACGCGGGCGACTACGTTCCGGACAGCCTCACCAACCAGCTCGTCACCGACCGCCTGGCCGAGGACGACGCGCAGGACGGCTTCCTCCTGGACGGCTACCCGCGCACGCTGGAGCAGGTGACGTACCTCGACGACCTGCTGGCCTCCAAGGGCCAGGAGCTCGCCGCGGTGATCCAGCTGGTCGCAGACCAGGACGAGATCGTCGCGCGCCTCACCAAGCGCGCGCAGGAGCAGGGCCGCGCCGACGACTCCGAGGACGCCATCCGGCACCGCCAGGAGGTCTACCTGCGTGAGACGTCCCCGCTGATCGACGTGTACCGCCAGCGCGGTCTGCTCGTCGAGGTGGACGGGCTCGGCGCGATGGACGACGTCGCTTCGCGCATCCGCTCGGCTCTGGCGGAGCGCGGCATCCAGCCGCTGGAGGGCGCCGGCGAGCCGGTCGCGTAACACCCGCATGGCTTTCCGACGGTCGTTCTACAAGACGCCCGCCCAGCTCCGACTGATGGTCGCGCCCGGGCAGGCGACCGCGGCGTCCCTCGACGCCGTCGCGGCCGCCGTTGCCGCGGGGGTCGCCACGATCCAGCTCGACCGGATCGCGGAGACGGCGATCGAGGCGGCCGGCGGCAAGTCCAACTTCAAGCTGGAGGCCGGCTACCACCACACGATCTGCGCGTCGGTCAACGACGAGGTCGTGCACGGCATCCCCGGCTCGCGCATCCTGCAGCCGGGCGACATCCTCTCGGTCGACAGCGGCGCAATCCAGTCGGGCTGGAACGGCGACGCAGCGCGCACGTTCGTGCTGCCCGACCCCGCGCACCCGGAACGGGTGGCCGAGCGGCAGAAGCTCTCCGATGTCACCGAGCAGTCCCTGTGGCACGGGATCGCGCGGCTCTCGACCGCCCGGCACCTCAACGAGGTGGGCGAGGCGATCGAAGATCACATCATGTCGCAGGGCGACTATGGCATCCTCACCGACTACATCGGCCACGGCATCGGCCGCCGGATGCACGAGGAGCCGCCGGTGTTCAACTACCGGGTGCGCTCGAAGGGCCCGGAGGTGCGCCCCGGGCTCGTGGTCGCGATCGAGCCGATGGTGGTGCTGGGGGACCAGGACACCTACGTGAAGGACGACGGCTGGACCGTCGCCACCGAAGACGGCTCCGCCGCCGCACACTGGGAGCACAGCGTGGCGGTGCACGCCGACGGCATCTGGGTTCTGACGGCGGCCGACGGGGGAGCGGCCGGGCTCGCGCCGTTCGGGATCACCCCGACGCCGATTCCGTGAGCGCGCGGACTCCCGGCGGCTGTTCGCTGACAGCGGTCGCGGATGATAGCCCAGAATTGGCGAAATGCGCCGGTATCCCATAAGATTGATCCTTGGTGTCTTAGGCGTGCTTGCTGCATGCCTTTCACCGGTGCAATCGCACGACCAGCAATCCATCAACTACTAGCGACAGAGGCTATGGCCAAAAAAGACGGTGTCATCGAGATCGAAGGATCTGTGATCGAGGCGCTCCCCAATGCGATGTTCCGCGTGGAGCTCACCAACGGTCACAAGGTTCTTGCCCACATCTCCGGCAAGATGCGCCAGCACTACATCCGCATCCTCCCCGAGGACCGCGTGATCGTGGAGCTGAGCCCCTACGATCTGACCCGCGGCCGGATCGTCTATCGCTACAAGTAACGGACTGCTGTAAGTAACGGCCACGCCACCGGGTAGCCCCTGGCGAGGTACGAGGACAGCGAACAAAGGTAACAGCACAATGAAGGTCAAACCCTCCGTCAAGAAGATCTGCGACAAGTGCAAGGTCATCCGTCGCAACGGCCGGGTCATGGTCATCTGCGAGAACCCGCGCCACAAGCAGCGCCAGGGCTGATCGCGGCAGCACGACTCAATTGAATAACGAAGCGATCCCAGAACCCGCATCCGTCTAGCGCGGATGCGGGGGACACCCTCGGAGGAGGCCGGGGCACCGGGACCGCTGAAGACCTCCACTCATCACAGGAGAAGCCACACCATGGCACGTCTAGCAGGCGTCGACATCCCGCGCGAGAAGCGCGTGGAGGTCGCACTCACCTACATCTACGGCGTCGGGCGCACGCGTGCGCTGCAGACCCTTCGCGAGACCGAGATCTCGGGCGACATCCGCGTCAAGGATCTGACCGACGACCAGCTCGTCGCACTTCGCGACTACATCGAGGGCAACTTCAAGGTCGAGGGTGACCTCCGCCGTGAGGTCGCCGCCGACATCCGCCGCAAGGTCGAGATCGGTAGCTACGAGGGCATCCGCCACCGCAAGGGCCTCCCGGTCCGCGGCCAGCGAACCAAGACCAACGCGCGCACCCGCAAGGGACCGAAGCGCACGGTCGCCGGTAAGAAGAAGGCTCGCTAGGCCGACAACAGGACTGAAGGAGAAACAAAATGGCAGCACCCAAGTCGGCCGCTCGCAAGCCGCGCAAGAAGGAAAAGAAGAACATCGCTGTGGGCCAGGCCCACATCAAGAGCACCTTCAACAACACCATCGTCTCGATCACCGACACCACCGGTGCGGTCATCTCGTGGGCGTCTTCCGGTGGAGTTGGCTTCAAGGGCTCGCGCAAGTCCACCCCGTTCGCCGCGCAGCTGGCAGCCGAGTCGGCCGCCCGCCAGGCGCAGGAGCACGGGATGAAGAAGGTCGACGTCTTCGTCAAGGGCCCGGGCTCCGGCCGCGAGACCGCGATCCGCTCGCTCCAGGCCGCAGGCCTCGAGGTGGGCTCGATCAACGACGTCACCCCGCAGGCGCACAACGGCTGCCGCCCGCCGAAGCGTCGCCGCGTCTAGTTCTCTTCACGTCCGCCCAGGCGGCGGTCCTTCCCGGGCCGCCGCCTGACGGCGTGACGAACCCCACCTCACTCACGCGAGTGTCATATAGCGGACACTCAGCCGAAAGGAATCAATAGTGCTCATTGCACAGCGTCCTACGCTCACTGAAGAGAACATCTCCGAGTTCCGCTCGCGGTTCGTCATCGAGCCGCTCGAGCCGGGCTTCGGCTACACCCTCGGCAACTCGCTGCGTCGCACCCTGCTCTCCTCCATCCCGGGCGCGGCCGTCACTAGCATCCGCATCGACGGCGTGCTGCACGAGTTCAGCACCGTCCCGGGTGTGAAAGAGGATGTCACCGAGATCATCCTGAACATCAAGGGCCTGGTCGTCTCCAGCGAGCACGACGAGCCGATCACCGCCTACCTCCGCAAGACCGGCTCCGGCCAGGTCACCGCGGCCGACATCTCGGCTCCGGCGGGCGTGGAGATCCACAACCCCGAGCTGGTCATCGCGACGCTGAACGACAAGGCGAAGTTCGAGGTCGAGCTGACCATCGAGCGCGGCCGCGGCTACGTCTCGGCCCAGCAGAACCGCAACGAGTACAGCGAGGCGGGCCAGATCCCGATCGACTCGATCTACTCCCCGGTCCTCAAGGTCACCTACCGCGTCGAGGCCACCCGTGCCGGCGAGCGCACCGACTTCGACCGCCTCGTGGTCGACGTCGAGACGAAGCCGGCCATCAGCCCGCGCGACGCCATCGCGTCCGCCGGCCGCACGCTGACCGAGCTGTTCGGTCTCGCCCGCGAGCTCAACAGCGCGGCCGAGGGCATCGAGATCGGCCCCGCGCCGGTCGACCAGGTGCTCAGCTCCGAGCTGTCGATGCCGATCGAGGACCTCGATCTGTCGGTCCGCTCGTACAACTGCCTCAAGCGCGAGGGCATCAACACGGTCAGCGAGCTCGTCTCGCTGTCGGAGACGCAGCTCATGAACATCCGCAACTTCGGTCAGAAGTCGGTGGATGAGGTCAAGGACAAGCTGACGGAGATGGGCCTGTCGCTGAAGGACTCGGTCCCCGGGTTCGACGGCGCCCACTTCTACAGCGGGTACGACGAGGACGAGTCCACCACCATCTGAGGCCGCGTCAGCGAAGCCTTCGACTTTTCACTACTGGAGATAACCGATCATGCCTAAGCCCACGAAGGGCCCCCGCCTCGGAGGCGGTCCCGCGCACGAGCGCCTCATGCTCGCCAACCTGGCCGCTGCGCTGTTCACGCACAAGAGCATCAAGACGACGGAGACCAAGGCCAAGCGCCTGCGTCCGTACGCCGAGCGTCTGATCACGTTCGCGAAGCGCGGCGACCTGCACGCCCGTCGTCGCGTTCTCGCGGTCATCGGCGACAAGTCCGTCGTGCACGAGCTCTTCACCGAGATCGCGCCGCTGGTCGCCGAGCGTGAGGGCGGCTACACCCGCATCACAAAGCTCGGCTACCGCAAGGGCGACAACGCGCCCATGGCGCAGATCGAGCTGGTGCTCGAGCCGGTCGCCCCTAAGGCCAAGGCCACCAAGAAGGCCGCCGCCCCGAAGGTCGCTCCGGTCGAGGAGCCCGCCGCCGAGGAAGAGACCACTGAGGCCGAGACCACCGAGGACACCACGTCCGAGGAGACCGCCGCCGCTGAGGCCGAGGTCGTCGAGGAGGCCACCGGCGACGCCGAGGCCGCCGAGGAGACCACCGCCGAGGCGGAGGCCGAGAAGGCCTGAGCCTTCCGCATCCTGTCGAAACGCCCCGCATCCACTCGGATGCGGGGCGTTTCGCCGTTCCGGGGGCCGGTCAGGCGGCGCTGTGCTGCGCGGTGAGCCGCACCGGGGTGTTGGCGGCGCCGTAGCCGTCGTAGCGGCCGCGTCGCTCCACGAGCTCGAAGAACACCGCGCCGACGGTCTCGGTGTAGCAGTGCAGGTAATCGCCCGTCGCGTCGCGGTCGTACAGCAGCCCGGAGTGCCGGAGCCGCTCGAGTTCGCCGGGCGGAAGGTCGAAGCGGGCCGCCAGATCGTCGTAGTAGTTCGCCGAGACCGGCACGGTGCGCAGGCCGCGGGCTCGCGCGCGTCCGATCAGCGCGTGGAGGTCGTCGCACGCGATGGCGACGTGCTGCGCATGCGGCTGGGCCGCCGTCGTCTGGCGCTCGACCAGCGGCGGGACGACGTTCAGCGCCAGGCGCACCGCGCCGTCGTTCGATCGCAGGACCTGGCTGCGGACAAGGCCGGCGGGTCCGGCCAGTTCGGCCGACGACTCGCGGGTCAGCCCCAGCGCGGTGCCGTAGAACAGCACGGCCTCCTCGATGTCCGCGGCCGGCTCGGTCAGGTTGACGTGGTCGAGGCCGAGGATGGCGGGGTCGGCTGTGCCGCGGCCGCCGGAGAACTCGTCGGGCCACGTCCTCCCGCTCTGCGGTCCGCTGATCAGGATCTCGGTGCCGTCGGGGGCGAGCAGGGCCGGGAGGTCGGCCTCCCCGGCGAGCACCCGGCGGTGCGCACGCTGCGCCCCGAGTCGTTCGGCGCGCGCGGCGGCCGCGTCGGGCCGGTCCGAGCGGATGCCGAAGCCGGCGACGTGCGGGCTCAGGCCGGCGGCGTTGTGCTCGTTGAGGACGATCCTCGCCTCGCCTGCCGCGTAGAGCCAGGCCGGCTTGGTGGCGTGCCGGCCGCGGGCGGCGAAGCCGATCCGCTCGAGCACGGCGGCGACCAGGTCGATGTCCTGCGCCTTGACCTCCACCTGGTCGAGCTCGCGGGGTTCCACGACCGGCGGAACGGGTCCCGTCGCGAGCGCGTCCGCCAGGACGGTGAGCGACCGCCGGGCGTGCCGGGCGGTGCGGGCGGGATCGGTCTGCCGGAACACGTCGTTGAACACCTCCAGCGACAGGGGCCCGGCGTAACCGGCACGCATGGTGTGACCGACGAACCCGGGGAGGTCGAAGCCGCCCTCCCCGGGGAACAGCCGGTGATGGCGGCTCCAGGAGAGCACGTCCATCGACAGCAGCGGAGCGTCCGCCAGCTGGACGAAGAAGATCCTGTCGCCCGGGATGCGTTCGATGTCCGCGGGGTCGTGGCCCCGGGACAGGATGTGGAAGGTGTCCAGGCACACGCCGAGCGCGGGGTGGTCGGCGCGCTCCACGATGCGCCAGGCACGCCGGTAGTCGTCGACGTAGCGTCCCCAGGCCAGCGCTTCGAACGCGAGCCGCTTGCCGAACGACTGCGCCCGGTCGGCGAGGCGGGCGAGCTGCGCGGCCGAGACCGCGTCGTCGTCGATGGTCGCCGTGGCCACGTTGCTGCAGACCAGGACGGTCTCGACGCCGAGCCGGTCCATGAGCGCGAACTTCGCCTCGGCCCGGCGCAGCACCTGCTCGAACTCGGGCTCGGTCACGCCCTCCGCGTCGCGGAACGGCTGGTAGAGCGCGATCTCCAGGTCGAGCCGGTCGCACAGTGCACGCACCTCTTCCGGCGACTGCGGCGCGGCGATCAGGTCCGGCTCGAAGATCTCGACGGCGTCGAACCCGGCGTCGGCGATGGCGTGCAGCTTGTCGGCGAGGGTTCCCGACAGGCACACGGTCGCGATGGAGGTGCGCATCAGCGGCCGCCCCGGATCAGCTCGGCGAAGTGGGCGCGCATGCGCTCGCGGTCCGGCTCCGTCTCCGTGATCAGGCGGAACGCGTCGGCCGCCTGGCCGATCGCCATGCCGCCGCCGTCGAGGGTGCGGCAGCCGGCGGCGCGCGCGGCACGGATGAGCTCGGTGTCGAGCGGCCGGTAGACGACGTCCGCCACCCACAGCTCGGGCCGCAGCAGGCGGGGATCAAGCGGGATGCCCGGATGGGTGTACATGCCCGTGAAGCTGGCGTTGACCAGGCCGGTGGCGGCGCCGTCCTGGTCGCGGAGCAGCGCGGGAAGGGCGTCCGGCGAGCACCCGGAGGTCGACGCCGCCGGGAAGCGCGGCGCGAGCGAGGACGCCAGTGCGCCGGCGCGGGCGGCGTCGAGGTCCGCGATCGTGAGGCGGGCGGCGCCGGCCTCCAGCAGAGCGGCGGCGACCGCGGCTCCGGCCCCGCCCGCGCCGATGACGACGACATGGCCGAGGTCTGCGCCGGGGAGCCCGTCGCGGAGCGCCGAGGCGAAACCGGTGACGTCGGTGTTGTGGCCGACGCGCCGGCCGCCCGCCAGCAGCACCGTGTTGACCGAGCCGATCGCCGCCGCAGAGGGCGACACGTCGTCGAGGTGGTCGAGGATGCGCTGCTTGGCCGGGTGGGTGATGTTGAGGGCGCTGAACCCGAGGTCCACGGCGGCGCCGAGCAGCCGGCCGAGGGTGGCGTCGAGGTCGTCGCCGGGGTCGTGGCGGGCGTCGCGCACGGCGAGCAGGTCGACGGGCCGGTACAGGTAGCGCAGCCCGAGCTCGTCGGCCTCCCGCTCGTGCAGCGGCGGCGTGAGGGAAGGCAGCACGCCCTCGCCCAGGAGCCCGACCAGGTACGACTCTCCGACTACGCTCATGCGTCCTCCTCGACCACCGCTCGACCACACCGCGCGGACCGTGCCGCTTGACAACCGCCGCGAGGTTTCTTAACGTACCAGATAGTTCATTAGCGAGGAGGCGGGATGGCCCGGCTGGATCACGAGCGGATCCGCGACGCGGAGCGCACCCGCGCCGAGATCCTCGCCGTCGCGACCCGGGAGTTCGCCGACCGCGGCTACTCCGGCGCCCGCGTGGACGAGATCGCGCGCCGCATGAGCACCACCAAGCGCATGATCTACTACTACTTCGGCGGCAAGGAGCAGCTCTACGTGAGCGTGCTGGAGGCCGCCTACGCCGAGATGCGCGGATACGAGCAGGAGCTCGACGTCTCGGGCCTCGAGCCGGTGGAGGCCATCCGGGCCATCGCCGAGCGCACCTTCGACCACCACACCAGCCGGCAGGACTTCGTCCGGCTCGTGGCGATCGAGAACATCCACCGCGCCGCGTTCCTGCGCGAGGTGGGGGAGCCGGAGAGCCTCGCGCTCCCGGCGCTGGAGCTCGTCGACGAGGTGCTGCGCCGCGGCCGAGCCGCGGGCGTCTTCCGCGACGACCTCGACGCCACCGACGTGCACATGGCGATCAGCTCCTTCTGCGTCTTCCCGGTGGCCAACCGCCACACGTTCGGGTACCTCTTCGGCCGCGATCTGCTGAACCAGTCGCGTGCCGGCCACTACCGGCGGATGCTCGGCGACATGATCGTCGCGCTCCTGACCGCGGACCGTTGATCCGTGCCGGCGCGCCCGGCGGATCGAATAGCAACGAAAGAAACGAGAGTCGACGTTGACCACCCTCGCCCCCGCCCCCGCGCGCACCCGGACACCGGTGCGCGCCGCCTTCGCCGGATTCCTCGGCTCCGCCGTCGAGTACTACGACTTCTTCATCTTCGGGTCGGCCGCCGCGCTGATCTTCCCGCACGTCTTCTTCCCCGACGCCGACACGACCGCGCGGGTGATGTCGTTCGCGACTTTCGGGTTCGCCTACGTGGCGCGCCCGGTCGGCGCGGTGATCCTCGGCCACTTCGGCGACAGGATCGGCCGGAGGAAGGTGCTGGTCTTCACCCTAGCCCTGATGGGTTTCGCCACCTTCACGATCGGCTGCCTGCCGACGTTCGAGACGGTCGGCTGGCTGGCGCCGGCGCTGCTGGTGTTCTGCCGGCTGCTGCAGGGGCTCTCGGCCGCCGGCGAGCAGGCCGGGGCGAGCTCCATGACGCTCGAGCACGCGCCGGACGGCCGGCGCGCGTTCTTCACCTCGTGGACGCTGACCGGCACCCAGGGCGGCCAGGTGCTGGCGGCCATCGCCTTCATCCCCGTGATGGCGCTGCCGGAGGACGTGCTCTACTCGGTGGGCTGGCGCATCCCGTTCTGGCTGTCCGCCGTCGTCGTGGTCGTCGCGTTCGTCGTGCGCCGGTCGCTGCCGGAGTCGCCGGAGTTCGTCAGCGCGGCCGAGGGCGGCGAGATCGAGAAGCTGCCCCTGGTCGGGCTGCTGCGCTCGAACTGGCGCGACGTGCTGCGCGTGGTGGTCCTCGCGATGATCGCGGCGGTGTCCACGGTGTTCGGCAACCTGGCGATCGCCTACGGCACCGACGCCGGCCTCGCGGCCTCGGTGACGCTGTGGCTCGTCGTCGTGGCGAACATCGTGGCGCTGGTCACCCAGCCGCTGTTCGGGATGCTCGCCGATCGGATCGGCCGCAAGCCGGTGTTCATCTACGGCGCTCTCGCCAGCGCCGTGCTGATGCCGTTCTACCTGCGCTCGATGTCCGGCTCCGAGGTCTGGATCACGTTCCTGCTCGCCGTCGCGGTGTTCTCCTGCGGCTACGCGGCCGCGAACGCGGTCTGGCCGTCGTTCTACAACGAGATGTTCCCGCGCGAGGTGCGCTTCTCCGGCGTCGCGATCGGGACGCAGCTGGGCTTCCTCATGGCGGGCTTCGCGCCGAGCATCGTCACGGCGATGGGCGGCACGGGCCCGGACGGCTGGGTCGTCATCTCGGTGTTCACCGCGGTGATCGCCGTGGTCGTGACGCTGGCAGCGCTGACGGCGCGGGAGACCGCGCGGACGCCCACGGCGGAGCTGGGCCGGCGCCCCCAGGCCGGCTCTAGCGCTGAGCCGGCCCACCGCTAGGCTGGCGGGATGCCGGGGCCTGAATCCGCCGAGACGACACGTCCACCGCTGAGCGCGCGGGTGGAGGCGCCGCCGACGTACCGGCCACGGCATCCCCTGGTCGCCGACTGGCGCCCGATCGCCGAGGACGACGTGGCGGCGGTGCACGCGGTGCTGCAGGCGAGTGACGCGGTCGACCACCCGAACTACCTCACCACCCTCGAGGAGGTGCAGGACGAGCTCGCGTTCAGCTTCCTCGACCTCGAGCAGGACACGCTGCTGGCGGTCGGGCACGACGGCGCCGTGCTCGCCGTCGGCTCGGTGCTGGAGCCGCCGCGGCAGATCACGCTGGTGCGCGAGTTCATGAACGGCGCCGTGCATCCCGATCACCGCGGGAAGGGCATCGGCCGCGAGCTGATCGCCTGGCAGCGGGCGCGCGGAGAGCAGAAGCTCGCCGCGAGCGACGCGGCACTGCCGGGCTGGCTGGTGGGCTACGCCGACCGGCGCTCGCCCGACCGGGAGCGGCTGCTCAGCCGTGCCGGGTTCACCGCGGTCCGGTGGTTCCACACGATGGAGCGCGACCTGGCCGAGCCGATCCCCGAGGTGACCCCGACGGAGGACGTGCGGATCGTCCCGTACACGAGCGACCTCGCCGCCGCCGTGCACGCGGCGCGCGACGAGGCCTTCCTCGACCACTGGGGGAGCCAGCCGCTCAGCGACGAGCAGTGGGAGTCGCTGATCGGCGGGACGTTCGCTCCTGACGTGTCGTTCGTCGCCCTCGCCGGAGCCGAGGTCGCCGGCGTGATCCTCTCCGACGTGAACGAGGACGACTGGGAGGCGCAGGGCTTCTCCGGCCCGTACATCTCGACCGTCGGGGTCACCCGGGCGCACCGCGGTCGCCGCATCGCGCCCGCGCTGCTGAGCGCCGTGCTCGCCGGGAGCGCGCGACGCGGCTGGCAGAAGGCCGTGCTCGATGTGGACGCCGCCAGCCCGACCGGCGCCGACAGCCTCTACACCGGCATGGGGTTCGTCACGACGTTCGGCGAGACCGCGCTCGTCCGGGAGTACTGAGCGGCCTTCCCTAGAATCGAGGCATGACCGACGATGCGACGCGATTCCGGCTCGACATCGCCTACCAGGGCACCGACTTCAACGGCTGGGGCCGCCAGCCCGAGCAACGCACCGTGCAGGGCGAGCTGGAGGCCGCGCTCGCCACGATTTTCCGGCGTGCGGGCGACCCGCCGGCGCTGACGGTGGCCGGCCGCACCGACGCCGGGGTGCACGCGCGCGGCCAGGTGGCGCACGTCGACCTCGCGCCGGAGCAGCTCGCGACGCTCCGCAAGCCGCACGGCAAACGGCCTCCGCTGACGCCGCACGAGGCGCTGGCCCGCCGGCTGAACGGCATCCTCGGCCCGGTCGCCGATGTCGTCGTCCTGCGTGCGGGCGAGGCCCCGCCCGGCTTCGACGCGCGGTTCTCCGCGCTCTGGCGGCGCTACGAGTACCGGGTCGCCGACCGGCTAGCGCTGCGCGACCCCCTGCAGCGGCACCGCACGGCCTGGGTCTCGGCCGACCTCGACGCCGGCGCGATGGACCTGGCCGCGCACGGGTTGCTCGGCCTCCACGACTTCGCCAGCTACTGCAAAGCGCGGGAGGGCGCGACCACCATCCGCACCCTGCTCGATTTCTCCTGGCGGCGCGACGACGACGGCGTGCTGGTGGGGGAGGTGGTGGCCGACGCGTTCTGCCACAGCATGGTCCGCGCCCTGGTCGGGGCGTGCGTGGAGGTCGGCGAGGGCTCGTTGACGCCCGGCGACCTGGTCGAGCTCCGCGACGCGCGCGCCCGGACCAGCGCGTTCAAGGTGATGCCGGCCCGCGGGCTGACGCTGATCGAGGTCGGCTACCCGGAGGATGCGGAGCTGGCGTTGCGGGCGGAGCAGACGCGGGGACTCAGGTCGCTCTGACCGTCGCGGCGGCGAAGCGGTTGCGGAGGCGCCGCAGCAGGCGCTTGACCGTCCTGATGGGCGTCCCGATCAACATCGCGACGACGCCCAGGGCCGAGGTGTCGAGGGGGCCGAGCGCGATCTTGCGCTCCCACGCACGCCGCAGCGCGCCTCCCCGGCTGCGCCGGGCCGGTGGCCGGTCGGGCAGCGCGCCGGCGTCGCGGAGCGCCATCAGGGCCTCCACCCTGCGCGCCCAGTCGTCCGCGTCCGCGGGGTGGAAGTAGTTGTCGTCGAGCCACTCCGGGCGGACCGCCGGGAAACGGCCGGCGATCAGGTCGGCGGCGTCGCCCTCCAGCCCGCTGCCGGCGAACACCTCGTTGATGAGTTGGCGCGAGACGCCGAAGTCGGTGAGCGTGAGCGCCGGCACACCGCGATCGACGGCCTCCACGACCGCAGTGGAGCTGACCGTGACGAGCGCGACCGCACGGTCGAGATGGAGGTGCATGGGGCCGGTCTCCACGGTCAGGTTCGCGGGAGCGTCGGCCGGCACCAGGTCGGCGTACGGGTACAGCTCGCGATGCGTCTGGCTCTCGCCCGTCCGGGCGCGGGTCTTGATGACCACGCGCCAGTCCGGGTGCGCGAGAGCGGTGCGGCGCAGCCAGTCGACGATCGCACGGCGGTCCTCCTCCGCCGCAGGGACGCTCGGCTGCGCGGCGAAGACGACCGTGTCGGGATCGCTCCGTCTGCCGGCCCCGGCCCCCGCCCGCAGGAACGGCAGCGTCGCGAGGGCGAAGTGCGGCTGCACCCCGCCGTCCTGGGCCATGGCGGCGTACTCGCGCACCTCGCGCCTGCTGTGCAGCACGAACAGGTCGGCGCGGGCGCGCAGGAAGAGCCCCTTCCACTTGGCCGGGTACGAGATCCCGGGCAGACCGGTGATCAGCACCGGACGCGGGGCGACGACGCGGTGGATGCGGTCGATCAGCAGTTCGGCGACCGGGCCGAGCGTCGCGACGAGCACCGCGTCGGGAGCGTCGGCCCGCAGCCGGTCGATGATCGCGTCCACGCCGAGCGCCGGGGGAGGGGACGCCGCAAGGGCGGCCAGTCGCGCGTCCAGGCCGTCGAACGCGGACCTGAGCTGTTCCGTGCTCGCGGCGACGGGAGTCGCGACCGTCAGCAGTTCCAGCTCCCAGCCGGCTGGCGCGGCCGAGAGCAGGTGCGCTCCCCACTTGGCGAACGAGTCGGTGTCGACGATCCCGACGACACGCCTCCGCGCAGGACGGGACGCGCCGCTCACGCGCCGACGCGGCGCAGCTTCGCGAGCGGCGCGAGCTCGCCCGGCTGGATGCGCTTGACGCCGTCGCCCAGCGCGGTCTCGATGATCCGGATGTCGCGCACCAGCGTGTGCACGCCGTGCGGCTCCAGCGATGCCGCGTGATCCGACCCCCACATCGTCCGGTCCAGCGTGATGTGCCGCTCGACCGCCGCGGCGCCGAGTGCGACGGCGGCGAGCGAGATCTGGAGGCCCGGCTCGTGACCCGAGTAGCCGACCGGGACGCCGGGGAAGCGCGAGCGCAGGGTCTGGATCATCCGCAGGTTGGCCTCCTCCGCCGGGAGCGGGTACGTGGAGGTCGCGTGCAGCAGGACGAGGCGCTCGGTGCCCAGGGCAGCCACGGCGCGGTCGATCTGCTCGATCGTGGACATGCCGGTGGACAGGATGACCGGCTTGCGGGTGTCGGCGACGGCCGAGAGCAGACCCAGGTCGGTGACCGAGGCCGACGCGATCTTGTACGCGACGACGTTCAGGTCCTCCAGGAACTCCACCGACGGCTCGTCCCACGGCGAGGCGAACCAGTCGAGTCCGCGCAGGGTCGCGTGGTCGCCGATCTCGATGTACTGATCGCGGTCGAACTCGACCCGGTAGCGGTACTCGAGGTAGGTCATCTCGCCCCAGGGCGTGCTCCGGGGCGTCGCCTTCATGTGCTCGGGCGTGGAGATCTCCGGGGTGCGCTTCTGGAACTTCACCGCCTGCATGCCGGCGTCCGCCGCCACGTCGATGAGACGCTTGGCGAGCTCGACGTCGCCGTTGTGGTTGAGCCCGATCTCCCCGATCAGGTAGGCGGGGTCGTCTCCGCCGATGGTGCTGCGTCCGATGGTGACGGTCATGTCCGTGCTCCGTTCCGTTCTGTTCCGGTGTTCCGGGAGTCGAGGATGGCGTCGGCGAGCTCGCGCACCGCTCCGTCGCCGCCGCGCCGGGCGAGGACGTGCCTGGCCGCCGCGAGGACGGCCGGGTGCGCGTCGGCGACCGCGACCGGCCAGCCGGCCAGCCCGAGGGCGCCGAGGTCGTTGACGTCGTTGCCGAGGTAGGCGAGCCGCTGCAGCGGGATGCCCGCGTCGTCCGCCCAGGCCCGCAGCGCCGCGGCCTTGTCGTCGACGCCGTGCAGCACGTCGACCCGGAGCTTCGCCGCGCGTGCGGCGACCACCGGATTCGTCTCGGTGGAGAGGATCAGGACCGGGAGGCCGGCCTCCCGCAGCATCCGGACGCCCATCCCGTCGCGCCGGTTGACGACCACGGTCTCGGCGCCGTCGGCGTCGAGGGAGGCGCGGTCGTCGGTGTGCACGCCGTCGAAGTCGGTGACGACGGCGTCGACGTCGATGGCGGGCGCGGTGCGGGCGGCATCGCGGGAATCGAGCAGCGGGGCCAGCGCGTCGGCCGTCGCCAGGTCGAGGGGGTCGTCGATGTCGATCGCTCCGGCGGGGTCCACGATCGCGAGCTCCACGCGCCCGAAGAAGCGGTGTCCGGCGGTGCGGAACCCGGCGGTCCTGAGCGCGTAGAATGCCCCGGTCTCGCGGTACTCCGGCGCGCGGTCCTGCCGCCGCGGCCGCACGGCGGCGTCGTGGTTCACGGCCTCCGCTTCGCCGTCCGGGCGGGTCCGCCAGAGGAAGGCGTGCGACTCCACGGCGGCGAGCACGACGTCGGCGTCGCCGGCGAGGACCCGCCCGACGGCGGCGTCGAGCTCCGCCGGCGCGGTGAACGGGGAGGTCGCCTGCACGAAGAGCACGACCTCCGGGTCGATCCCGCGCGCCGCGAGCGCGTCGAGGGCGTGCAGCAGCGCGGACTCGGACGACGCCAGGTCGCCGGAGAGCTCGGCCGGGCGCCGGACGACGAGCGCACCGGCCGCCTCCGCGGCCGCCGCGATGTCGTCGCCGTCGGTGCTGACCACGACCGTGTCGACGAGCCCTGCCTCCGCCGCCGACCGCACCGACCGCGACACCAGGCTGCGACCGCCGACGGTGGCCAGGTTCTTGCCGGGGAGGCCGCGCGATCCCGCCCGCGCCGGGATGATCGCCACGACGCGGGGAGAGGTGCTCATGGCGGCACGCTAGGGAGGCCGGGTAGCCGGGATCGGAACGGCGGGCAAGCGGATGTGAACGTGTTCAGGAAGCTGAGGAGTCGTTCAGGTGCAGGGTGGACCGCCTCGGTTTGACCCTCCCCGGGCGTGTCGCGTAGTATTGATCCTTGGTGTCCGCGCCTCACTGCGGCGCGACACACGAACGTGAGCCCTCCACCGGCCCCGGTTCCCGCCTCATCGAGACGAGAACCCCCATCGGAGCGGGATTCACGAACTCCTCCGTTCGATACAGAAAGCAGCCACTACTGTGACGCGCACTTACACCCCGAAGGCAGACGAGATCCAGCGCGACTGGGTCGTCATCGACGCGACCGATGTCGTGCTCGGCCGTCTCGCCAGCCACACCGCCGCCCTCCTCCGCGGCAAGCACAAGGCGACCTTCGCCCCCCACATGGACATGGGCGACTTCGTCATCATCGTGAACGCCGACAAGGTGGCCCTCACTGGCCAGAAGGCGGCGCAGAAGAAGGCCTACCGCCACTCCGGCTACCCGGGCGGCCTCAAGGCGACCACCTACTCCGAGCTCCTCGAGAAGAACCCGGTCCGGGCCGTCGAGAAGGCCGTCCGCGGCATGCTGCCGAAGACCTCCCTCGGCCGCGCCCAGCTCCGCAAGCTGAAGGTCTACACCGGAAGCGAGCACCCGCACGCCGCCCAGCAGCCGAAGCAGTACACGCTCGGCCAGGTCGCCCAGTAAGCGATCCAGACCTTCACGACTGACTTAAAGACAAAGGATTATCACCATCGTGGCGAAGATCGCAGACAGCATCGACTCGGCCCAGGTTGTCGAGAACGTCGAGTCCTACTCGACCGAGACCCCCGAGAGCGCGGCCCCGGCCGCGCCGCGTCCCGTCCTCTCCGTGCCCGGCGCGGCCGTGGGCCGTCGCAAGGAGGCCATCGCGCGTGCGCGCCTGGTCCCGGGCTCCGGCACCATCACGGTCAACGGCCGTGAGTTCGCGGACTACTTCCCGAACAAGCTGCACCAGCAGCTCATCACCGACCCGTTCAAGGTCCTCGACCTCATCGGCTCGTACGACGTCGTCGCCCGCATCACCGGCGGCGGCCCCTCGGGTCAGGCCGGCGCGCTGCGCCTCGCCATCGCCCGTGCGCTGAACGAGATCGACCGCGAGAACAACCGTCCGACCCTCAAGAAGGCCGGCTTCCTGACCCGTGACGCGCGCGTCACCGAGCGTAAGAAGGCCGGTCTCAAGAAGGCCCGCAAGGCGTCGCAGTTCTCCAAGCGTTGACGCACCCCAGCGTCTAGGCTTCGGTCCATGCCCCGCCTTTTCGGAACCGACGGAGTCCGCGGACTCGCGAACGGTCCTCTCACCGCCGACTTGGCGCTCGGCCTCGCTCAGGCAGCTGCTGCTGTCCTGACGCGAGGCCGCAGCGCCGAGGCGCGCCGCGCCGCGGGCAAACGCCCGCGCGCGATCGTCGCCAGGGACCCCCGGGTCTCCGGCGAGTTCCTCTCGGCCGCCGTCGCGGCCGGCCTGGCCAGCTCGGGCATCGACGTCTACGACGCCGGTGTCATCCCGACGCCGGCCGCGGCCTTCCTGATCGCCGACTTCGACGCCGACTTCGGCGTGATGGTCTCGGCGTCGCACAACCCCGCGCCCGACAACGGGATCAAGATCTTCGCCCGCGGCGGCACCAAGCTCCCCGACATCGTCGAGGACCGCATCGAGCAGCATCTCGAGATGGAGAAGCTCACGCCGACCGGCGCGGACGTCGGCCGCATCCGCCGGTTCGCGGACGCGGAGGACCGCTACGTGGTCCACCTGCTGGCGAGCCTTCCGCACCGCCTCGACGGCATCCACGTCGTGCTCGACTGCGCCCACGGCGCGGCCGCCGGCATCTCGCCCGAGGTGTTCACCGACGCGGGCGCCCGGGTCACCGTCATCGGCGACTCGCCCGACGGCATGAACATCAACGACGGCGTCGGCTCGACGCACCTCGACAACCTGGCGAAGGCCGTGCTCGCCGCCGGCGCCGACGTCGGCATCGCGCACGACGGCGACGCGGACCGCTGCCTGGCGATCGACGCCGATGGCAATGTGGTCGACGGCGACCAGATCATGGCGATCCTCGCGGTCGGCATGAAGGAGCGCGGCAAGCTCCACGAGGACACCCTCGTCGCGACCGTGATGAGCAACCTCGGCCTCAAGATCGCCATGCGCGAGCACGGCATCCGGATCGTGGAGACCGCCGTCGGCGACCGCTACGTGCTCGAGGAGATGAACCAGAACGACTACGCCCTCGGCGGCGAGCAGTCGGGCCACGTCATCATGCGCGAGTTCGCGACCACGGGCGACGGCATCCTCACCGGCCTCCACCTCCTCAGCGAGATGGCGCGTCAGCGCAAGCCGCTGTCCGAGCTGGCGAAGGTCATGACGGTGTATCCGCAGGTCATGGTGAACGTGAAGGGCGTGGACCACCACGCCGTCCACACCGACGAGCCTCTGCAGCTCGCGGTCCAGACCGCCGAGGCGGCGCTGGGCGACACCGGCCGGGTGCTGCTGCGCCCGTCCGGGACCGAGCCGCTGGTGCGGGTCATGGTGGAGGCCGCCGACCAGACCACGGCGGAGCGTCTCGCCAACGAGCTGGCGGATGTCGTGCGGGAGCGGCTGGGCGTCTAGTCCGCCCGCCGCGCCGCGGCTCAGTCTTGGGCGCCGGCTTCCCGGTCGAGCCGGGCGTTCCGCTCGCGCACGAAGTCGGAGACCGAGAACGGCCGGGTGCGCTCCGGCAGGAGGGCGACGTCCGCCAGTCCTTCGAGCAGCACGCCGGGCTCGGTCTCGAGCGTGACGGCGAGCTGCAGCAGGGTCAGCAGCGTCGGGTTGCCCGTGCCGCGTTCGAGCTTGCCGTAGTTCGCGACGTCGACCTGGCTGAGGTTGGCCACCTCGTACTGGGAGAGGCCCAGTTCGACGCGCCGCGTCCGGAGGCGGGCGCCCAGGATGCTGGCTGCTTCGAAGCGCGGGGACGACATGCGTCCACTCTGCTGTCCTGCGGGGTCCTTTCCCAGAGGATGAACACTGTACGCACGCACTCCTGGTGTATTTATACCTCGGATGTCTGCGCGCGCTTCGCCGCGATGAAGTCGGTGACCGAGAAGGCGTGCTCCCGATCAGGGAGCATGCCATCGCCGTACAGCCCGGTCACGAGTTCCGCAGGGTCGATGTCGAGGGCCGTCGCGACGCGGACGATGGTGTGCAGCTCGGAGTTGGCCTCGCCACGCTCCACGCGCCCGTAGTTGGTCACGTGCATGTCCGCGAGCTGGGCGATCTCCTCCTGACTCACGCCCAGCGCCACCCGGGCCGAACGGACCCGTTGACCGAAGAGCTGAGCGGCGCGAGATCGTGGTGTAGCCATGCGTCTTGCCTACGGGATGCCGCAGCGATGAGCCAGAGTCTTCGAGCACGCGTCCTCTGGGCGCGAAGCGTCCGGACCCCGGGCTACAGCTTGCGCAGCAGGACGGAGCTCACGGTGTGGTCGGCCTCCTTGCGCAGGACGAGCTTCGCCCGCGACCGCGTCGGCCGGATGTTCTGGATGAGGTTGGGCTCGTTGATGGCCGTCCAGATGGCTGCGGCCCTGGCCCTGGCCTGTTCCTCGGTCAGCTGCGCGTAGCGGTGGAAGTACGATTTGGGGTTGGCGAACGCGCCGCGCTGGAGCTTGAGGAAGCGCTCCTGGTACCAGTGCGCGATGTCGCGCGTGCGCGCGTCCACGTACACGCTGAAGTCGAACAGGTCGCTCACCGCGAGCCGGTTGCCGCCGCCCGCCGGCTGCAGGACGTTGAGCCCCTCGACGATGAGCACATCCGGCCGGCGCACCACGATCTCCGCGTCCGGCACGATGTCGTAGCTGAGGTGCGAGTAGAACGGTGCGCGCACCTCGGGGGCGCCGCTCTTGACCTCGGTCACGAACCGGAGCAGCGCCCGGCGGTCGTACGACTCCGGGAAGCCCTTGCGCTCCATCAGGCCGCGGCGCTCGAGCTCGGCGTTCGGGAGCAGGAAGCCATCCGTAGTCACGAGCTCGACCCGGGGGGTGTCGTCCCAGCGGGAGAGCAGCTCGCGCAGCAGGCGCGCGATGCTCGACTTGCCGACGGCCACGGAGCCGGCGACGCCGATCACGAACGGCGTGGGCTGCGCGCGCTCGCCGAGGAAGTCGCTCGTGACGCGATGGAGCTGCTTGGTGCCGCCGACGTACAGGTTGAGCAGGCGGCTGAGCGGCAGGTAGACCTCCTCGACCTCCCGGAGGTCCAGCGGGTCGCCGAGGCCGCGCAACTGCACGATCTCGGTCTCCTTGAGCGGAAGCCGGGTGTTCTGCGCCAGCTCGGACCAGTCGGAACGGCTCAGCTCCACGAAGGGGGTGCTGGACTCGCCGTTCGCCGTGGATCCGCCGCGAGCGGCGCCGTTCTCAGCCATAGGCGACAAGTCTAAGGTGCGCCCACGATAGACTCGGGTGCATGTGTGGAATCGTGGGGTACGTCGGTACCGACAAGAGCCTGGAGGTCCTGCTCGGCGGCCTGAAGCGCCTCGAGTATCGCGGCTACGACTCGGCCGGCGTCGCCGTCATCGACCCTGACGGCCATCTCGCGACGGCCAAGAAGGCCGGCAAGCTCTCCGTGCTCGCCGGCGACCTGCAGGCCAACCCGATCCCCAACGGCGGAACCGGCATCGGCCACACCCGCTGGGCGACGCACGGCGGCCCGACCGACCGCAACGCCCACCCGCACCTGGGCGACGACGGCCGCCTCGCGGTCATCCACAACGGCATCATCGAGAACTTCTCGAGCCTGAAGGACGAGCTGCTCGCCGACGGCTTCGCGTTCGAGTCGGAGACCGACACCGAGGTCGCGGCCGTGCTGCTGGGCCGCGAGTACCGCGCCACCGGCGACCTGAGCGAGGCGTTCCAGCGCGTCGTCTCGCGCCTGGAGGGCGCCTTCACGCTCCTGGCCCTGCACGAGGACCAGCCGCACGTCGTGGTCGGCGCCCGCCGCAACTCGCCGCTCGTGATCGGCCTCGGCGAGGGCGAGAACTTCCTCGGCTCCGACGTCGCCGCGTTCGTGGAGCACACCCGCCGCGCGCTGGCGATCGGCCAGGACCAGATCGTCACGATCACGCCCGACTCTGTCACGGTCACGGACTTCGCCGGTGCGCCGGTCGAGGTGGAGCCGTTCGAGGTCGCGTGGGACGCCTCCGCCGCCGAGAAGGGCGGCTGGTCGTCGTTCATGGCGAAGGAGATCGCCGAGGAGCCGGACGCGGTGGCGAACACCCTGCGCGGTCGCGTCGTCGACGGCACCGTGCACATCCCGGAGCTGGACGCGATCGGCGACGACTTCCTCCAGGGCATCGACCGGATCACCATCGTCGCCTGCGGCACCGCGGCCTACGCCGGGCTGGTCGGCAGCTACGCGATCGAGAAGTGGGCGCGCGTCCCCGTCACGGTCGAGCTCAGCCACGAGTTCCGCTACCGCGAGCCGGTCCTCACCGACGGCACCCTGGTCATCTCGATCAGCCAGTCCGGCGAGACCATGGACACGCTGATGGCGGTCAAGTACGCCCGGGAGGCCGGCGCGAAGGCGATCTCGGTCTGCAACACCCAGGGCGCGACCATCCCGCGCGAGTCCGACGCTGCGCTGTACACGCACGCCGGCCCCGAGGTCGCGGTCGCCTCGACCAAGGCGTTCGTCGCCCAGATCACCGCGCTCTACCTCTTCGGCCTCCACCTCGCCCGAGTGCGCGGCACGCTGTCCTCCGCGCAGCAGCGCGACGCCGTCGCCGAGCTGCAGGCCGTCCCCGCGAAGATCGCCACGGTGCTCGAGGCGCACGAGACGATCGCGCAGCTCGCGCACTGGATGTCGGACACCCGCTCCGTGCTCTTCCTCGGCCGGCACGTCGGCTACCCGATCGCTCTGGAGGGCGCGCTCAAGCTCAAGGAGCTCGCGTACATCCACGCGGAGGGCTTCGCCGCCGGCGAGCTCAAGCACGGCCCGATCGCCCTCATCGAGCCCGGCCAGCCGGTGTTCGTCGTGGTGCCGAGCCCGCGCTGGTCGGACGAGCTGCACAAGAAGGTCGTCTCGAACATCCAGGAGATCCGCGCCCGTGGTGCCCGCGTGATCGCGATCGCGGAGGCCGGCGACGCCGCGGTGCTGCCGTTCGCCGACGAGGTCATCCGCATCCCGCTCGCCGCTCCGCTGTTCGAGCCGCTGCTCTCGGTGGTGCCGCTGCAGATCTTCGCCATGGAGCTGTCGGCGGCGAAGGGCCTCGACGTGGACCAGCCGCGCAACCTGGCCAAGTCCGTCACCGTGGAGTAGGGGCCCCCGTGATCGCCGGCATCGGGATCGACGTCGTCGATCTGGTGCGCTTCGCCCGATCGCTGGACCGCACGCCCAAGCTGCGCGAGCGCCTCTTCACCGAGGCCGAGCGCGGGCTGCCGGTGCACTCCCTCGCTGCGCGCTTCGCCGCCAAGGAGGCGCTGATCAAGGCGCTCGGCGGTTCGCAGGGCGTGCGCTGGCACGACATGGAGATCGTGCCCGACGAGGAGAGGAACCCGGGTTTCGTGCTGCACAACGTGGTCGGGCGCCAGGTCGCCGAGCGGGGGATCGCGCACATCCACGTGTCGATGTCGCACGATGCCGGGATCGCGACCGCCTTCGTCGTGCTGGAGCGGGACGCGTGAGCGCCGCGTTCCGTGAAGCCGTCGTCGATCTGGATGCGGTGACCGCGAACGTCGCGCGCCTGCGCGAGCTCGTCGGCACGCCCCACGTGCTGGCGGTCGTCAAGGCCAACGCCTACGGACACGGAGCGGTCGAGTGCGCGCGGGCGGCCCTCGCCGGCGGCGCGGACTGGCTCGGCGTCGCGGACATCCCCGAGGGCCTGCAGCTGCGGGAGGCCGGGATCGACGCCCCGGTGCTGGCGTGGCTGCACGATCCGGACGAGGACTTCGCGGCCGCTGTCGCCGCGGGCATCGACGTGGGCATCTCGTCCGCGGCCCAGTTGGAGGCGGCCGCGGCAGCCGGAACGGTCGAGACGCCGGCGTTCGTGCAGCTCAAGCTGGAGACCGGGCTCAGCCGCAACGGTGTCCCCGCCTCCGAGTGGGAGGCCGTCGTGGCCCGGGCGCGCGAGCTCGAGCAGACCGGGACTCTGGTGGTGCGCGGCCTGTTCAGCCACCTCTCGAACGCGTCGCTCGACGACGACCGGGCCGCGATCGCGGTGTTCCGGCGAGGGGTCGAGCAGGCCGAGGCCGCCGGGCTGCGGCCGGCGCTCCGGCACATCGCGGCCAGCGCCGCCGCGCTCACGCTTCCCGAGTCGCGATTCGACCTGGTCCGGTTCGGGCTGGCGATCTACGGGCTGAGCCCCTTCGGCCCCGCGTCGGCGGCCGAACTCGGGCTGCGGCCGGCGATGACGCTGCGCGGCCGGGTGGCCGCGGTGCGCAGAGTGGCCGCCGGGACCGGCGTCTCCTACGACTACACCTACCGCACCGCGACCGAGACGACGCTGGTGCTCGTGCCGCTCGGGTACGCGGAGGGCATCCCGCGCCACGCGTCGGGGCGGGGGCCGGTGTCGATCCACGGCCGCCGCTACCGGGTGTCCGGCCGGGTGGCGATGGACCAGTTCGTGGTCGACGTCGGCGACGCGGAGGTCGCGGTCGGCGACGAGGTCGTGTTGTTCGGCGACCCCGCGACGGGCGTGCCGACCGCGGACGACTGGGCCGAGGCGGCGGACACCATCAACTGGGAGATCGTCACCCGCGTCGGCGGGAGGGTGCGGCGCAGCTACCGCGGGGGAGCGGCGTGACCGGGCGCATCCTCGTCTCGCTGTCGGTGGGCACCGCCGACGACATGCACGCCCTCGGGCTGGAGCTGGCCGCGCTGCTGCGCGCGGGCGACCTCCTGGTGCTGACCGGCCCGCTCGGCGCGGGCAAGACGACGCTGACCCGGGGGATCGGCGAGGGCCTCGCCGTCCGTGGCCCGGTGACGAGCCCGACCTTCGTGCTGGCCCGCACGCACCCGAGCCTGGTCGGCGGCACGCCGCTCGTGCACGTGGACGCCTACCGGCTCGGCAGCGCCGTCGAGCTGGACGACCTCGACATCGACTTCGCCGGCTCGGTGGTGGTCGTGGAGTGGGGCGGCGGGATGCTCGACGGAGTTGCGGAGTCGTGGCTGGAGATCGACATCGTGCGGCCGACCGGCGCGGGGAGCGCGGTGGAGGACGACGCCGTCGACCTCGGCGACGGCGACCTCGGCGACGGCGACCTCGGCGACGGCGACCTCGACGCCGACGAGCCGCGCACGGTCACCGTCACCGGCTTCGGCCCCCGCTGGGCCTGACCCCGCATCCCCCCGTTTCCCGCCCGCGCCGGTGGCGTCGCCTCCGGCGGCGCGGGCGGGGACGTCAGCGTGCGCTCTGAAGCACGCCGACGTCGGCCAGGCCGTCCCCCACGGCCGTGGTCGGGACGTCGAAGACCTGCACCTCGCGCTCGGGGAGCACGTAGGCGGGCCAGCCGGGGTCACCGGTGGTGACGAAGCGCACCGCCGCTCCGTGCACGTCGTCCGCGAGCGAGGCCGGCGGCTGCTCGCCCGCGATGTACGGCACCCGCTCGCTGTCGAGGCAGTCGAAGAAGAACGGGACGTCGAGGCAGTGCACGGCCGCGCCGAAGGTGGGCGACGTCCAGGCGAACCGGTAGACCCAGGCCGGGACTCCGGCCGCGGCACGGGATTCCGCGATCTCGCGGGCGGGCGCCCGGAACATCGCGTCCGTGACGAACTGCCCGAGGGTCCCGGCGGTGTCGAGCCCGGGGTGGCCGGCGACGTACGCGCTCGCCGCCTCCGCCGGGACGCCGACAGAGACCAGCAGTCCGGCCGGGTCGGCGTCGGCGAGGACGTCCCGCAGGTCCGTCACGGCCATGTTGAACTCGTTGTCGGTCGCGCCGAGCACCAGCGCCTTGTCCGCGCCGATCCCGTCCGCGATCGCCGCGCCGATCGGCGCGGGCACGAGGTCGCCGTCCACGACAGGAGCCCAGCGCAGCGCCGATCCGGAGGCCAGTGCGCGCAGCGGGGCCATCGGGTCGCTCGGCGCCTCCGGCGAGGTGACAGCGTCGTCCTCGCCCTGCAGGGCCAGGATGCGCTCCTCGGTCAGCGTGGAGAGACCGGCGCGCGTGGGCGCGACCCCCGCCGCGGCGGCGAGGGCGCGCCCGTGCCGCTCGGCGTCCTCCCGCGCCACGCTCGCTGTGGTGCCGGAGATCGAGTACACGCGGTGGAACAGGCTCGCGGCGCGCGGGACCGTCAGCAGGGTGAGCACGGCTCCGCCGCCCGCGGACTGGCCGGCGATCGTGACCGACGCCGGGTCGCCGCCGAAGGCCGCGATGTTGTCGCGCACCCACTCCAGGGCCAGGATCCAGTCCAGGATGCCGCGGTTCGCCGGAGCGTCCTCGATCCAGCCGAAGCCGTCGAAGCCGAGCCGGTACGACACGCTGACCGTCACGACGCCGTCGCGGTTGAACGCGGCGCCGTCGTACCAGGGGCTGGCCGGGGAGCCGGCGACGTAGCCGCCGCCGTGGATGTACACCAGCACCGGCAGCTTCGCCTCCGGGTCGCCCGGCCGCGGCGTGAAGACATCGACATTGAGCGTCGACTCGCCGGGGTAGGACGGCTCCGGGATGAGCGTGATCTCCGCGAGCGCCTTGCGCTGCGGCGTCGCGCCGTGCTCGCCGGCGTCGCGCACGCCCTCCCACGGCCGGTGCGGCTCGGGAGCGGCGAAGCGCAGCTCGCCGACGGGCGGCTCCGCGAACGGAATGCCGAGGAAGGCCGCGGATCCGTCGCGCCACCGCCCTCGGACGCGGCCGGCTGCCGTGCTGACTTCTGGGCGGTCGATGGTGCTGTCTGTCACGAGGTTTCTCCTTCTCAGCGGACGGACTTGATGGGGATGAGGACGAGGGCGGCGAGCGCGACGCACACCATCGCGAAGACGAAGAGTGCCGGGTAGCCGCCGACGGCGCCGATCAGCAGCGCCGCGATCGCGGGGCTGAGCGCCTGCGGGATGTTGGTCGCCACGTTCAGGATGCCGAGGTCCTTGGCGGCCGCGACGCCGCCGCCGGGCAGCACCTCGGTCATCAGGGCGGTGTCGCAGGCCATGTAGAGGCCGAAGCCGAAGCCGTTGATCGCCGACATGAGCAGCATCCCGGTGACGGTCGGCAGCAGCAGCGGAATCGCCAGCCCGACGACCATGAGCGCCGAGGCGAGGTAGATGAAGACCTTGCGGCGGCCGAGCTTGTCGCTCAGCCAGCCGGCGAGGGCCACCGCGACGACGGTGGTGACCAGCGAGGCGAGGCTGATGAGACCGATCTGGGCGTTCGCCTGCTTCAGCGACATCCCGATGTAGTCGGTGAGGATGAAGAGCTGGTAGCTGAAGGCCACGAAGTAGCCGAGGATGAACAGGAACCGCGCCGCGAACGCCCAGGCGAAGTCGGGGTGCTTGCGGGGGTTGATCCAGAACCCGGCGAAGAACGCCTTCCAGCGGAACGGCGGCAGCTCGATGCCCGTGCTGGAGTAGTCGCGGTTGAACAGCACGAAGCCGAGCGTGACCAGCAGCACGACGATCCCGAACGCCGAGTACGCGACACCGACGTTCGCGGCGAGCATCCCCGCGACGATGACGCCGACCGTGACGCCTGCCATGGTGCCGATGCCGACCATCGCGGAGGCCACGCCACGGCGGCTGCGCGGGAAGCGGTCGGGCGTGATCGCGCTGAGCGGGCCCTGCATCGCATTGAGCGCGACCTGGATGACGACCCAGAAGACCGTGATCCAGAGGATCGACTGCAGCGAGCCGAGGCCGATCAAAAACGCGGCCGCGACGGCGGTGCCGATCACCATCCAGGGGGCGCGGCGGCCCATCCGCGAGCGGGTGCGGTCGCTGAACGCGCCGACGATCGGCTGCGCGAACAGCGTGAACACGAAGGAGGTCGTGGTCACGATCGCAAGGGTGGCGACCTTGTTCGCGGGGTCGATGTTCGCGACCTGGTTGGGCAGCAGCACGCTGACCAGGCCGGAGTAGGTCGCGAACAGCACCAGGGAGGTGATCGCGAGGGAGGGGAGCAGGCCGCGGCGGGCGAGCGGGCTGACGGTGCCCGCGGTGTCGGCGGCATCCGGGGAGGCGTCGGCGGCGCCGGCGCCGATGACTGCGGAGAGCGGCGCGGGGTCGGGAGAGCTCGATGACATCGTCGTCATGGTCGGTCCTTTCGGGGGTGTGATTACCCGCGTAAGCATGACGTATCCCCGTGATTAATTCAAGCGTCGAATCAAATCGACACCGCGGCAGGGGCGGAGGCGAGGGCCAGCGGGTCGTCCAGGAGGCCGTCGCGGGCGACGCGCGCGGCGCCGAGCAGGGCGGCGTCCTCGCCCAGGCGACCAGGGACCACCGCGATCGGCGACGCGATCGCCGGGCCGTCCGCCTCGAAGGCGGCCGCGATCGACGGCGCCAGCTCGGCCCAGAACCCGCCGAGGACGACGACCTCGGGGTCCACGGTCATCGTGACGAGGCGCAGGGCGTGCGCGATCCACGGCAGCGCGGCCTCCCACGCCGCGGTCGCGCGCGGCTCGCCGGCCCGGATCCGGGCGACCAGCTCGCGCAGCGCGTCCGTGAGCCCGCGCTCGGCGACCTCCGCCGTCAGCCCGGCTGCGGCCAGTACCACGTCAGGGCCCGCGACGGTGACCAGGCACCCGCGCTGGCCGCACAGGCACCGGGCGCCGCGCGGATCGACGGCGAGGTGCCCGAACGCGCCGGCGAACCCGTGGGCGCCGGGGATGAGGGCGCCGTCCGCGACGACCGCGCCGCCGATGCCCGAGTTGCTCTTGGCGTAGACCAGATCGCGGACGCCCTGGCCCGCATCCGCCAGCTCCGCGAGCTCGGCCAGGGCGGCGACCGTGCCGTCGCTCGCCAGCGCGGCGGGCGGCATCGCGGGGACCCGCTGCCGCAAGCCGGTCAGCACATCCACAACGCCCCACTCGAAGTCGGTGTCGACCACGACCACGGGAGGCGTGCCGCCGATCGGGGCGAACACGACGACCGTCAGGTCGGCCACCCGCCGGCCGAGGCCCGCTGCGGCGTCGAGCGATCGGGCCAGCACGCGCGCGAGCACGTCCAGCACGCGCTCGGGGTCGCCCATCGGCCGGCCGTGGTGCTCGGACGCGCGGAACAGCGCGCGGCCGTCCACCGCGGTGAGCACCGCCGTCGCCTGGTCGGCGTCGAGCTGCAGCACCAGGAGGGCGACGTCGTCGGCCGCCAGCCGCAGCAGGGTGAGCGGGCGCCCGCGGGGCGCGTTCTCGCGCGGCGCGGTCTCCGGCTCCTCCGACTCGCGCACGACCCCGGCCTCCACGAGCGCGGCGACGAGTGCCGTCACCGAGCCGCGGGCGAGCCCGGTGGCGTCGGCGAGCTGGCTGCGCGACAGCGGGCCGCGCTCCGCCAGCCGGTGCGCGACGAGCGCCAGATTGTGCCGGCGCACGTCGGCCGAGACGAGGGAGCCGGACCGCGAGGACGCCATGCCCACAGCTTCGCACACGGGAGGACGGGCAGGTCCGCCAGGACCCGCATCCCGCATAGGCTGGAGGCATGCTCCTCGCCATCGACACCTCCGCGGGCACGAGTGTCGCCGTGGTCGACCGCGACGGCGGCATCCTCGCCGAAGTCACCGAGCCGGACACCATGCGGCACGCCGAGGTGATCGGCGACCTCATCGCCGCGGCGCTGGACGCCTCCGGCACCCGGGTCGACGCGCTCTCCGGCGTGGTCGCGGGGATGGGGCCCGGTCCGTTCACGGGCCTCCGGGTCGGCATCGCCGCGGCGACCGCCTTCGCGTTCGGCGCCGGGCGCCCGCTCGTGCCCGTCGTCAGCCACGACGCGGTCGCGTACGAGCGCTACCTCGCCGGGCACACCGGGCCGCTGCTGGTCGTGACGGACGCGCGCCGTCGCGAGCGCTACTGGACGGCCTACTCCGGCGTCGACGAGCACGGCCTCCCGGTGCGCCTGGACGGCCCCGGACTGGACAAGCCCGACGCGCTGCCGCACCCCGAACTGCCGCGCGAAGAGACGGCGACGGTCTCGGCGGGCCTGCTCGGGATGATCGCCGAGCTGCGCTTCACCGCCGGCCTCCCGTTCGACCGCGACGAGCCGCTCTACCTGCGCTCGCCGGACGTCACGCTCTCCGCCGGGCCCAAGCGGGTGAGCGCGTGAACGCGCACGCTGCCGGCGCTCCGTCGTGGCAGCTCCGCCGCGCGACCGAGGCCGATGTGGACGCGATCATGGAGCTCGAGCGCGCCACCTTCGTCACGGATGCCTGGTCCGAGCACTCGATGCGCGCCGAGCTGACGGGGCCGCACGGCTACTACCTGGTCGCCGTCGGCGTCGACGACCCGGAGCGGATCGACGGGTACGCCGGGCTGCTCGCCCCGCGCGGCGCGGGCGAGGGGGACATCCAGACCATCGCGGTGGCCCCGCGGGCGCGGCGCCACGGCCTCGGCCGCACGCTCATGCTCGCCCTCATCGGCGAGGCGCGCAACCGCGGCGCCGGCGAGGTCTTCCTGGAGGTGCGCGCCGACAATCCCGGCGCCCAGACGCTCTACCGCACGCTCGGCTTCGAGGAGATCGGCGTGCGCCCGCACTACTACCAGCCGGACGGGGTGGATGCGATCGTCATGCGCCTGACCGTCCCGACCCCGGAGACCACGATCGCATGAACGCACCGACTCCGTCCGGATCGCGCGGCGACGGCCCGCTCGTGCTCGGCATCGAGACCTCGTGCGACGAGACCGGCGTGGGCATCGTGCGCGGCACGACCCTGCTCGCCAACACCATCGCCTCCTCCATGGAGGAGCACGCCCGCTACGGCGGGGTCGTCCCGGAGGTCGCGGCGCGCGCCCACCTGGAGGCGCTCACACCGACCCTCCGCACCGCCGTCGCGGACGCCGGGATCGAGCTCGCCGATATCGACGCCATCGCCGTGACCAGCGGCCCGGGCCTGTCCGGTGCGCTGATGGTCGGAGTCGGCGCAGCGAAAGCGCTGGCGCTGTCGCTGGGCAAGCCGCTCTACGCGGTCAACCACCTCGTGGGGCACGTCGGCGCGGACGTCCTCGACGCGTCCGGCGGCCCCGGCCACCCGGTCGAGCTGCCCACGGTCGCCCTCCTGGTGTCCGGCGGCCACACCTCGCTGCTGCTCGTGCGCGACCTGGTGTCGGACGTGGAACTGCTCGGCGAGACGATCGACGACGCCGCCGGAGAGGCGTTCGACAAGGTCGCCCGCGTGCTCGGCCTCCCGTACCCCGGCGGCCCGCAGATCGACCGCGTCGCCGCCGACGGCGACCCGCGGGCCATCCGGTTCCCGCGCGGGCTCACCAAGCCGAAGGACCTCGAGCGGCACAGGTACGACTTCTCGTTCTCCGGGCTCAAGACCGCGGTCGCGCGGTGGGTGGAGCAGCGGCAGGACGCCGGCGAGGAGGTCCCGGTGGCCGATGTCGCCGCGTCCTTCCGGGAGGCCGTCGCCGACGTCCTCCTCACCAAGGCGATCGCCGCCTGCCTCGACCACGACGTGCCGCGGCTGCTGCTCGGCGGCGGCGTGGTGGCGAACGCCCGGGTGCGGCAGCTCGCGGTGCAGCGGGCCGCGGAGGCCGGCGTGACCCTCCGCATCCCGGCCCTGTCGCTCTGCACCGACAACGGCGCGATGATCGCCGCGCTCGGCGCGCAGCTCATCATGGCCGGCCGGGCGCCGAGCCGCCTGGATTTCGGCGCGGACTCCACGCTGCCGGTCACGGACATCCAGGTCGCGCCGGTCTGAGCGCGCGCGACTCCGTGCGTTGACACGTCGTCCCACCGCTGAGACCATGGATTCGTTACAGGATTTTCTCAGGAACTCACCAGAGAAGGAGATGGGCAGCATGTCCGATCCGAACACCCCGTCAGGCGCAGCAGAGCCCGAAGGAACGGACGGCAGCACGCCGGCCCAGCCGGTTCCTCCGTCGTCCGACATCCCGCCCGCCGCAGCGCCGGACGGAGTCCCGCCGACGCCTCCGGTCGCCCCGCCGGCGCCGCCCGTTCCGCCCGCGCAGCCGGCGGCCCCGGGATACGGTGCGCCGGAGCAGCCGTACGGTCAGCAGCCCTATGGGCAGCAGCCCCAGCAGCCGTATGGCCAGCAGCCGCAGCAGCCGTACGGGCAGCAGCCGCAGCAGCCGTACGGGCAGCAGCCGTACGGCCAGCAGCCGCAGCAGCCCTACGGCCAGCAGCCCGGCTACGGCCAGCCGACGTACGGCCAGCCCGCGCCCGGCTACGCGCAGCCCTATGCGACGGCGCCGGCCGGCAAGTCGCCGATCCTCAGCATCCTGTCGCTCGTCGGCGGCATCATCGGCATCATCCTGAACTTCGCGTTCGGGATCGGCGCGCTGTTCGCGGTCGCAGCGGTCGTCCTCGGCTTCATCGGCAGGAGCAAGGAGCCGCAGGCCAAGGGCTTCTGGCTCACCGGGATCATCCTCGGATTCGTGGCGATCGCCATCGCGATCATCTTCTGGATCGTCTGGGGCATCATCCTGGCGAACCTGTCGACGACGTACCGGTACTGACCCCGGCTCCCGATCAGACGCGCTCCGCGAGCAGAGCGGTGTGACGTCCCGCGACCCTGGTGAGGATCAGAGTCGCGGGGCGGTCGCCCGAGAGCTTGAGCCGCGTCCGGAGCGCTGCGGGGTCGACGTCCACGCCGCGCTTCTTGATCTCCAGCGTGCCGATGCCGCGGGCCCGTAGCGCCTTCTTGAGGTCCTTCTCCGCGAACGGCAGGGTCTCGAGAACCCGGAAGCCCGCCGCGAACGGCGTCGGGATCGGCTCGTCCGCCGTGATGTAGGCGATCCCGTCGCCGAGCATGCGGCCGTCGAGGCGCCGGGCGAGGTCGCCGATGAGGCGGGCGCGGATGACCGCGCCGTCCGGCTCGTAGAGGTACTCGCCGAGCTCGCCGGTCTCGGCGTCCTCGCTGTCGGCCTCGGCGGTGAGCTCGTTCGCCTCGTCGCCGCGCAGCACCAGCGCGGCCCGGCGGATGCCCGAGCGGGCGAGCGCGCCGAACCACAGTCCGAGCTCGACCACCTGCCCGTCGGCGGACACCCACTGCGCCTCGGCGGTCGACGGGATGAGGTCGCGGTCGAAGCCCGGACCGAGCTTGAGCCCGACCGAGCGGCCGGTCGCCAGCTCGTACGCGAAGCCGAGCGACGGCGTGTAGTCGTCCGGGTCGGTCAGCCGGTCGGTGTCCGTGTGGCCGGCCGTCCGGCGGGCGGGGTCGAGGAAGACGCCGTCGATCGCGCGGAGGCTCACGTCCTCCGCTCGGCCGTGCTCGACGGTGGCCGAGGGGAACGGGGCGAGGTTGAACGCGGCGATCGCGGCCGTGACCTCGTCGGCCTCCACGGCCGTGACCTCCAGCTCGAGGGCGGCGAGGGCGAGCGCGTCGCCGCCGATGCCGCAGCCGAGGTCGGCGATGCGGTTCAGGCCCGCCGCCCGGAACCGGCCCGCGTGGCGTGCCGCGACCGACAGCCGGGTCGCCTGCTCCAGTCCCGCCTCGGTGAACAGCATCCGGGACGCGAACTCGCCGAACTTGCCGACCGCCTTCTTGCGCAGCTTCGCCTGGGTCAGGACGGCGGCGACCAGGCCGGGGGAGTGGCCCTGCTTGCGGAGGTCGGTGACCATCCGCAGGACGTCCTTCTCCGACCGGTAGGGCGGCAGCGAGTCGAGCAGCCGGAGGCCTTCGGGGCTGAGCAGCTCGACGAGTTCTGACCGGTCCATGTGCACC
The DNA here is from genome assembly GCF_057655165.1 of Leifsonia sp. Soil_N53. Taxonomy (NCBI): domain Bacteria; kingdom Bacillati; phylum Actinomycetota; class Actinomycetes; order Micrococcales; family Microbacteriaceae; genus Leifsonia; species Leifsonia sp. Soil_N53. Next base: position 83,532 of record NZ_JBDGMM010000062.1, read on the forward strand.
ACGGTACCTTCTGGCACTCACGTTGCGTGACTGCTAACGCACCCCCTAGACTCGTGTTAGCACTCTCCGTGCGAGTTTGCTAACGCAAGCCGCGCAGACCATTGAGTTCGCAAAGACTGAGTTCACCAAAGAAAGAGGTCAACCGTGTCGGTCTCCATCAAGCCGCTCGAAGATCGCATCGTCATCAAGCAGGTCGAGGCTGAGCAGACCACTGCTTCCGGTCTGGTCATCCCCGACACCGCCAAGGAGAAGCCCCAGGAGGGCGAGGTCGTGGCTGTCGGACCGGGCCGCATCGACGACAACGGCAACCGCGTTCCGCTCGACGTCGCCGTCGGCGACAAGGTGATCTACTCCAAGTACGGGGGCACCGAGGTCAAGTTCGGCGGCGAGGACTACCTGGTCCTCTCGGCTCGCGACGTCCTCGCGGTCGTCGTCCGCTGACGCACCTTCTTTCGACCGGGCCCGGGCGCGATTGCGCCCGGGCCTTCGTCGTCTGCCGCTGACTGCCGCCGGGCCGACTGCCGACGGGCCCGCGTCGGAGTAGTGTCGTGCGGGTGCCGCAATCCCAGCCCCTCACCGAACACCGCAGGTCCGGCCTGACCTACGCGATCTCCGCCTACGTGCTCTGGGGCATCCTCCCCATCTACTTCCTGGCGCTCGCGCCGGCCAGTGCGTGGGAGATCGTCGCCTGGCGGGTCATCTTCTCGCTGGCGTTCTGCGCGATCGCGCTCACCGTCACGCGCGCCTGGCGCAGGTTCGGCGCCCTGCTGAAGGACCGCAGGGTGCTGTTCACGATGGGGCTCGCCGGCGCGCTCATCTACGTCAACTGGCAGACTTACGTGCTGGCCACCGTCAGCGGGCAGGTGGTGGAGGCCGCCCTCGGCTACTTCATCAACCCGATCGTGACCGTGTTCCTCGGCGTCATCGTCCAGCGCGAACGACTGCGCATCGCCCAGTGGGTGGCCGTGGGCGTGAGCGTGGTCGCCGTCGTCGTGCTCGCGATCGGCTACGGGCAGGTCCCGTGGATCGCGCTGATCCTGGCGTTCTCGTTCGGCTTCTACGGCCTCATCAAGAAGCGCGTCGGCGGCCGGGTCGACGCGGTCTCCGGCCTCACACTGGAGACCATGTGGCTGACGCCCGTCGCGATCGTGCAGCTCGTCGTCGTGGGGGTGACGGCCGGTCTGACGATCGGGAGCGACGGCCCGTGGCACACGGTACTGCTCGTGGGCGCCGGTGTGATCACCGCCGTGCCGCTGCTGTTCTTCGCCGCGGCCTCCCGCCGGCTCCCGCTGGTCTACATGGGCTTCATCCAGTACTTCGCGCCGTTCATCCAGTTCCTGGTGGGCGTGGTGCTGCTGAACGAGGCGATGCCGCCGGAACGCTGGATCGGCTTCGCGATCGTCTGGCTCGCCCTGGCCATCCTCAGCGTCGACATGATCGTGGCGGCCCGGCAAGGGAAGAAGCAGGCGGAACTGGATCTCGCGACGGTGGAGTGAGGGGGTGGTTAGCTCATAATGATTCCGTCGTTCATTATGAGCTAACGGGCTAACTCATAAAATGACGGGAGGGGCTTATGACTTCCGCTAGCTGGCCTGCGCTCGACTGGGAAGAGCGCGTGTGGATCCCGAGCACGGCGTGGGGAGCCACCGCCGAACGACAGAGCGTCCGGCGCGCCTATCGCGCTGCCGTCCCGCCGATGATCGCGGAGTTGAGACCGCAACCCGACCCCGCGACCCTCGCCGCGGCCGAGGAGGCCGACCGGGAGCTGAGCAGGTTCGACGCCGAACTGGGATCGCGGGTGAGCGCCTGGGCTCCTGTGCTGCTCCGCTCCGAGGCGGCTTCGTCCTCCCAGATCGAGAACCTGACCGCGTCGGCCCGTGCGATCTTCAGCGCCGAGCTCGGCGGGAAGACGGGTCGCAACGCGCAGCAGATCGCAGCGAACACCCGATCCCTGCAAGCTGCGCTCGATCTCTCCGAGGACATCTCAGTCGAGGCGATCCTCACCATGCACGAGGTCCTGCTCCACGACCAGCCGAGGCACACTCCGGGGGAGTGGCGCCGGGAGGCCGTGTGGATCGGCACGCGTTCCGACAGCCCGGTCGGAGCCGAGTTCGTCGCGCCCGCGAGCGAACGCGTCCCCGCGCTCGTCGACGATCTCGTGGCTTTCGCCGACCGACCCGATGTCCCGTCGCTGGTGGCCATCGCCGTGGCGCACGCGCAGTTCGAGACCATCCACCCGTTCACCGACGGCAACGGCCGCACGGGACGCGCGCTCGCCCAGGCGATGCTGCGCCATCGCGGCATCACGCGCAGCGTCGCCGTCCCAGTGTCGGCGGGCCTGCTCGCGGATGTGGCGGGCCACCACGCAGCGCTCACGGCGTACCGCGGCGGTGACGTGAACCCGATCGTCGGCGCCTTCGCCGACGCGTCGCTGCGCGCCGTCGCGAACGCGCGTGCGCTGGTGGCGGAGATCGACGGAATCCGCAAGGAGTGGGAAGGACGGCTCACGGTGCGCCGTGACAGCAACGCCTGGAAGATCCTGGACATCCTCGCCCGGCGTCCGGTGCTGGACGCGGTCGCGGTAGCTCATGAGCTCGGTGTGCAGCCTCCCAACGTGTACCCGCCGATGAGGGCCCTCCTCGATGCCGGGATCGTGAAGTCGAAAGCGGAGCACGACATCGGGCCGTTCTGGCGCTCGGACCAGATTCTCGGCGCCATCGACGGATTCGCCAGGCGCGCGGGTCGTCGGGAGGCGCCATGACGCTCCCAGCCCGGAATATCCCACCAGCTTGTGCCGTTACCATGGATCATCCACAACTCGCGCGACCTTGATAGGGGTGAAATGGACCAGGCGGATCCGTTCGGATTCATCGGTTTGACCTACGACGACGTCATGCTCCTCCCCGGGCACACCGACGTCATCCCGAGCGAGGCGGACACCTCGACTCGCCTGACCAAGCGGATCAGCATGGCGACCCCCCTCCTGTCCAGCGCCATGGACACCGTGACCGAGTCGCGCATGGCCGTCGCCATGGCCCGGCACGGCGGCATCGGCATCATCCACCGCAACCTCTCGATCGAGGACCAGGCGACCAACGTCGACAAGGTGAAGCGGTCCGAGTCGGGCATGATCACCAACCCGGTCACCACCACGCCGGAGGCGACCGTCGAGGAAGTGGACGCCCTCTGCGGGCAGTTCCGGGTCTCCGGCCTGCCGGTGGTGGAGGGCGACGGCAAGCTCGTCGGCATCATCACCAACCGCGACATGCGCTTCGTCTCCCCGTTCGAGCGCTCCACCACCCTGGTGCGCGACGTCATGACGCGCATGCCGCTGATCACCGCGCCGGTCGGCATCGACCCGGACTCCGCGGTCGCCATCTTCGCCGAGCACAAGATCGAGAAGCTCCCGCTCGTGGACGCCGACGGCCGGCTCCGCGGACTCATCACCGTCAAGGACTTCGACAAGAGCGAGAAGTACCCGTTCGCGACCAAGGACGACGAGGGCCGCCTGCGCGTCGGCGCGGCCATCGGCTTCTTCGGCGACGCCTGGGACCGCGCGATGACCCTAGTGGACGCTGGCGTGGACGTCATCGTCGTGGACACCGCCAACGGCGACTCCGCCGGCGTGCTCGACATCATCCACCGCCTGAAGCACGAGCCGCGCGCGTCGCACGTCGACGTCATCGGCGGCAACGTCGCGACCCGCTCCGGCGCGCAGGCGCTCATCGACGCGGGCGCCGACGCCATCAAGGTCGGCGTCGGGCCGGGCTCCATCTGCACCACCCGCGTCGTCGCGGGCGTCGGGGTGCCGCAGGTGACCGCGGTCTACGAGGCCTCGCTGGCCGCGCGCGCGGCGGACGTCCCGCTGATCGCCGACGGCGGCCTCCAGTACTCGGGCGACATCGCCAAGGCGCTGGTCGCGGGCGCGGAGAGCGTCATGCTCGGCTCACTGCTCGCCGGAACGGCGGAGTCGCCCGGCGACCTCGTGTTCGTCAACGGCAAGCAGTTCAAGAACTACCGCGGCATGGGGTCGCTCGGCGCCCTCCAGACCCGCGGCAAGAAGACCTCGTACTCGCGCGACCGCTACTTCCAGGCGGACGTGCCCAGCGACGAGCAGCTCATCGCCGAGGGCATCGAGGGCCAGGTGCCGTACCGCGGCCCGCTCTCCGCAGTGGCGTACCAGCTCGTCGGCGGCCTCCGCCAGTCGATGTTCTACGTGGGCGCGCGCACCATCCCCGAGCTCAAGGAGCGCGGCCGGTTCGTCCGGATCACCGCGGCCGGGCTCAAGGAGTCGCACCCGCACGACATCCAGATGGTCGTGGAGGCGCCGAACTACCGCCGCTGACCCACCCGTTCCTCCCGCCGCCAACGGAGGAGACCCGGCCCTCACGGGCTCGGTTCTCCTCCGTTCGCTGCATTTCGGGGGTTGGCGGACGGAATCTCCTCCATTGCGATTCCCGTCGCTAATGGAGGACATCCGGACGCCGGAGGCCGGGGAGGTCAGGTAACGGAGGAGTCCAGGGGCGGCTGGCGCGGGATGTCCTCCGTTGCGGGCGGTGCTGTGCTCCGGTGGCGGTTTCGTCTAGGCTGGAAGGCTTTGTCCACAGCACGACAGGAAACAGGTCATGGGTCACATCGACGTCTCGGGCGTCTCGTATGCGCTCGCCGACGGGAGGCCGCTCCTGGACGATGTGTCGTTCCGGGTCGGCGAGGGCAGCGTCTCGGCGCTGATCGGCGCGAACGGGGCGGGCAAGTCGACACTGCTGCGGATCATCCGCGGCGAACTGCGGCCGGACAGCGGCGGCGTCGTGATCGACGGCGGCCTCGGCGTCATGGACCAGTTCGTCGGGCATGTCCGCGACGACCGGACCGTGCGCGACCTCCTCGTGCTCGTGGCGCCTCCCGCCGTCCGTCGCGCGGCGGAGGCGCTCGCCGCGGCCGAGGAGGCCATCGTCGAGCGGGACGAGACCGACACCCAGCTCCGCTACGCCACCGCGATCACCGACTACGCCGACGCGGGCGGCTACGACCAGGAGGTCGTCTGGGACCACTGCACGGTCGCCGCCCTCGGCCTCCCGTTCGAGCGCGCCCAGTACCGCAGCGTGCGCTCGCTGTCCGGCGGCGAGCAGAAGCGGCTCGTTCTGGAGGCATTGCTGCGCAGTCCGGAACAGGTGCTGCTGCTGGACGAGCCGGACAACTATCTCGACGTGCCGGCGAAGCGCTGGCTGGAGGAGCAGCTGCGGGCGACGTCGAAGACGGTGCTGCTGGTCTCCCACGACCGGGAGCTCCTGGCCCGCGCCGCCGACCGCATCGTCACCCTTGAGCTCGGCGCGGCGGGCAACACCACCTGGACGCACGGCGGCGGCTTCGGCGGCTACCACGTCGCCCGGGAGGAGCGGATGGCCCGGCTCGACGAGCTCCGCCGACGCTGGGACGAGGAGCACGCCAAGCTGAAGGCCCTCGTCCTGCGGTTCAAAGAGAAGGCGAAATACAACAGCGACCTCGCCTCGGCATACCAGGCCGCGCAGACCCGTCTCGCCAAGTTCGAGCAGGCCGGTCCGCCGCAGGAGCGCCCGCGTGAGCAGAACGTCCGGATGCGCCTCACCGGCTCGCGCACCGGCCGCCGGGTGATCGAGTGCCACGGCCTGGAGCTGACCGGCCTGATGCGCCCCTTCGACCTGGAGGTCTGGTTCGGTGAACGCATCGCGGTGCTCGGCTCCAACGGCTCGGGCAAGTCGCATTTCCTGCGCCTCCTCGCCGCCGGCGGCACCGACCCGGACCCGTCGACGGGCCACCTCGCGTCGGCGGAGGTCGCGGGGGCGCCCGTGCCGCACACCGGCGTCGCGAAGCTCGGCGCACGCGTGGCCCCTGGCCTGTTCGCGCAGGCGCACGAGCACCCGGAACTGGTCGGCAGGACGCTGCTCGACATCCTGCACCGCGGCGACGACCACCGGACGGGCATGCCCCGGGAGGCGGCGTCGCGCGTCCTCGACCGCTACGGCCTCGCGGCGTCGGCCGAGCAGACCTTCGAGTCGCTCTCCGGCGGCCAGCAGGCCCGCCTCCAGATCCTGCTGCTGGAGCTGTCCGGCGCGACCCTGCTGCTGCTCGACGAACCCACCGACAACCTCGATCTGGTTTCGGCGGAGGCCCTGGAGGACGGGCTCGCCGACTACGAGGGGACGGTGGTGGCGGTCACGCATGACCGCTGGTTCGCGCGCGGCTTCGACCGGTACCTGGTGTTCGGGGCGGACGGGAACGTGTATGAGGCGGACGAGCCCGTGTGGGACGAGAAGCGCGTGGAGCGGGTGCGGTGAGCGTCAGCGAGGTGTGGATGTGGAACGAGTGGGGCTGGTCCTATCCGCTGTGGGGCGTCGAGGGGCCGCTGGACGCTGACGAGCTCGATCTGAGCGCGGCGCTGGCCGCCCATCTCCAGGTGTGGCACCTCCGGTGGGAGCACCTCTACGCGTACGTCCCTAATGCCGACCCTGAACTCGGGTGGGTGGCTTCCTATGCGGTCGCAGACTGGGAGGACGACGGCGACCAGCTACTGGTCCGGCTCGCGGAGGAACTGGATGGGCGGGCAACAGTGATCAGGGCGTTCCGGTTCCCCGAGGATGAAGCGGGACTGCGGCTGCGTCAGTGGGGGAGTCGGGTGCGGAAGGGAAGTACGAGGTCGCCCTTCGCCTTGGAGTAAGGGCGCCGGAAGCGGCAGAGACCTCCGGCGCCCGCGCGTCAACAGGACGATTTCGCGGTGGGGAATGTCGTTATCAATCGATCGCTGTTGGTCGCCCAGGATGCAAAGACCCTGATGGTCATGAGTACCACTTGAGGCCGGTCGATATCCATAAGGTAGAGATCGGTGATCCCGCACTTGGTCGAGTTGAGTGGCTGGAGGCCGGCTTTGTCCGGCCATGTGATCGCTGAGCCCGCGGCCCCAGACATGAGGTCATCCCAGGAGTGCACCCCCTGGACCTCGGCCTTCCAGCCCTTGGATCGTGCTTGGTCGAGCTTGTCCTGCCATTCCTTCTTGTGCTCATCCTCGATGTGACGATAGCCCCAGCCTCCTTTGCCGGGTTCTCCGCACTTGAGCCGCACATCGTGACCGACGCCGTCCCAGTAGTGGGTGTAGAGATTGAACGCCTCGTCGCGCATGTTGAACGTGTAGCAGCTGATCCACTGGCTGAGATCGATCAGCCGAGACCGCGGGTCAGCGGATGCGGGAGTGCGGCCCAGATCGAGCTCATTCTCGCGGAAGTGCTCCTCCAGATCGACCAGGTGACCATCGACTTTGACGTACATGCGAGCGCCGGAGTCCGTTGGCGTGGGCTCGGACGGAGTTGCGGTGAAACCGGTCAGGCACAAAGTCGCGACTGCTGCCGCGCAAACGACCCTGGACAGATTTCTTGTTGAACGATTACGCACAGATTCTGCTTTCTACTACCGAGGACCATCGTGGGCCTCTCCACTAGCGTAGAGATGTAGAATCTGCACTTCAGTATTTTATTTGGATCGCGTCCGTGCGATCCGCGCCACCGCCTCCGTGAGCACCTCCGGCGAGCAGGCGATGTTCACCCGCGCGAAGCCCGCGCCCTCATTCCCGAAGTCCAGCCCGCGCACCAGGGCCACCCGCGCTTCGTCCAGGATGCGGGCCGCCGGCTCGTCGCCCCAGCCGAGGCCGCGGAAGTCGACCCAGGCCAGGTAGCTCGCGTGCGGCTCCCGGTAGACCGCCTCCGGGAGATGGGTCGCCAGCAGCCGGCCGAGCAGGCGGCGGTTCGCCTCGATCGACTCCAGGGTGCCCGCCAGCCAGGCGCGGCTGTCGTCGAACGCCGCCTCCGTGGCGATCCGGCCGAGCAGGCTCGTGCGGACCTCGACCTCCACCGGGAGGGCGTGCAGCTGCGCAGCGCGCGCCGGGGATGTCGCGACCATCAGCGCGCACTTCACCCCGGCGAGGTTCCACGCCTTGCTCGCCGAGTGCGCGGCCACGCCGACGCGGCGGGCGTCCTCCGACACCGAGAGGAACGGCGTGAAGGTGGCGTCCGAGTGCGTCAGCGGTGCGTGGATCTCGTCGCTCAGCACAGCGACGTCGTAGCGTGCGGCCAGTGCGGCCACAGCCTCCAGGTGCGTCCGCGGGTGGACGAGGCCGAGGGGATTGTGCGGGTGGCACAACAGGAAGGCGCGGGCTCCGCCGGCGAAGGCGCGTTCCAGGCCGTCGAGGTCGAGGGACCAGGTCGTTCCGTCGTCCAGCAGCGGGACCTCCTCGACCACTCCGCCGGCCTCCGGGACGAGCTCGAAGAACGGCGGGTAGACCGGCGGGGTGATGACCACGCGGTCGCCCGGGGCGATCAGCATGCGCAGCGCTTCCACTATGACCACGCTGACGTCCGTCGTCGTCAGGACGGAGCCCGGGTCGACCTCCCAGCCCCAGGTGTCGTGCGCGTACTGGGCGAACGCGCTCTTCGCGCGGTCGTCCTCGCCGATGTAGCCGGTGTCGCCGCGGTCGATCGCGGCGTGCAGGGCGGCGGCGATCGGCGGCGCGAGCGGGTAGTCCGTCTCGGCCACGAACAGGGGGAGCACGTCGTCCGGATAGAGCGACCACTTCTCGCTGGTGCGCTGGCGGAGGCGGGCGAGGGGCTCGGCGTCGACGGTCACCTGCCTACTCTGCCAGTGCCGCGCCATAGACTGAACCCGTGAGTATGGAGATAGAGATCGGGCGGGCCAAGCGTGCGCGCCGCGTGTACGCCTTCGACGACATCGCGGTGGTGCCCAGCCGGCGCACCCGCGACCCCGAGGACGTCTCGGTCGCCTGGACGATCGACGCGTACCAGTTCTCCATCCCGTTCCTGGCCGCGCCGATGGACTCCGTCGTGTCGCCGACCACCGCGATCATGATGGGCCAGCTCGGCGGCATCGGCGTCCTCGACCTGGAGGGCGTCTGGACCCGCTACGAGGACCCGGAGCCGCTCCTGGCGGAGATCCGCCAGCTGCCCGCCGACACCGCGACCCGCCGCATGCAGGAGATCTACGCCGAGCCGATCAAGCCGGAGCTGGTCACCCGCCGGCTCGCCGAGATCCGGGAGGGCGGGGTCACCGTCGCGGGCGCGCTCTCGCCGCAGCGGACCCAGGAGCTGTACCAGACGGTCGTGGAGGCCGGGGTCGACCTGTTCGTCATCCGCGGCACGACCGTCTCGGCCGAGCACGTCTCGAAGGGCGTGGAGCCGCTCAACCTCAAGAAGTTCATCTACGAGCTCGACGTCCCCGTGATCGTCGGCGGCGCCGCGACCTACACCGCGGCACTGCACCTGATGCGCACAGGCGCGGCCGGCGTGCTCGTCGGCTTCGGCGGCGGGGCGGCCTCCACCACCCGTTCCACCCTCGGCATCCACGCCCCGATGGCGACGGCCGTCGCGGACGTCGCAGGCGCACGCCGCGACTACATGGACGAGTCGGGCGGCCGGTATGTGCACGTCATCGCCGACGGCGGCCTCGGCAGCTCGGGCGACATCGTCAAGGCCATCGCGTGCGGCGCCGACGCGGTCATGCTCGGCAGCACGCTCGCGCGAGCGACGGATGCGCCGGGTGGCGGCTGGCACTGGGGCGCGGAAGCGCACCACCCGCAGCTGCCCCGCGGCAACCGGGTCGCGGTCGGGCAGGTCGCCCCGCTCGAGGAGATCCTGTACGGACCGGCCCCGGTGGCCGAGGGAACTGCGAATCTCGTGGGGGCCTTGCGCAGGAGCATGGCAACGACGGGATACTCGGACTTGAAGGAGTTCCAGCGCGTCGAGGTCGTGGTCGCGCCGTACCAATCGCATTAGGTTCCGGCCGAAGGCGGCCGGGGAGGAGGAAACGATGACGACGACATCTCCGTCCGGCTCCGGCGCGGCGTCTTCCGGCGCGACGGCGGTCGCGTACCCCTCACGGCTCGGACCCGCCGAGCGGGCCGCCGCGATCGAAGCGCTCAAGACCACCGAGCTCGACATCCTCGTCGTCGGCGGCGGGATCGTCGGCGTGGGCAGCGCCGTCGACGCCGTCACCCGCGGCCTGAGCGTCGGCCTGGTGGAGGCCCGGGACTTCGCCTCCGGCACCTCCAGCCGGTCGTCCAAACTGGTCCACGGCGGCATCCGCTACCTGGAGCAGCTCGACTTCGGGCTCGTGCGCGAGGCTCTGATCGAGCGCGGCCTCCTGCTGCAGCGCATCGCCCCGCACCTGGTCAAGCCGGTCCGGTTCCTGTATCCGCTGCACAAGCGCGTGTGGGAGCGGTTCTACATCGGCGCCGGCATGATGCTGTACGACATCTTCTCCTACAGCGGCCTCCGCCCGCCGGGAGTGCCGCACCACCGCCACCTCAGCCGGCGGCAGGTGCTCAAGGCCATCCCGAGCATGGCCCCGAACGCGCTGGTCGGCGGAATCACCTATTACGACGCGCAGGTCGACGACGCCCGCTACACCGCGACCCTCGCGCGCACGGCGGCGCACTACGGCGCGCACGTCGCAACGCGGGTCAGGGTGGAGGGCTTCCTCAAGGTCGGCGAGCGGGTCGTCGGCGTGCAGGCGCTCGACCAGGAGACCGGCGAGCGCTTCGAGATCCGCGCCAAGCAGGTCGTCAACGCCACCGGCGTCTGGACGGACGACACCCAGGCGATGGTGGGCGAGCGCGGCCAGTTCAAGGTGCGCGCCTCCAAGGGCATCCACCTCGTGGTGCCGCGCGACCGCTTCCAGTCGAAGATGGGCCTCATCCTGCGCACGGAGAAGAGCGTTCTCTTCGTCATCCCGTGGGGCCGGCACTGGCTGATCGGCACGACCGACACCGACTGGCATCTCGACAAGGCGCACCCGGCGGCGACGGCGGCCGACATCGACTACCTGCTCGCGCACGTGAACCAGGTGCTGAACGTCCCGCTCACCCGGGAGGACGTGGAGGGCGTCTACGCCGGCCTGCGCCCGCTGCTCGCGGGCGAGTCGGAGGAGACCTCCAAGCTGTCCCGTGAGCACCTCGTGGCGCACTCGGTTCCCGGGCTGGTGGTCATCGCCGGCGGCAAGTGGACGACCTACCGCGTGATGGCGAAGGATGCGATCGACGCGGCAGTGGACGCACTGGACGGCAAGATCCCGGCGAGCACCACGATGGAGATCCCGCTGGTCGGCGCGGAGGGCTACCAGGCCGCGTGGAACCGGCGCGGCCGCATCGCGAACGAGTCCGGCCTGCATCCGGCGCGGATCGAGCACCTGCTGAACCGCTACGGGACGATGGCGGAGGACATCCTCGCCCTGATCCGCCAGGACGCGTCGCTGGGCCACCCGCTGCCGGGCGCCGACGACTACATCGGCGCCGAGGTCGTCTACGCGGCGAGCCACGAGGGCGCCCTCCACCTGGAGGACGTGCTCGCGCGCCGCACCCGCATCTCGATCGAGGCCTGGGACCGCGGCGTCTCGGCGGCGCCCGTCGCGGCGTCGTTGATGGCCGGGGTGCTCGGCTGGGATTCCGCCCGCGAGGAGCGCGAGGTGCAGACCTACCTCAAGCGGGTCGCGGCCGAGCGCGCCAGCCAGCAGCAGCCGGACGACGAGTCGGCCGACCGCGTGCGCCTGGAGGCCCCGGACATCGTGGACGTGGACGCCGCCGCCGCGAAGGCGAACACGGTCACGCGCACGCCGAGGGCGGGCGCCAAGACATCGGCGGCGAAGGCGTCGGCTGCGGCGAAGGCGGCAGTGGCGAAGGCGGCCGAGGACGCACCTCCGAAGGAGGAGTGAGTCCGCCCGACCGAAAAGTGCCCCGTACCTCCCTCCGGTAGGCTGGAAGCCAGTGCCCGCGACGGATGGAGACGGAAAATGGTTGACGTTCGACGGGTCAAACTGCCCGGGGTCGGGGTGTTGCACACCTTCGTCACAGACGACGGAGGCAAGGTCGGCGTCATCGCGCACCGCTCAGGGCACAGCGACCTGATCACGTTCTCCGATCACGAGGACGGCGCCGACGTGACCAAGGTCTCGCTCCGCCTCAACGAGGACGAGGCGCACACGCTCGCCGAGCTCCTCGGCGGCACGCAGATCACCGAGTCGCTCACCGCGCTCGACCAGATCCCCGGACTCAGCATCGACTGGTTCTCCGTCGACTACGAGGACTACATCGCCGGGCAGCAGCTCGGCGCGCCCGGCGACCGGGGCTTCGTCGGGCTCACCGTCGTGGCGGTCGTGCGCGGGGACTCCGCCAACCCGGCGCCCGCCCCCGATTTCAAGGTCTTCCCCGGCGACACCCTCGTCGTCGCGGGCACCCCCGAGAAGGTCGCCAAGGCGTTCGCGTTCTTCCGCACCGGTCAGACCGCGCGGGCCACGTCCGACGCTCCGCCGGGGGGCTGATCCATGCATCTCGGTGAAGACCTCATCATTCTCGGCATCCTGCTGCTCGTCGCGTACGTGCTCGGCCGCCTGGGCAAGCTGGTGGGGCTCCCCGCGATCCCCATCTACATGCTCGTCGGTCTGCTGGCGAGCCCGCACACCGGCTGGTTCCCGCTCGACTTCGAGAGCAACTACATCGAGCTCATCGCGATCTTCGGGCTGATCCTGCTGCTGTTCAACCTGGGCCTGGAGTTCGACCAGGACGAGTTCTTCGGCAACTTCGGCAAGCTGGTCGTCTCCGGCGGCTCCTACATCGTGCTCAACATGGGCGTCGGCCTCGCGTTCGGCTTCTGGGTGGGCTGGGGCACGCGGGAGGCGCTCATCATCGCCGGGATGACGGCCACGTCGTCGTCCGCGATCGTGACCAAGCTGCTCATCGAGCTGCGCCGCCTCGCCAACACCGAGACGCCGATGATCCTCGGCGTGACGGTCGTGGAGGACATCTTCATCGCGATCTACCTCGCGATCGTGTCCGTGGTGCTGAGCGGCGAGACCGACTTCTGGCCGGTGGTCGGCAAGCTGACCGTCGCGTTCCTGTTCCTGGTCGTGATGTTCACGCTGGCCCGATTCGGCGGGAGGTACGTCTCCAAGCTGTTCCGGACGAAGGACGACGAGCTCTTCACCATCCTGTTCTTCGGGCTGGCCGTGCTCTTCGCCGGGATCGGCGAGATCCTCGGAGTCACCGACGCGATCGGCGCGTTCCTGATCGGGCTCGTGCTGGGAGCGACGAAGTACCGCAACAAGATCGAGCACATCGCCCTGCCGCTGCGCGACGTGTTCGCCGCGTTCTTCTTCCTCAACTTCGGGCTCGAGCTCGACCCGGCGAAGTTCCCCGCGGTGCTCGGGCCGGTGCTCCTCGCCGTCGCCATGACGATCGTGCTCAACATCATCGCCGGGCAGTTCGTCGCCTGGCTGAACGGCTTCGGCGCCCAGGCCGGCATCAACACGACCGTCATCCTGCAGAACCGCGGCGAGTTCGCGCTCATCCTCGCGACCCTCTCGCTCAGCGCGGGACTCGACGCGCGCATCGTCCCGTTCGCCGGTCTCTACGTGCTGATCATGGCGGTGATCGGGCCGATCCTCGCAGCGAACTCCGAGAAGATCGGTGCGATGATTCTCCGGACCGGATCGTCCAAGCGGCGCGACCGGCGGAAGAAGCGCGATCCCATGCTCGACGAGGAGATCGCACTCGTCGAGGCGGCCACCGCCGACCTCGACTCCGACACGCGCCGCGACGACAAGCGCGCGGACGACACGCGCCAGGCTGTTGACCGGATCGTCGAGCAGGCCATGCAGCAGCAGGACACGACCGTCGAACGAAAGCGGGACTGACCCATCGACACCATCCCCAGCAGCCCGGCCGGCGCGCAGGCGCAGCAGGGCGGCAGCACCATGCTGCAGATGATGCTCCGTCCGCGCTGGATCGGCGCGCTGCTGTTCGCGCTCGCGCTCGCCGCCGGGTTCGCCTGGCTCGGCCAGTGGCAGCTCGAGCGCGCGATCGAGTCGGGCAAGGCGGTCGTCGCGCCCACCGAGACGGTGCTGCCGCTCGCGAAGGTCGCCAAGCCGAACGGGCCGATGACCGACAAGTCGGTGGGACAGCTCGTGGAGTTCACCGGCACCTTCGTCGCCGGCGACGAGCAGTTGCTCTACGACCGGATCAACACGGGCAAGACCGGCTGGTGGGTCGTCTCGCACGTGGACGTCGACGCCGGCGGCGGCCACCGGATCGCGCTCGCCGTGGCCCGCGGCTGGGCGCCGGACGAGGCGACCGCGAAGTCCGCGATGGCCCGGCTCGCCGAGCAGCCGGAGACCCCGCAGACGATCGTCGGGCGCATCCTCCCCGACGAGCAGCCGCAGGTGCCGGACGACAAGAAGAACCCCACCGCGATGAAGTCGCTCGGCGTCGGCCAGCTTTACAACCTGTGGACCGGCGTCGACGGCATGGACGTCTACAACGCGTACGTGGTCGACCGGACGCCGCCCGCCGGGCTCGTGAAGATCGACTCGCCTCCGCCCATCCAGCAGACCGAGCTCAACTGGCTCAACCTCTTCTACGCGGCCGAGTGGATCATCTTCGCCGGCTTCGCGATCTTCCTCTGGTACCGCCTGGTGCGCGACGCCAAGCAGCGGGAGGACGAGGAGCGCGAGCTGGAGGCCGAGGCGGCCGCCGGCGACGGCGCGAGGGCGCACGCCGGGAACGTAGAATAAATCCCATGCCCCTCGCTCCCAAGCTCGAAGACTTCCCGAAGATCCGCGGGGCGCTGAAGTTCTATCAGGTGTTCGCCTACGTCACCGGCATCATGCTCCTGCTGCTCTGCGTGGAGATGATCGTGAAGTACGGCCTCGGCTACCAGCTCTTCGCGTTCAGCAACTACGGCGCCCTCACGTTCGTGCCCGTCAAGACCGCGGTCGCGCCGACCGGCGTCGACCTGAGCACGGGCATCCTCATCGCACACGGCTGGCTGTACGTCGTGTACCTGTTCTCCGACTTCCGGCTGTGGAGCCTGATGCGCTGGCCGTTCTCGAAGTTCATCACCATCGCCCTCGGCGGCGTCATCCCCTTCCTGTCCTTCTTCGTCGAGGCCAGGATCACCAAGCAGGTCAAGAGCTATCTGGCCGGCCGCGAGGCCGAGGCAGCGACGTACGTGGAGGCCGCAAATTAGCACCGACGCAGTGTTCTCGGACATCCTCGGCGGGGCGGACTCGGCCGCGCCGTCCGGCCCTGTCCTGGTGGTCGACTTCGGAGCGCAGTACGCCCAGCTGATCGCCCGGCGCGTGCGCGAGGCGAACGTGTACTCCGAGATCGTGCCGCACACCGTGACGGCGGCGGAGGTCGCGGCCAAGCGGCCCGCGGGCATCGTCCTCTCCGGCGGCCCGTCGAGCGTCTACGAGGAGGGCGCGCCCCGCCTCGACGAGGCGATCTTCGACCTCGGCGTCCCCGTATTGGGCATCTGCTACGGCTTCCAGGTGATGGCCACGGCCCTCGGCGGCGAGGTCGCGAAGACCGGCCGCCGCGAGTACGGCTCGACCGCCGTGCGCGTCTCGGGCGCCGCGACGGACGGCGCGGGCAGCCTGCTCGACGGCCAGCCCGCCGAGCAGACCGCATGGATGAGCCACGGCGACTCGGTCTCCCGGGCTCCCGAGGGCTTCGAGGTGCTCGCCTCCACCGACGACACCCCGGTCGCCGCGTTCGCGAACGAGGAGCGCCGCCTGTACGGCGTGCAGTGGCACCCGGAGGTCAAGCACTCCCAGTACGGCCAGGCCGTCCTCGAGAACTTCCTGCACCGCGCGGCCGGCATCCCGGCCGACTGGAACAGCGGCAACGTCATCGCCGACCAGGTGGCCGCGATCCGCGCCCAGGTGGGCAGCGGCCGCGTGCTGTGCGCGCTGTCCGGCGGCGTCGACTCGGCGGTCGCGGCCGCGCTCGTGCACAAGGCGGTCGGCGACCAGCTGGTCTGCGTGTTCGTCGACCACGGCCTGCTCCGCAAGGACGAGGCACGCCAGGTCGAAGAGGACTACGTCGCCGCGACCGGCGTCCGGCTCGTCACCGTGAACGCGCAGGAGCAGTTCCTGTCCGCGCTCGCCGGCGTCTCCGACCCCGAGACCAAGCGCAAGATCATCGGCCGCGAGTTCATCCGCGTGTTCGAGAAGGCCCAGGCCGACCTGATCGCGGAGGCCGCGAACGACGGCGACCCGATCCGCTTCCTGGTGCAGGGCACGCTCTACCCGGACGTGGTGGAGTCGGGCGGCGGCACCGGCACGGCCAACATCAAGAGCCACCACAACGTGGGCGGGCTCCCGGAGGACCTCCAGTTCGAGCTCGTCGAGCCGTTGCGCACCCTGTTCAAGGACGAGGTGCGCGCGATCGGCCGCGAGCTGGGTCTGCCGGAGGTCATCGTCGGCCGCCAGCCGTTCCCCGGTCCCGGCCTCGGCATCCGGATCGTCGGCGAGGTGACCCAGGAGCGTCTGGACCTGCTCCGCGACGCCGATGCGATCGTCCGCGCCGAGCTGACCGCCGCCGGCCTGGACGCCGAGATCTGGCAGTGCCCGGTGGTGCTGCTCGCGGACGTGCGCTCGGTGGGCGTGCAGGGCGACGGCCGCACCTACGGCCACCCGATCGTGCTGCGGCCGGTCTCCAGCGAGGACGCGATGACGGCCGACTGGACGCGCCTGCCGTACGACCTGCTGGCCACGATCTCCAACCGCATCACGAACGAGGTCGACGGCGTCAACCGAGTCGTGCTCGACGTCACGTCGAAGCCGCCGGGGACGATCGAGTGGGAGTGAGACTCCCGTAGACGTGAGAAGGGCCGGGATGCTGTGACAGCATCCCGGCCCTTCTGCGTGTGGTGACTAGTTGCGTGCGATCGCGAGCAGACGCAGGATCTCGAGGTACAGCCAGATGACCGTGACCATGATTCCGAACGCGCCGGACCAGCCGTAGATACGCGGCGCGCGGTTCTTGACGCCGCGCTGGATGAAGTCGAAGTCGAGCACCAGCGAGTAGGCGCCCATGATGACGACGAGCACGCCGATGAGCACACCGAGCGGGATGCCGAAGATCTTGACGTCGCTGCTGAGACCGAACGCGCTGTTGGTGACTCCGGTCCACATCAGGACGACGTTGACGAGAGAGTACGCCAGGTAGCCGAACATCGCGATCAGGAAGATCTTGGTGGCCTTGGCCGAGGCGCGGATCTTGCCGGAGGCGAAGAGCGCAAGGGTCACGCCCACGACCGCGAGGGTGCCGATGACCGCCTGGATGACGATGCCCGGGTAGAGCGACTCGAAAACCGCCGAGATGCCGCCCACGAAGAGGCCCTGCACACCGGCGTAGCTCAGGATGAGCGCGGGCGACGGCTTCTTCTTGAAGATGTTGACCAGCGCGAGGACGAAGCCCACGATCGCCGCGGGAAGGGCGAGCCCGGGGACCATCCAGCCGACGACCGCGCCCGCGACGAGGAGCGCGAACGAGATCGCGCTCTTGTTGATCGTGTCCTCGATCGTCATGCGATCGGTGTCCACGGAGGTCGCGGACGGCGCCTGATACATCTGCTCGAGGTTCTCGGCGCTGACCGTGCTAGCCGTCGCCGCCTGCCCGTTGTTCTGGAAGGCCGGATTCGTGGAGAATGCCGGGTTGGTGAGTGCCATGGGTTCCTCGCTTTGTCGGGGACCGCTTACGGTCTCGGTGCGTCCAACCTATCGGGTTGTTTTCTGAGAGTTCTGACAGATTGCCATGAATCGAGTGCGACAGCGCCCGCGCGCGCCAGCCACGCGGAGCCCACCACGACCGCCGTGCTCACCAGGATCGTGATCCAGCCCTGCGCGTAGGTCGTCACGAACAGGGGGAGCAGCAGGCTGGAGGCGATCGGCAGCAGGAGCACGGCGAACGTCGGCAGAGGCCGCAGGCGCACGAGCAGCCACGCCGCCAGGACGATGGCGTAGCACCAGGCGAAGGCGGAGCCGCCGAGCATGAGCCAGGTGAAGCCGAGCACCGGGACGACCACGGCGACCCTCCGGCCGATCGTGGAGGGCAGTACCGCCCAGCCCGCCGGCTGCATGATCGACCCGACCAGGAGGAACGGCAGGCTGTACGCGGTGGTCGCGAGGACGCACGCCGTGCCGACGACGATCATCGCGAGCCCGGCGATCCAGCGGCCGCGGTACGTGCCCCAGTGCAGGCGGAGCGAACGCGTCGGCTCGCTCCAGCCGCCGGGCGCCTTCGGGCGCTCGGGGAGGGTGGCCGGCGCGGCCGGGGTCGGGGTCGGGAGGCCGTCGGGGTCGGGCACACTCCGATTGTGTCACCCGCACGTGCGCACCGGAACGGATTCGACGCCCGACTAGGATCACCACATGCGCGCCCGCTCGAGACCCTCCGTGATCGGTCACCGGGGTGCGCCCGGGTACCGGCCGGAGCACACCCGTGCGGCGTACGAGCTGGCGTTCGCCCTCGGCGCCGACTCCGTCGAGCCCGATCTGGTCGCCACGAAGGACGGCGTCCTGGTCGTGCGGCACGAGAACGAGATCTCTGGCACGACCAACGTGGCGGAGCATCCCGAGTTCGCCGGCCGGCGCACGACCAAGGAGGTCGACGGGCTGCCGCTGACGGGCTGGTTCACCGAGGACTTCACGTGGGCCGAGCTGGCCACGCTCCGGGCGCGGGAGCGCGTGCCGGACCTGCGTCACGCCAGCGCGACCTTCGACGACCGTTACCCGATCCTCCGGCTCGCGGACGTGCTGGAGATCGTCGACGGGGCCTCCGACGCGGCCGGCAGGGCGCTGGGCCTGGTCGCCGAGCTGAAGCACGCCACCTACTTCGAGGCGGCGGGCCTCCCGCTGCACGAGCTGTTCCTGGGCGAGCTCGCCGCGGCGGGCTGGTCCGAGCATCCCGGGCTGGTGGCGGAGAGCTTCGAGAAGACGGTGCTCGGCCGTCTCCACGACGGCGGCTTCCGCGGGCGGCGCGTCTACCTGCTGGAGGCGGAGGGCGCGCCGGCGGACCGCGTCGCGTCGTTGGGCGCTGCGGCCCCCGGCTACGCCTCCGACCTGACCCTCCGCGGGCTCTACGCACTCGGCTCGGCGGCCTCGCCTGCGGAGCGGGTCGACGGGATCAGCGTGGACGTCTCCCAGATCCTGCACTCCGGCTCCGTGGCGGTCGGCCTGTTCGGCGAGGACGAGGGCGGGGTCGACATCGGCGCCGTCACCTCGGACCTGGTCGACCTCGCGCACTCCGCCGGGCTGTTCGTCTATTGCTGGACCCTCCGGCCGGAGAACGGGATGCTGCCGGCCGAGTTCCGGACGGCCGGCCGCGACGACGAGTGGGGGGACTGGCGGCGGCTGTTCGCGATCCTGCTCCACTCGGGCGTCGACGGGGTCTTCGCCGACCACCCCGACCTCGCGGTGGCCGTGCGCGACGGGCGGTGAGCCGCCAGGGGCGTGGCCGGTCGCGGCTCGGTTCCCGGCGGCGATGACGGTGGCGGCGGCTAAAATGGCTGGAGACATGACGAGCCTCCCCGACGCCCCCTCCTCCACTTCCGCGGTGCCCTCCTCCGTGCCGATCATCCTCGACGGCTGGGAGGGCGACGCGCGCCCCGGCGAGGGCGCGTCGCGCGGCGGATCCGGGGACGGGAACGGCGGGCGCCGGGGGCCGAACGAGCGCCTGTTCGCCGGGCTGAATCCGCAGCAGCGCGAGGCGGCCGAGTACAGGGGCGCCGCGCTGCTCATCGTCGCGGGCGCCGGCTCAGGCAAGACCAGCGTCCTGACCCGGCGCATCGCCGGGCTCATCGAGAGCCGGGAGGCGTGGCCGAGCGAGATCCTCGCGATCACGTTCACGAACAAGGCGGCCAACGAGATGCGCGAGCGCGTCGAGCAGCTGCTCGGCGGCCGGGCGCAGGGCATGTGGATCTCGACGTTCCACTCGGCGTGCGTCCGGATCCTGCGCCGCGAGGCCGAGACGATCGGCAAGACGCAGAGCTTCACCATCTACGACTCCGGCGACACCCGCGCGCTGCTCAAGCGGATCATCAAGGAGCTCGACGCCGACACGCTCGGCTTCACCGTGGCGGGCACCTCCGGCCGCATCTCCAAGCTCAAGAACGAGCTCACCGACATCGAGACGTTCGCGCGCTCGGCCAACCTGAGCGACCCGCAGGAGGTGATGTTCCTCGAGATCTTCCGGCAGTACACCCGCGCGCTCCGGCGCGCGAACGCCTTCGACTTCGACGACCTCATCGCCGAGACGGTCTTCCTGTTCCGGGCCTTCCCGAAGGTGGCGGCGCTCTACCAGACCCGGTTCCGGCACCTCCTGGTCGACGAGTACCAGGACACCAACCACGCCCAGTACGCGCTCATCCGCGAGCTGACGATGCCGGTCGCGCCCGACATCGCCGAGGAGATGGAGCAGCACGGCCGCAACGTCAGCAAGCTGCGCGACGTGGTCGGCGCGGTCCCAGGGGCCTCCCTCACCGTGGTGGGCGACTCGGACCAGTCGATCTACGCGTTCCGCGGCGCGGACATCCGCAACATCGTGGAGTTCGAGCGCGACTTCCCCGGCGCCAAGGTCGTGCTGCTGGAGCAGAACTACCGGTCGACCCAGAACATCCTGAGCGCGGCCAACGCCGTGATCGCCAACAACTTCGACCGCAAGGACAAGAAGCTGTGGACGGCGGTCGGCGACGGCGACAAGATCGTGGGCTACACCGGCTACTCCGGTCACGACGAGGCACAGTTCGTCGCCGACGAGATCGAGAAGCTGCACGCCGCGGGCATGGACTACAAGGACATCGCGGTGTTCTACCGGACCAACGCCCAGACCCGTGCGCTGGAGGAGATCTTCATCCGCTCGGCGCTGCCGTACAAGGTTATGGGCGGGACGAAGTTCTACGAGCGCGCCGAGATCAAGGACGCGATGGCGTATCTGATCACCGTCGCCAACCCGGACGACACCCTGGCGCTGCGCCGCATCCTGAACACGCCCAAGCGCGGCATCGGGCCGGCGACCGAGACGCAGCTCGCCAGCTACGCGGAGGACAACGGCTTCACGTTCCGCGACGCCATGCGCGACGCCGGCTCGCTCGGCCTCGGCCCCAAGGTGACCGGCGCGATCCTGCAGCTCTCCGGGATGCTCGACGAGGCGACGGCGAAGGTCGACCCGGCCAATCCGGCGGGGGTCGCCGCGGTCGCGGACGTGCTCACCTTCCTGCTCGACGGCAGCGGCTACCTCGACGTGCTCCGCAAGAGCCGCGATCCGCAGGACGAGGCGCGAGCGGAGAACGTGGACGAGCTCGTCGCGGTGACCCGCGAGTTCGCGCGGAACAACCCGGACGGCACGCTGGTCGACTTCCTCACCGAGGTGTCGCTGGTCGCGGCGGCGGACGAGATCGACGACTCCAGCGGCTCGGTGTCGCTGATGACGCTGCACACGGCCAAGGGGCTGGAGTACGACGCGGTGTTCCTGACGGGCATCGAGGAGGACCTCCTGCCGCACCGCATGTCGGCCAACGAGCCCGGCGGACCGGCGGAGGAGCGGCGGCTGTTCTACGTGGGGATCACGCGCGCCAAGAAGCGCCTGTTCCTCTCGCTCGCGATGACGCGGGCGCAGTTCGGCGAGACGGCGGTGGCGATGCCGAGCCGGTACCTGCAGGAGATCCCGGCGGACCTGATCGACTGGCGGCAGTCGCCCGGCGCGGCCAACGGGCGCGGCGGTTCGCAGTCGCGCGCGCTGAACGCACGCAGGCCGGGGCTGGCCGGTGGGACCGGGGGCCGCTGGAACGAGAGCTACCCGGTCGGCGGAAGCGCGCCGGCTGAGCGCCCGAAGGCGGAATGGCCGAACCGGGTGACCGGCAAGGTCCGCGACAACGGCGACCTGGAGCTCGCGCCGGGCGACCGGATCCGGCACGCGGACTTCGGCGACGGCCGGGTGACCAACGTCACCGGCGAGGGCGCCAAGCGCGTCGCGCACGTGCAGTTCGAGAAGGTGGGCGCGAAGAAGCTCCTCATCAAGATCGCACCGATCGACAAGCTGTGAGGCAGCGGCTCGCATCGCTGAGCGTCGAGGTCGGCCTCCGGGCCGCCGCAGCCGTCGCGGTGCCGCTGCTGGTGCTGCTCCTCGTCGGGCGGCTCGACCTCGCCGCCTACGCGACCTTCGGCGCGTTCACTGCGCTGTACGGCCGGAACGAGCCTTACCGGCTCCGCCTCCGCAGTGTCTCGGTGGCCGCGGTCGCGCTGCTGGTGAGCATCGCGCTGGGCGTCGCGGTCGCGGTGGCGGGGGAGCCGCTGTGGCTCGTGACGGTGCTCCTCGTCGTCGTGGTCGTGGTCGGGACGTTCCTGGCGACCGCCTTCCAGCTCCTCCCCGCCCAGCCGCTCTTCTTCGTGTTCGCGCTGCTGGTGTGCGCGGCGATCCCCACACCGCCTGCGGAGGCGTGGGGCAGGATCGGGCTCGCCGCCTGCGTCGCCGCGTTCTCCTGGCTGCTGACGATGTCCGGCTGGCTGCTGCGCCGGTGGGCGGGCGACCGCGCCGCGCGCACCGGCGCGGTCCTGCTCAAGAAGCTGCACCGCCGCCCCGGCGTCGATGCGACCGTCCTGCGGGACCGCCGCGTCTGGCTGACCGCCGCGCAGAACGCCGTCGGCGCCCTCCTCGCGGGAGGCCTCGCCCTCGCCTTCGGGCTGGGCCACGCGTACTGGGCCGTCGTGAGCCTGGTCGCCGTCATCCCTCCCGCGCGCGCCGCGCACTCGCTCTCCCGGTCGCTCCATCGGATCCTCGGCACCATCGGCGGCGTGGTGGTGGCCGCGCTCGTCCTGGTGTGGTCGCCGCCGGCGCTGGTCGTGATCGCGGTGATCGTGGTCTGCCAGTTCTTCGCGGAGATGCTGGTCGGCCGTCACTACGGTTACGCGCTGCTCTTCATCACCCCGATGGCGCTCGCCGTCTCGCACCTGGCGTCCCCGGCGCCGATCGGCTCACTGGTCCTCGACCGCGTGCTGGAGACGGTGCTCGGCGCCGGCATCGGGATCGCCCTGGTGCTGCTGGCGCGCCTGGTCGAACGGTCGCGCGGTCTGGCCGTCTAACCCGTCCCTTCGGCTCCCGTCCCCTCGGCAAGCGAACGCCGCAGGCGGTGCAGGTACACGTCGCGCGGCCGATTCCGGAGACTCTGGGGGAGCCGCGGATACACCGCCGCCGCCCACCGCATCCTCCGCTCGAAGCGGCGCTCGGCCGACGGACCCCACGACAGCCGGAACTGGTCCCGCACGCTCGGCGGCAGCAGTCCGGCCGTGACGATCCGCGCGTCCGGCAGCGCGGCCCGCAACCAGAGGGGCACGCCGCGGGGGTGCAGGATCTGCCCGGCCACCGCCCGCGTGGCGTCGGTCACCCGCAGCCGCCGCACCGTCTCGTCCCAGTAGTCCCGGAACCCCGCCTCGGTCGCCGGCCAGTCCTGCGGACCGAGTTGCAGTCCGCCTCCCCAGCGGGTGGCCTCGCGGTAGAGCTCCTCGCGGGAGGTGGGGCTGGGCGGTCCGAAGATCCGCTCGTTCAGGCCGACCATCGTCGCGTAGAGGGTCGCGGCCACCCAGAGCTGCAGCTCCGGATCGAACGCGCTGTAGGCCGGCTCGCCGCCGCTGGCGGCCGCTCCGCGGACCGGGGCGTGCGCCCGGTTGACCCGCCTGCGGACCGCGTCGAACTCCTCCGGGGTCGCGAACGTCGCGGCGTAGATGAAGGTCATGGTGCCGTGGAACCGATCCATCATCCGGTTGGCGAAGTCGCTGTGCTCCACGACGCCGCGCCCGACGGCGGGGTGCGCGATCTGCAGCAGGAGGGCCCGGCCCCCACCGGCGAGACAGAGCGCCTCGCCGGTGAGCTGCCGGAATGTGAGCTCCCGAGTCCCGGGGAGGTCGCGGACTGTGCGCGCACCCGTCATACCTCCATACTGCAACGGGACACCGCGTCGACGCGACGCCACCGATTCCGGCGACGCCGGCCCCACGCCAGGCCGGTCGCCAGCACGCCCGCTCCTGCCAGGCCGCCGCTCAGCGCGATCGGCCAGCCTGCCAGGTCGGCACCGGTGTCGGCGAGGGCGGCGGGCGCCACCGTCGCCGGATCAGCCGGTCGCTCGGGCGCCGGACCGACGGGCTCCGAAGCCAGAGTGATCTCGGCGGCCACCCCGAACGCCGACTGCCACGCCCGCATCCGCTCACCCCCCGCTCCAGCGCCCAGGCGCGACGGTTCGATCCGCTCGGTCCACACGTAGTGACCCGCGGCAGGGAGGGCGCACGCCGGGGTGTCGTACTCGCCCGTGCCGTTCACCGCGGTCTCGACCGTGCAGACCGCAGGTGCGCCGTCTGGCACGGCGGCGGCGTGCGCGATGGGGCCGGGGAACGGGCCCCACAGCGTGCTCTCGACCACCGCCTCCACCGGCTCGAACCCGTCGTCCACCGAGCGCACGCCCCAGGAGGGCAGCAGCCCGTCCGCGGTGTCGACCGACACGGTGAGGCGATCGTGGATCAGCGCGCCCGGAACGGCCTCCGGTGCGCTCGTCACCGTGGAGACGACCGGCTGGAACGGCAGCGGAGACGGCCCCGTCGTGGCGGCAGCGGCCCGGGCCTCTGCGGTCGCGGGCACCGCCACGAGCACGGCCTGCGCGTCGCCGTGCGGCGCCGCGACCAGCAGGCGGTCGCCGTACGGGAGCCCGTCGAGGGCCGCCGTTGCGCTCACCGCCACACTCGGCCCGTCGCCCGTCGCGACGATCTCGACATCCGTGCCGGTCGGCAGCTCGGCGTCGCGGCCGCCGTCCGGGAACGTCGCGCCGTCGAGCGACACCCGTGCCCGGTGCGCTCCCGGCTCGATGAGCTCCGCGCCGGAGGGCCCCACCACGGTGAGCTCGACGCGGATCCGGCCCGGCCCGGTCTCGGCCAGTTCGAGCACGGCGTCGGCCCGCACCGACGTCGACCCGAGCCGCGCGGCCTCCGCCACCATCTCGTGCGCCCGGGCGAGCACGCGGCCGGCGTCGGCGCCAGCGCGGGCCGCCAGCTCCTCCGGCGTGTGGCCGCCGAGGCCCGCGATCAGCCAGGTCGCGAGCTGCCCGGACGCGGCCGTGAGCCGGTCGTCGGTGCCGGCCCACGCGCGGGAGATGTAGGCGAGCGAGGCCGCCTGCTCGGGGGTGTACCAGCCGAGCGACGCGGCGTCCGTGTAGTCGTAGCCGTTGCCGGTGGGGCTCGGCTTGCCGGCGTTCAGGCAGAAGCCCTGGGCGCCGTCGTCGAGCCGGTAGGTGCCGAGCCACCACCCGTCCCGGGAGAGGTAGCCAGGGCCGTGTCCGGCCCCGGACAGCGCCCGGGCGTCGGGTGAGACGGCGAGGGCGTGCAGGATGCCGAGGAAGACGGCGAGGCCGGCGAGGGCGAAGGCGGTCACGAATGTGGAGATGCGATGTGTCATGCCTCCACGGTCGCGGCGGCGGACCGCCGCCGGGCGCCCGCGGCGGAATCCGTGGAGAGGTTCGCCTGCCGTCCGCCCTGTGGAGGAGTAACCGATTCGGGCTGTTCAGTCGGACGCGCTAAAGTTCTCACTGGCGAATTTATCTCGGCGTCGAGCTATTCTCCCGCCGGACCGCCCAGGAGATAACAGCCGGCGCGTCACGAGCGCGCCGGACATCAGCGGATTGGATAACCGTGGATCTATTCGAGTACCAGGCCAGAGACCTGTTTGAGAAGTACGGCGTCCCGGTCCTTCCGGGCATCGTCGCGGACACTCCGGAGGAGGTCCGTGCGGCCGCGGAGAAGCTGGGCGGCGTCACCGTCGTCAAGGCGCAGGTCAAGGTCGGAGGCCGCGGCAAGGCGGGCGGCGTGAAGGTCGCCAAGACGCCGGAGGACGCCGAAGAGGCTGCCAAGGCGATCCTGGGCCTGGACATCAAGGGCCACGTGGTCCGCCGGGTCATGGTCGCCGGGGGTGCGCGCATCGCCCGCGAGTTCTACTTCTCGGTGCTCCTGGACCGGGCCAACCGCTCCTACCTGTCGCTGACGAGCGTCGAGGGCGGCATGGAGATCGAGCAGCTGGCGGTCGAGAAGCCCGAGGCGCTCGCGCGCATCGAGGTCGACCCGCGCGGCGGCATCGACACCGCGAAGGCCACCGAGATCGCGAAGGCCGCGGGCTTCCCCGACGAGCTGGTCGCGAAGGTCGCGGACGTGTTCGTCAAGCTGTACGAGGTCTACACCGGCGAGGACGCGACGCTCGTCGAGGTGAACCCGCTGGTGCTCACCGAGGAGGGCGACATCATCGCCCTCGACGGAAAGGTCACCCTCGACGAGAACGCCGACTTCCGTCACCCCGAGCACGAGGCGCTCGAGGACGCGGACGCCGCGGACCCGCTGGAGGCCAAGGCCAAGAAGGCCGGCCTCAACTACGTCAAGCTCGACGGCCAGGTCGGCATCATCGGCAACGGCGCGGGCCTGGTCATGTCCACGCTCGACGTCGTCGCCTACGCGGGCGAGAAGCACAAGGGCGTCAAGCCGGCGAACTTCCTCGACATCGGCGGCGGCGCGTCCGCCGAGGTGATGGCGGCGGGCCTCGACGTCATCCTCAACGACCCGCAGGTCGAGAGCGTGTTCGTCAACGTCTTCGGCGGCATCACCGCCTGCGACGCGGTCGCGAACGGCATCGTCACGGCGCTGCAGATCCTCGGCGACGAGGCCAACAAGCCCCTGGTCGTGCGCCTCGACGGCAACAAGGTCGACGAGGGCCGCCGCATCCTCACCGAGGCGAACCACCCGCTGGTCACCCTCGCTCTCACCATGGACGAAGGCGCCGACAAGGCCGCCGAGCTGGCCGCGAAGTAAGCAAAGGGCGAATCAGAGAATGTCTATCTTCCTCAACAAGGACTCCAAGGTCATCGTCCAGGGCATCACCGGCGGCGAGGGCACCAAGCACACCGCGCTCATGCTGAAGGCGGGCACCCAGGTCGTCGGCGGCGTCAACGCCCGCAAGGCCGGCACCACCGTGACACACGGCGATGTCGAGCTGCCCGTCTTCGGCACGGTCGTGGAGGCCATCGAGAAGACCGGCGCCGACGTGTCGATCATCTTCGTGCCGCCGGCGTTCGCCAAGGACGCCATGGTGGAGGCCATCGACGTCGAGATCCCGCTGCTGGTCGTCATCACCGAGGGCATCCCGGTGCAGGACTCCGCCGAGGCCTGGGCCTACGCCAAGGAGAAGGGCAACAAGACCCGCATCATCGGCCCGAACTGCCCCGGCATCATCACCCCCGGTGAGTCGCTCGTCGGCATCACCCCGGCGACGATCACCGGCAAGGGCCCGATCGGCCTGGTCTCCAAGTCCGGCACGCTGACCTACCAGATGATGTACGAGCTGGGCGACCTGGGCTTCTCCACCGCCATCGGCATCGGCGGCGACCCGGTCATCGGCACCACGCACATCGACGCGCTCGCCGCGTTCGAGGCCGACCCGGAGACCAAGGCGATCGTCATGATCGGCGAGATCGGCGGCGACGCCGAGGAGCGCGCGGCCGACTTCATCAAGGCCAATGTCACCAAGCCGGTCGTCGGCTACGTGGCCGGCTTCACCGCGCCCGAGGGCAAGACGATGGGCCACGCCGGCGCGATCGTCTCCGGCTCGGCCGGCACGGCGCAGGCGAAGAAGGAGGCCTTGGAGGCCGCGGGCGTGAAGGTCGGCAAGACGCCGTCCGAGACCGCCGCCCTGTTGCGCGAGGTCTACGCGGCGCTGTAATCGCATCGCACGGAACCCCCGATCGGGGCCGGACTCCTCCACGGAGTCCGGCCCCGATCCTTTTGTCCCCAGCCGGTTTCGAGGCCTGCCCGCCGCCCGTGAGGCGGCGCTACAGTGAGCACCACCGTCCGGGAGGGGGATGCGATGCCACGGCCGACCAACGAAGAGCTCGCGCGGCGCGTCGAGGCGCTCGAGTCCGAGAACGCCGCGCTCCGGAGCCGGCTCGACGAGAACGCGACCGAGCCGCTGCCGGAGCTCGTTGCAGCACCCACGCCGAAGCACAAGCGCGGCTGGGCCTGGACCCTGCTGGCCGTCGTGCTCATCGTGATCGGCGCGATCCTCGCGCCCGTCGCCGTGGTGGCCTCGTGGGCGAAGGTGCAGCTCACCGACACGGACTCCTTCGTCGCCACCTACGCGCCGCTCGCGAAGGATCCGGGCGTCCAGGCCTACGTGACGGACGAGGCCGTCAAGGTCATCCAGGAGAAGGTGGACATCCCGCAGCTCACCTCGCAGGTCATCGACGGCATCACCGGGCTCGGGACCGGGCCGGTCGCCACCAAGGCGCTGGACGCCCTCAAGGCGCCGCTGGCCCAGGGACTCGTGTCGCTCATCCAGACCACCGTCAGCCGGTTCGTCGCGTCGGACGCGTTCGCGCAGGTGTGGCAGGAGGCCTTGCGCGCCAGTCACAACCAGCTCATCGCCACGATGCAGGGCGATCCGAAGGCGGCCGTCGCGATCGGCGCGGACGGGTCGGTCGGCATCCAGCTCGGGCCGATCATCGACAGGGTCAAGCAGCTGCTCGTCGACCAGGGCATCTCGTTCGCGTCGCGCATCCCGACGATCGACAAGACGATCACCGTCGCGCAGAACTCGTCGATCCCGACGCTGCAGGTGTTCTACAACCTCGCGATCGTCGCCGGGGCGTGGCTGCCCTGGGTCTCGATCGGACTGCTCGCCCTGGGCGTCATCGTGGCGCGGCGACGCGCGCTCGCGCTGATCGGCGCGGCGTCGGCTCTCGCCATCGCGATGATCGTCGTCGTGTCCGCGATAGCGATAGGCAGGATCGTGTTCATCGCCTCGGCCTCCCCGGCGCTGGTGCCCGCGGGAGTCGCGTCGACGCTCTACGTGACCGTGTCCACGGCGATGAAGGACACCGGGGTCGCGGTGCTCGTGCTCGCGATCGTCGTGGCGCTCGTCGCGTGGTTCTCGGGGCCGTTCGGCGTCCCGCGCAAGCTGCGGGGCTTCTTCGGATCGGGCGTCACCTGGGTCAGGGAGTCCGCCGAGCAGCACGGCATCACGACCGGCCGGGTCGGGGAGTGGTTCTACGCCCAGCGGGTCCTGCTGCGGGCCGCGGTCGCGGTCATCGCGGCGGCGGTGGTCCTGTTCGTGCGACCGCTCACGCCGTCGCTCATCATCTGGACGCTGGTGATCGCGGCGGTCGTGATCGCGATCCTCGAGCTCGTCCAGCGCCCCGTCGTCACGGTGCCCGAGAATGCCGACGACGACACCCCGGTGATGACCGTCTCCTGAGGGCCGAAGTGTCTGCGGGGCGCGCGCCTCCGCGCCCGGTAGGCTCCATCCGGTCATGAATCGCACAACCGTCGCCCTGCTCGCCGCGCTCGAGGCGGCCATCGTCGCGGCGATCGGTCTGGCGATCTGTCTCGTGCCGCTCACCGTGCTGTGGGCGGCCCAGTACCATCTCGCGGGCGATTTCGCGATCGTCTGGCGGGCGACGGCGGACATCTGGCTGGTCGGGCACGGCGTCAACCTCACGGTGACCCTCGACCCGCAGCTCGTCGGGTCGCTCGGCCTCGCGGCCGCCGCGACGCCGTTCCAGGTCACGATCGCCCTGCTGGGCTTCGCCGCCCTCACCGCGGGTCTGGGCGTGCGCACCGGGTCGAGGGCCGCGGAGACGGCGTTCCGCGCGACCGGCGCGGTCTCCGCACTCGCGGTGTTCTTCCTGATCTCCGTCGTGGTGACCCTGACGGCCGGCAGCCCGATCGTGCAGCCCTCCTTGTGGCAGGGCCTCGTGCTCCCGACCTTCGCCTACGCGCTCGGCATCGGGATCGGCCTCGTCTTCGCGGCGCTCCGCGGCGTGCGGGAGCAGTCCCAGGACGGTGGAGGCGACCGGACGGCCGACGGCGCTCCGGCATCGGCGCAGGCCAGGGGAGGGGCCGCACCCGTCGCGACAGCGGTCCGCTCCCGGGTGGCCGCGGTCCCCGCTCCGGTCCGCACCGCGGTCCTCGGCGCCCTGCGCGCCGGAAGCGCCGCGACCGCCATCGTCATCGGGCTGTCCGCCCTCCTGCTCACCCTGCTCATCTTCGGCAACTACGGCGCGATCATCGGCCTGTACGAACAGCTGCAGACGGGGGTCGCCGGGGGCATCGCCTTGACCATCGCCCAGCTCGCCTTCCTGCCGAACCTCGTGATCTGGCTGATGTCGTGGCTGGTCGGGCCCGGGTTCGCCATCGGCACCGGCTCCACGGTCAGCCCGATCGGCACGGCGCTCGGACCGCTCCCCGGGGTGCCGCTGTTCGGCGTCATCCCGGCGCACGGCTACGCCTTCGGGCTCGCGGGCGTGGTGGTGCCCCTGCTGGCGGGGTTCCTCGCGGCTGCGCTGCTGCGCGCCACCAGGAGGGCGCAGCCCGACGGAGCGCTCGCGCTCATGCTCACCGCTCTCGGCATCGGGGTCGTCGCGGGGATCGAGCTCGGCCTGCTGGCCTGGTGGTCCTCCGGGGCGCTCGGCCCCGGCCGGCTGCACGACGTCGGGCCGAACCCGTGGCTGGTCGGCGCGCTGGCAGCTGCTGAGGTGGCGGTGGCCGCGGTGATCGGGCTGCTGGCGGGGCGCCGCGTCCGGCGCTGAGCGGGCGTCGGCCGTTCCGTGGTCCGACCGCGCCCCGCCGGATGGGTAGGCTTGTCGCGTGCTCTCGATCGTCGTGCTGATCTCCGGTGGTGGCTCCAATCTGCGTGCGCTGCTGGAGGCCTCGACGGACGCCGAGTTCCCCGCGCGGGTCGTCGCCGTGGGCGCCGACCGTGAGGCGGACGGGCTGGACCACGCCGAGGAGTTCGGCATCCCGTCGTTCACGGTGCCGTTCACGTCCTACGGCAGCCGTGAGGAGTGGGGCGACGCCCTGCTCGAGCAGATCCGGCTCTGGGAGCCCGACCTCGTCATCCTCTCCGGCTTCATGCGCCTGGTCCCGCCGCGCGTGGTCGCGGCGCTCTCGCCGCACCTGATCAACACCCACCCGGCGTACCTGCCCGAGTTCCCCGGCGCGCACGGCGTCCGCGACGCGCTCGCCGCCGGCGCGACCCAGACCGGCGCCAGCCTGATCGTGGTCGACAACGGCGTGGACGCCGGTCCCGTGATCAGCCAGGAGCGCGTCCCGATCGAGCCGGGCGACACCGAGGCCAGCCTGCACGAACGCATCAAACCCGTGGAGCGGCGCCTCCTGATCGACGCCGTCCTCGACATCGCCAACGGACACATCGACCTCAAGGAGCTCTCCCGAGTATGAGCGGACCCCGCCACGACGCCAGCCTCTACCGTGAACGGGACGTCGTCCCGATCCGTCGCGCCCTGATCTCGGTCAGCGACAAGACGGGCCTGCTCGAACTCGCCGCGACGCTGGCGGAGGCCGGGGTCGAGATCGTGTCGACCGGCTCCACCGCCCAGACCATCCGCGACGCGGGCCACGCCGTGACCGACGTCGCGACCGTCACCGGCTTCCCGGAGTCGCTCGACGGCCGGGTGAAGACGCTGCACCCCGCCATCCACTCGGGCCTCCTCGCCGACCTGCGGCTCGCTTCCCACGAGGACCAGCTCAAGGACCTCGGCATCGAGCCGTTCGAGCTCGTCGTCGTCAACCTGTACCCGTTCGTGGAGACCGTCGCCTCCGGCGCGGTCGGCAACGACGTGGTCGAGCAGATCGACATCGGCGGCCCGGCCATGGTGCGCGCGTCGGCCAAGAACCACGCGAACGTCGCCATCGTCGTCTCGCCGGACGACTACGCGGAGGTCACCGCCGCGGTCGCCGCGGGCGGCACGAGCTTCGACCAGCGCCGCGCGCTCGCCGCCAAGGCGTTCGCCCACACGGCCTCGTATGACGGCGCCGTCGCGGCGTGGTTCGCGGGGGAGGCCCCGGCCACGGACGACTTCGCCGAGCGTTTCGAAGTGCGCGCCGAGTTGAAGCAGACCCTCCGCTACGGCGAGAACTCGCACCAGGCCGCGGCGCTCTACGCCGACCCGGCCGGCCGCGGCATCGCCCAGGCGACCCAGCTCGGCGGCAAGGAGATGTCGTACAACAACTACGTGGACGCCGACGCGGCGCTGCGCAGCGCGTACGACTTCGCGGAGCCCGCCGTCGCGATCATCAAGCACGCCAACCCCTGCGGCATCGCGGTCTCCGACGACATCGCCGACGCCCACCGCAAGGCGCACGAGTGCGACCCGGTGTCCGCGTACGGCGGCGTGATCGCGGCGAACCGCACGGTGACGCTGGCGATGGCCGAGACGGTCAAGGGCATCTTCACGGAGGTGCTCATCGCCCCGGACTTCGAGCCGGAGGCCCTGGAGCTGCTGCAGACCAAGAAGAACCTCCGCATCCTCCGGCTGCCCGAGGGCTACACGCGTTCGGTCACGGAGTTCCGCCAGCTCTCCGGCGGCGTGCTGGTGCAGGACGCCGACCGTTTTGACGAGTTCGACTCCAGCGGCTGGACCCTGGTCTCCGGCGAGGAGGCCGACGCGGCGACGCGCGCCGACCTCGAGTTCGCCTGGAAGGCGTGCCGCGCGGTCAAGTCCAACGCGATCCTGCTCGCCAAGGGCGGCGCCTCGGTCGGCGTCGGCATGGGACAGGTCAACCGGGTGGACTCCTGCAACCTCGCCGTCAGCCGCGCGGGCGACCGCGCCGCGGGCTCGGTTGCGGCGTCCGACGCGTTCTTCCCGTTCGCCGACGGACCCGAGATCCTGATCGCCGCCGGCGTCTCCGCGATCGTGCAGCCGGGCGGCTCGATCCGGGACGAGGACGTCATCGCCGCGGCGAAGGCGGCCGGGGTGACGATGTACTTCACCGGGGAGCGGCACTTCTTCCACTGAGCGCGCGCCACTGAGCGCCCCGCCGGATTGCATCCCCTCGCGGGGTCGCGGAGAATAGAGGACGGTCCACAAGACCCCCAGCATTCACCGCGATCCCACGAGGAGACACCGATGTCCGTCCTGCCCACCGACCTTCCGCACGAAACACTGCATGTGGTGAAGGGGAGGCGGAGCGGCCTCACCATCAGCATCGCGGTGCACTCCACCGTCCTCGGCCCCGCCCTCGGCGGCTGCCGGGTGTGGAGCTACGACTCCTGGCAGGAGGCCGTCGCGGACTCCCTGCGCCTGGCCGAGGGTATGACCTTCAAGAACGCCGCCGCCGGCCTCAACCGCGGTGGCGGCAAGGCAGTGGTCTACCTGCCGCGCGGGCACCAGCTCACCGCGACCGAACGCTACGAGGTCATGCTCGACCTCGGCGACGCCGTCGAGAGCCTGGGCGGCAGCTACATGACCGCCGAGGACGTGGGCACGAGCGCCGAGGACATGTCCGTCGTCGCGACCCGGACCGCGCACGTGTGCGGCCTCCCGCCCGCGGAGGGCGGCGTCGGCGAGCCGAGCGACGCGACCGCGGCCGGCGTATACGCGGGCCTGCTCGCGACCCTGGAGCGCGCCACCGGCAGCCGCGATGTCGCGGGCCGCCGGGTCACCGTGCTCGGTCTCGGCCACGTCGGCTCGCTCATCGCCATGCGCCTCGCGAGCGAGGGTGCGGTGCTCACGGTCACCGACGTCAACCCGGCCAAGCGCGCCCTCGCCGACGCCCTCGGCGCCACCTGGGTGGAGCCCGACGAGGCGCACCGCGTGGAGGGCGACCTGTTCGTGCCGGCGGGTGTCGGCGGGGTCCTGACCGACACGGTGATCGACGAGTTGCGCGTGAAAGCGGTCGTCGGCCCGGCCAACAACCAGCTCGCGGCGCGCTCCGGCGCCGAGCGGCTCGTCGCCCGCGGCATCCTGTGGGCGCCGGACTTCGTGGTCAATGCCGGCGGCGTCATCTTCCTCGCCATGATGAACGAGGAGCACCCGTCGGCGGAGGCCACGCGCGAGCGCGTCGAAGCCATCGGCGACATTGTGGCACGCGTGTTCGACGTGGCCGCCGAGCGCGGGATCACCACGCTCGCCGCCGCTGACGAGATCGCGCTGGCGCGCCTGCGGGAGCCTGCGCACGCCTGAGCGGGCGCCTCGCGGTCACGGTGACAGCGGGCACGAGGGCATGGCAGCTTTCGCATAGAAACCGTCGGATAGGGTTGGGTCTCATGACCTCCTCCTGGGCCCGCCGGCTCATCGCCTCCCTCGTGTCCGCCGTCGCCGTGGCCGCCATCGGCCTCGTCGCGGGCACCATCGTGCTGCTGGTCGCGAACCAGCTCAACTCCGCTGCGCTGGGGAGCATCACGACCTACGTGGTCTGGCCGACGCTCGCCGCGTTCGTCCTCGCGGCGGTGGCGGCGCTCCTCGGGGGCATGGACCGGCGCTGGATCGCGGTCGTCGCCGGCATCCTGGTCGCGCTCGTGAGCACGGTGGTCGGGATGCTCGTCCTGTTCTCCACCCTGAACGCTCCGATCAACGGCGCGGCGTGGGGCCAGATCGCGCAGTCGTTCATCTCCGTCAACCTCCCGTTCTGGCTCGCGATCGCGATCGCCTTCCCCACGGCCGGTTACGCCGTCTTCGGCGCCATCGAGGCGCAAGGCGGGGAGACCGCCCGCAAGATCGCGCTGGTGCGCATCCCCGCCGGCAACCTCGCCGAGGGCCTGGTCACCCACATCGAGCGGGAGGCCGTCGACCGCGAGCTCGCGGATAAGCAGTGGGACGACTACGTCGCCGCCCTCTCCGCCGCCGGCTGGCAGACCGTGGAGGTCGCCAGCGCCGACCAGCTCGCCGACTCCGTGTTCGTGGAGGACACCGCCGTGCTCTTCGGCGACACGGCCGTGATCACCCGCCCCGGCGCCGACTCGCGTCGCCCCGAGATCGCGGGCACCGAGGCGGCGCTGCGTGCCCAGGGCCTCCGCCTGGAGCGCATCGAGGAGCCGGGCACGCTCGACGGCGGCGACGTCCTCAAGGTCGGCGACACCGTCTACGTCGGCCGCGGCGGCCGCACGAACGCGGAGGGCATCCGCCAGCTCCGCGCCCTCGTCGCGCCGCTCGGCTACACCGTGGTCGCCGTCCCGGTCACCAAGGCGCTGCACCTCAAGACCGCCGTGACCGCACTGCCGGATGGCACCGTGATCGGCTACGAGCCGATCGTGGACGACCCGCGGATCTTCGAGCGCTTCCTGCCGGTCCCGGAGGCGCACGGCACCGCGGTGGTCGTCCTCGACCCCCAGACCGTGCTGATGTCGTCGTCGGCGCCGGGCTCCGTCGCGCTGGTCGAGGACCTCGGCTACACGGTCGTGCAGGTCGACATCTCGGAATTCGAGAAGCTCGAGGGCTGCGTCACCTGCCTCTCGATCCGCATCCGCTGAGCTCGGGCATTCGTCGACATTCGTCACGAATCCTTCTGAAAATTCTCTTGCGTTCACCCCTGTTCTGGGAATAGCCTGTAGGGCTGCCTTGTCGCAGCATTCGGAAGACGCATCGGGCTACTGGGAGGACGCCATGACAACGACTGAGAACACACGAACCGTGACCGTGTTCGGGCTCGTCGCCGCCGCGTACGCGTCCCCGGAGCCGGCCCCCGCCTGGTAGGTCCCAGGCAGGTACGCGCTTCCGGCTGATCGTCGCCGGCACCCGCACAGGGCATCCGTGGCCCTGGCACGTCACGTTCGCGTGGACGCATCCCTTTGGCGACCTCTCAGCACGCCCGTCGGGTCGGAGCCGACCCGGCGAACCAACAGAAGTCAAGAAACGCACTCAAGAGAAAACGGAACTCATGTCTATCGCTGAAAGCCATCAGCACCCACCTCAAAGAGAAGAGAAGAAGCGCTCGGGGACCGTGCGCACCCTGCTCCGCATCCTGCCGTTCGCCACCTCGGCGGCACCCCGCATCCTGCTCGGCATGGTCGCCGCGCTCCTGGCAAGCCTCGTGGCGCTCAGCATCCCGCAGGTGCTGCGCTGGCTCGTCGACGGCCCGCTCTCCACGGGAGACCCCGCGGCCGTCTGGCCGGCCGCGCTGCTCGTCGTCGGGCTCGGGGCCGCGGAGGCGGTGTTCATCTCGCTCCGGCGCTGGTTCGTGCTCACCCCGGGCACCCACGTCGAGGCGCGGATGCGCAACGCCCTGTACGCGAAGCTGCAGGACCTGCCCGTCGCGTTCCACGACCGCTGGCCGAGCGGCCAGCTGCTGTCGCGCGCCGTCAGCGACCTGAGCCTGATCCGGCGCTGGCTGTCGTTCGGCATCGTGCTGCTCGTCGTCAACGTGGTCACCATCATCGTCGGCTTCGGCATCCTGATCAGCTGGAACTGGATCCTCGGCACCATCTTCCTGGTGCTGTCCGTGCCGCTGTGGATCTACGGCTTCGTCTTCGAGAAGAAGTACTCGATCGTCGCGCGCCGCAGCCAGGACCAGGCGGGCGACCTCGCGACCGCCGTCGAGGAGTCGGTGCACGGCATCCGCGTCCTCAAGGCGTTCGGCCGCGGCAAGCACGCGCTGAAGAAGTTCGAGTCGCAGGCGGAGGCGCTGCGCGGCACGGAGATCGAAAAGGCGAAGGCCATCGCCGGCATCTGGCTGTGGCTGCTGCTCATCCCCGACGTGGCGTTCGGCATCTGCCTCGTGGTCGGTGTCTGGCTGGCCGCGCAGGGCGAGCTGACGGTCGGCGAGCTGGTCGCGTTCTTCGCGACCGCGACCGTGCTGCGCTTCCCGATCGAGTCGATCGGCTTCCTGCTCTCGATGACGTTCGACACGCGCACCGCGGCCGACCGCTTCTTCGAGGTCATGGATGAGGTCAACACGATCACCGACCCCGCGGAGCCGAAGCGCATCGCGGAGCCCCGCGGCGAGCTCGTCTTCGACGACGTGCACTTCCGCTACCAGGACTCGCCCGAGCGCTTCCCCGACCTCCTCAACGGCATCGACCTCACGGTCCGGCCGGGGGAGACGATGGCGCTGGTCGGACTCACCGGAAGCGGCAAGTCGACGCTGACCGCGCTCACCACCCGCCTGTACGACGTGACCGGCGGCGCGGTGAAGGTGGACGGTGTGGACGTGCGCGACCTCACCCGCTACGACCTGCGGCAGGCGATCGCCATGGCGTTCGAGGACGCGACGCTGTTCTCGGCCTCCGTGCGCGACAACGTGCTGCTCGGCCGCGACGGGCTCGACCCGACCTCCGCGGAGGCGGAGCGGATCCTGACCGAGGCGCTCGAGATCGCGCAGGCCGGCTTCGTGTACGAGCTGCCGGAGGGCGTCGAGACGAAGGTCGGCGAGGAGGGGCTCAGCCTCTCCGGCGGCCAGCGTCAGCGGCTCGCGCTCGCGCGCGCCGTGGCCGCGGCGCCCAGCATCCTGGTGCTGGACGACCCGCTGTCCGCGCTGGACGTCGACACCGAGGCGCTGGTGGAGGCCGCCCTCCGCCGGGTCCTCGCCGCCACGACCGCCCTGGTCGTCGCGCACCGTCCGTCGACGGTGACGCTGGCCGACCGGGTGGCGCTGCTGGAGGACGGCCGGGTCACGGCCGTCGGCACCCACCACGACCTGCTCGCGACCAACGAGCACTACCGATTCGTCCTGTCCTCCCTCGAAGAGGACCGCGACGAGGAGATCCTTCAGGAGGTGAACCTGTGAGCACCGCGACCGTCCTGGGCGTCGAAGGCGAAGAGCGCAACGACCTCAGCAAGGAGGAGAGCCGGCAGATCCGCCGGCGCTCGCTCCGACTGCTCGGCTCGCTGCTGCACCCGCTGCGCACGCGGCTGGTGCTGACCGCGATCGTCGTCGTGGTAAGCACGGCGGGCCAGGTCGCGGGACCTGCGATCATCGCGTTCGGCATCGACAACGGCATCACGGCACTGCAGAACCAGAACTGGCTCCCGGTCGCCGCCGCGGGCATCGCGTACCTGTTCACCGGCGTCATCGGCGCCGTGCTGATCGCCTGGTACACGGTCCTGAGCGCGCGGATCAGCCAGGCGATCCTGATCGACCTGCGCAAGCGGGTGTTCCTGCACACCCAGAAGCTCTCGCTGGAGTTCCACGAGTCGTACACGTCCGGCCGCATCATCTCGCGGCAGACGAGCGACCTGGACTCCATCCGCGAGCTGCTGGACTCGGGCATCAACCAGCTCGTGCAGGGCTTCCTGTACATGCTGTTCATCGCGATCGCGCTGTTCTGGCTCGACTGGGTGAGCGGCGTGGTGCTGCTGTGCTCGCTGCTTCCGCTGTACCTGCTGACCCGCTGGTTCCAGAAGCGCTCGCAGGTGCTGTTCCGCATCTCGCGGGTGGCGTCGGCCAAGCTGATCGTGCACTTCGTGGAGAGCATGACCGGCATCCGCGCGGTCAAGGCGTTCCGCAAGGAGAAGCGCAACGAGAAGGAGTTCGGCGGCCTCGTCGAGGACTACCGCGACGTGAACGCGCGCGTCATCCAGCTGTTCGGGATCTTCGACCCCGGCTTGGTGATGATCGGCAACGTGACGGTCGGCGCCGTGCTGCTCGTCGGCGGCTTCCGGGTCGCCGACGGTCAGCTCGCGATCGGCGTGCTGCTCGCGACGCTGCTCTACACCCGCCGGTTCTTCGACCCGATGGAGGAGATGGCGATGTTCTACAACTCCTACCAGTCGGCCGCCGCGGCGCTCGAGAAGATCTCTGGCGTCCTGGAGGAGGAGCCGAGCGTGCCGGATCCGGTGCAGCCGACCGACCTGTGGACGGCGGAGGGCCACGTGCGCTTCGACGACGTCACCTTCGCCTACAAGCGCGACCGCGTCATCCTGCCGGAGTTCAGCCTGGACATCCCGGCAGGGCAGACGGTCGCGCTGGTGGGCTCGACGGGAGCGGGCAAGTCGACGCTGGCCAAGCTGATCTCGCGGTTCTACGACCCGAGTGAGGGCGCCGTCACGCTCGACGGCGTTGACCTGCGGGACATCCACCCGAAGGATCTGCGGCGCGCGATCGTCATGGTCACCCAGGAGGCGTACCTGTTCAGCGGCTCGGTCGCCGAGAACATCGCGCTCGGCAAGCCGGACGCGACGCGCGAGGAGGTCGAGGAGGCCGCGATCGCGGTCGGCGCCCACGAGTTCATCGCGGGCCTGCCGAACGGCTACGACACCGACGTGAACAAGCGCGGCGGCCGGGTCTCCGCAGGCCAGCGGCAGCTGATCTCGTTCGCGCGGGCGTTCCTGGCGAACCCGGCGGTGCTCATCCTGGACGAGGCGACCAGCTCGCTCGACATCCCGAGCGAGCGCCTGGTGCAGGAGGCGCTGCAGACCCTGCTCGCCGACCGCACCGCCGTGATCATCGCCCACCGTCTGTCGACGGTGGCGATTGCGGACCGGGTGCTCGTCATGGAGCACGGCCGGGTGGTGGAGGACGGCTCGCCCGACGAGCTCATCGCGGGCACGGGGCGGTTCGCCCAACTGCACGCGGCGTGGCGGGACTCGCTGGTCTGAGCCCCCGCGGGACGACGGAGGCCCCGGAAGGATCGATCCTTCCGGGGCCTTCGTGCTGTCCGCAGAGGACGAGCAGCGTCAGCGCACGACCGTGACGGTCAGGGCGCCGCCGTCGTAGACGCCGGTCGACCAGTCGATCGTCACGATGTTCTCACCGGGAGTCAGCCCGGTGAGAGTGATGGCGCGCGTCCCGGCCGACCCGATCAGGGGCTTGGCGGGGACGGTCGACTCCGCGCTCGCGCCACCGTTGACGCTGTACGCGATGCTCACGACCGCCGACGTCTTGTTCGTCAGCGTGAGCGTCGCCGTGCCCGACGCCGAGACGGCGCCGACGCTCGTGGCCGGAGGGGTCAGCGTCGCGAGACCGATGTTCTGCGAGACGGAGTTGAGTGTCTCGTCACCCGCGAGGCGGTAGGACCCGACCAGCGTCACGTCGGCGAGGGCTGCGGGCACAACGCCCGAGTAGCGGACCGACGGTGTCTTGGCCGTGCCGCTCAGCGCCAGGTAGATGTCGGTGTCGTAGGGGAGGCCGCCCAGCTTGTACGAACCGAGCAATGACGGTGTGCTCATGGAGCCGAGGACGGAGCCGTCGGCGCGGTAGGCGGTCAGGGTGACCGAGTCGGAGGTCTCCAGGCCGTCCTTCTTGCCGTTCGCATTGGCGTCGTTGAACACGGTGCCGGTGATACTGACCGGCTGGCGGACGCCGAAGAGGAAGTCCGTGGTCTTCTTCACCTTCAGGTCCGTGAGCTGGTAGCTCGTGCCCCAGTGGTCGACCACGGCGAAGTGGGTGGCCGGTATGCCGGAGATCAGACCGGCCGCCATGGAGACCGTGCCGGTGACGGCGCCGAGCTGCCCGGACGCGTCGGCCCCGAGCAGCTTCTCCGTGTCGACCTCGTCGACCACCGCGACCGCCCGGGAGAGCCCGGAGGCGAGCTTCTGGAGGTACTCGTTGCGCGGCGTGCTGCTGATGTCGCCGGTCGACAGGAGCGACGGATCCATCGCGAGAAGGGCGTCCGCACTGCCCGACCCGATCAGGTCGATGAGCGCCGTGACGCGGGAGGTGTTCGCGAGGAGGTCGCCGATCGTCAGGTTGAACGGCGAGCGCATCACGACGTAGGCGCCCTCCGGGACGTCGGAGAAGTCGAGTGGCTGGCCGTTCGACGTGGTGCGGAACCGGATGGCGTCGCCGAGGTCGAGCGAACCGCCCAGGGCGCCGGCGATCGCGGACCCGACGTCGATCGAGGCGAGCGAGCCGTCCTCGATGGCCTTCTTGGTCGCGAGCACGTCGATGAAGATCAGGGTTTTGCCGTCGAGGTTGCGCTCGCCGGTGTCGCGCAGCCCGTTGCCGTTGCTGTCGTCGAACACCGTCGCCGTGATGTCCGTCTGCTTGGTCGCCGCGACGTCGGCGACGCCGACCAGTGCGAGGCCCTGGACGGTCGTCTCGGAAACGGCGCTGGAGCGGTAGCCGGCAGCGCTCGCCGCGGCATAGTAGGTGCCGGCGGGGAGCTTGGCGGCCGTGTAGACGCCGAGGGCGTTCGTCGTAACCGTGCGCAGTCCGCCGGTGCGCGCCGCCGCGTCCTCCGCGCTGC
The DNA here is from genome assembly GCF_057655165.1 of Leifsonia sp. Soil_N53. Lineage (NCBI taxonomy): Bacteria > Bacillati > Actinomycetota > Actinomycetes > Micrococcales > Microbacteriaceae > Leifsonia > Leifsonia sp. Soil_N53. The sequence goes on from NZ_JBDGMM010000062.1 coordinate 124,339, forward strand.
CGTAGAGCTCCACGGTGGCCTTGGCGAGGGGGAGGTCGCCGAGTGAGAAGGCGCCGTCGCGGTCGGCGTCGTGGAAGGCCACGCCGGTGATCGTGTAGAGGGGAGCGGAGGCCGTCGCGGGCACCGACACAGCGGTGGCGCCCACCGCCGAGATGCTCAGCGCGGCGATCGTCATGAGAGCGTGTTTCAATGTCACATCCCACACGATACACGACAGCGCAGACAAGCCCCGGACGCTCTCGGATGTCCGGGGCTTGTCGCCGTGGTCGGTGCGGGCCAAGGGGTTGGATACGGGTTGGGTTGACGGCCCGTCGCCGGCCAGGTCTGTGGGATCAGCTGCGCGGCGCCCTCCGGAAGGTCCGGTGCTCGGAGCCGCCGTCGCCGCGGGGTGACGGGCCGCGCACGAGTGGCACGCGCGAGAGCGGCCCGCGCAAGAGTGGGATGCGGCGCAGCGGCGAGCCAAGGGTGTCGAGCACCACGACCTCCGCGCCGGCGTCGATCAGCTCACCTGCGGCCGCCGGATCGGCCTCGCGCCGGCTGTCACCCTCGACGATGGCCACGCAGCCCGCGGTGACCGCGCGGCCGGCGGTGGCGGTCACCGTCACGCCGGAGGTCGCGGGCGCGACGATCCCGCGGATCGCACGGGCCAGCTCGGCCCGCTCGGCGGGACGGTCGCCGCTGCGGCCGGGGAAGCCGTCGCCCAGGTCGAGGATGCGGAGCCGGAAGCCGGTCGCCGCCTCGATGTCGGCGGCGACGCCGATCGCGCGGACGATCTCGGCCACGTACTCGGCGGGGCCGGCGTTGTGCGGAAGGGTGAGCGAGAGACCGGCGATCCGGATGCCGAGGCCGCGCGCTGCCCTGGCCGCGTTCAGCGTCCCGTCCGCGGTCATCCCATCTGCGGCGCGGTGGGCGGGCCGGGCGGAGGCCTCGGGCCGCAGCCGGAGGACGACGCGCAGGTCGTCCGGCGCCCCGGCGAACGCCTCCACCGCACGCGTGCCGTCGACGACGAAGTGCCGCACGCCGGCGTCGTACGCCGCGCGCATCTCGTGCGGATGGGCGACAGGCGTGGCGTGGAGGATATGACGACCGCCCGCGCCGGCGGAACGGAGGGCGGGGAGGGCCCCGTCGTGGGTCACGGCGAAGCCGCCGTCCGCGTCCGCGACCGCCGCCAGCAGGCGGGGGTGGGCGAGGGCGCTGACGTCGTAGAGCACGTCGACCCAGGGGAAGGCCTCCCGTAGCGCCGTGTACTGGCGCCGCGCGCGGTCGAGGTCGAGGACGACGAGAGGGAGAATGCCGAAGTCCGCCGCGAGCGCCTCGGCTGCCGTTCGGGCGGCGCCGTTCGGGTCGGCGGTTCGGGTTGCGGCGGACATCGCGTTCTCCTCGGGTCTTCGGCTTCGCCGGGTCGGGCTCCCGGCCTCGCTGAGCTTGTCTCATATCCTGCTCCTGACCGCCGGAGGCCCGCATCCGGGGGGCCACCCGTTCGCCGATGCGTGCTGGCACGGATGCGGTCCGCGGCGGCGCCCGGAGAGAATCGAGGCATGTGCCTCCGTGTTGTGATCGTCGACGACCACGCACGGTTCCGGGCTCAGGCTGCCGAGCTCCTCACCCTGGAGCGCTTCTCCGTCGTCGGGGACGCCGAGACCGGCGCCGGCGGCGTCGAGCTCAGCCGTACCCTCGCACCCGACCTGGTGCTGCTGGACGTCGGCCTCCCCGACGCCAACGGGTTCGATCTGGTGACCGCGATGCACGCGACCGGGGCCGCCGTCGTGCTCACGTCGAGCCGCTCGCTGCGCGACTACGGCACGCGCGTGTCGGACAGCGGGGCCGACGGCTTCATCACCAAAGCGGAACTGAGCGGTGAGGCGATTCGCAGCCTGCTAAGGTAAGCGCGTGGTCGGGGTAGACAACTCGGGTGCCCGTCCGCTCCGGGTGGCAGTCGCCGACGACGCCGTGCTGCTCCGCGAGGGGATCGGGCAGATCCTGCGCGCGGGGGGTGTGGAGGTCGTGGCCTCGGTGGACACCGCCGAGCAGCTCCTCGGGATGCTGGACGCGCGCGACGCCCAGGACGCGGACGCCGACGACCGGATCGACGCCGTCGTGCTCGACATCAAGATGCCGCCGACGCACACCGACGAGGGCCTCCGCGCTCTCGAGACGCTGCGCGCCTCGGGGTCGGATGTCGGCGTCCTGCTGCTCTCGATGTACACGACCGCCGCGTACGCGATCCGGGCCATGAGCGCGGGCAGCGGCACCGGCTACCTCCTGAAGGACCGGGTCGCCGACGCCGACACACTCGTCACCGCCGTGCGCACGGTCGCGGCAGGCGGGTCCGTCGTGGACCCGGAGGTCGTGCAGGCGCTCGTCTCCGCGCGATCCACGCAGGCGGCGGTCGAGACGCTGTCGTCGCGGGAGGTCGACGTGCTCCGGCTGATGGCGGAGGGGCTCTCCAACGCGGGCATCGCCGCGGCGCTGCACCTCAGCCTCCGCACGGTCGAGTCGCACATCGGCCACATCATGAACAAGCTGGACATCGAGGAGACCACCGAAGGCCATCGGCGCGTGCTCGCGGTGCTGCGCTTCCTCGGCCGGGACGCCTGAGGCCATGTCGGCCGGGCGCCTCTGGCTGCGGGCCGCCGCCGTCACGGTCACGGTCGCCCTCAACGTGCTGGCGCAGGTCTTCAGCGCGATCACCGGCGACTACGGCCCGCGCCCGCAGGGCCTGGGCTGGGCCATCGTCTTCGTGGCGGTTTCGGTGGACTATGTCGTCTGCGCGGTCATCGCCTGGCGGGCGATCCGGAGCGCAGTGCCCGGCTGGCTGATGGTGGGCGCTGCGTTCTTCTGGGCCGCAGGCGCCTGGTATCCGCTCGTCCGCGATCGCGGCTGGCTGTGGCCCCTGGTGGACGGCGTGACCGACCTGTGGGCGGTGCTGGTCGGCATCCTGGTGCTCACGTATCCCACCGGCCGCCTCGTCTCCCGGTTCGACCGCGTCGTGGCGTACACCCTGAGTGGCGCCTTCCTGGTGCGCTTCCTCGGCATCCTGCTGTTCTCGTCGCCTCCGGCGGCCGACTGCGGCTGCGTGACCAACGCGTACGCCATCCTGCCCAGCCCGGACGCGGACTTCTGGCTCGGGGTCGCGTGGCGCGTCGTCGGCGTCGTCCTGCTCCTCACCGTGGCCGGCCGGCTGGCGGTGCGCTGGGTGACGAGCACCCTCCCGGCCCGGCGGGTGTCGTTCGTGATGCCGCTCGCCCTGCTGCTCTGGTGCTACGGCACGCTGCAGGACTCGATCAGCTTCGCGACCGGCTGGAACAGCGGCTGGCTGCAGTTCGTCCCGCCCATCGCGATCGCGCTCATCCCGCCGGCGTTCGTGGGCGGTGTGTTCTATGCGAGGGGGCTGCGGTCGCGGGTGGCCGACCTGGTCATCGTCGCGCGCGACAAGGTGGACAGAGCGCTCTGGGAGTCCAGCCTCGCCCGTACGCTCCACGACAGCTCGCTCCGGGTCTTCTGGTGGGACGAGCACCGGCGGGCCTACCGCACCTCCGGCGGTGACCCGGTGCCCGACGAGGACCGCCTGGAGCGCCCCGGCCGGTCGACGATCGCGATCGACTCCGACCAGGGCCCGATCGCGTTGATCGAGCACGACGTGGCGCTCGGCCAGGACGACCGGCTGCTGGACGCCGTCTCGTCCGCGCTGCTGCTCTCGGTCGACAACGACCGGCTGCGCGCCCGGCTGGAGCGGACCATCCAGGAGCTGCGGGAGTCGCGCCTGCGCATCGTTGAGGAGGGCTACCTCGCCCGTCGCCGGCTGGAGCGCGACCTGCACGACGGGTCGCAGCAGCAGCTGGTCTCACTGGCGATCGGCCTCCGCATCGCCGCGACCAAGGCCGCCGCGGCCGGGCAGCCGGAGCTCGTCGGCGACCTGGAGAAGGCGTCGGCGCAGCTCGCGGACGCGCTCAGGGAGCTGCGCGAGCTCGCCCGCGGCATCCACCCGACGGTCCTGACCGACGGCGACCTCCGCTCGGCGATCGAGGAGCTCGCCCAGCGGAACACCACCCCCGTCGAAGTGCGCGTGGACCTGGCGGAACGCTTGCCCGACGTGGTCGAGGAGACCATCTACTACTGCGTCTCGGAGTGCCTCGCGAACGCCGCCAAGCACGCGGGCGCCCGCAACTGCGCCGTGCTGGTGTCCCGGGCCGGCGACGACGTGAACGTGGTCGTGAAGGACGACGGCCGCGGCGGCGCGCGGATCGAGCCGGGCGGCGGCCTGGAGGGCCTGCGCGACCGGGTGGAGACGGTCGGCGGTCACGTCGACGTGCGGTCGGTCGCGGGCCTCGGCACGATCGTAGAGCTCGTGGTCCCGGCTCAGGTGACGGAGGACAGCAGGAGCTGAGCGCGCGTGCTCAGCGCGCTCGATCGGTCACTTGGCGGGCGCGGGCCGGACGGCGTAGACCTGCGTCGCGACCGCGAAGGCGCTCCAGCCTCCCGGGCACGACGCGGAGGTGGCCGGGGCCGCGGAGGTGGGCCACCAGGAATCCTGGATCGTCGGCTTGGGCGCGGGACTCTGCGACTGCTTGCAGACGTCCTTCTTGAGCGCCGTCGGCGAGGTGTACGTCATGATCGCCTCGCGCGTCTGCGCGTCATAGTCGACCCGGATGACCGTGGCGTCGTCGGGAAGGAAGGTCGGCGAGCCGAGGTGCTTGGTGTTCGCCGCGTAGAACTGCTTGGCCGTGTCGTAGATCGCGGGCTCGACGTGCGGGGTGAACGCAGCCACGACCGAGCACCCGGAGAGGGCGGCGACGAGGGGGACGGCGGCGACGGCGAGGCCGAGTCGACGGGTACGGGGCACGGACGCTCCTGGACGGATTCACATGGACAGACCCGTCCAGTCAACACCATGAAGCTGAGCGCCCGCATCGATCGGGAGGATGATCTCAGCGCGCGTCGTGTCGTGCGGCCTTCAGATCCACCCGATACGGCGACCTCCCGCCGCCCAGCAGCGGCGTGCCCTCCGTGCGGTAGTGCTCCAGAGCGATGTGCTCGTGGTTCGCCGGTGGGTGGCCGCTCGCCCGCACCACCCGCCACCACGGCACGCCCCCGCCGTAGTACGCCATCACCTGGCCGACCATGCGCGCGGCGCGCGAGCCGAGCGCCGCCGCGACATCCCCGTAGGTCATAACCTGCCCGGGCGGGATGCTGTCCACGACCGCGAGCACGCGCGAGGCGAAGTCGTCGCCGGCGGCGTCGTCGCCGGGGTCGGGCGCCGGGTCAGAGCTCGAGGGCACCGATGGTCTCGCCGTACTGGGTCTCGCCGATGGGCTTGAAGCCCGTGCGGAGGAAGAACTGCTCCGGCCCGAGCTCTCCCGACTCCCAGATCACGTGGAGCCGGCCGACGCCGCGGCTGCGGGCCTCCTCGGCGAGGGCTCTGACCGCGAAGGTGCCGATGCCGCGGCCCTGGTCGTCGGCGTCGACGTTGATGCGCCAGAGGATCGCCTTGAACTCCTCGTGCTCGGCGTAGGGGTTGAAGTCGCCCATGATGAAGCCCACGACGTCCTCGCCGTCGAGCACGACGCGCTGCCACGAGGTGGAGGGGTCGGCGACGGCGGCCGCGGCCGAGTACGACACGGGAGCGATGAACTGCTCCTGGCCGGGCTTCAGTGAGAGCGCATTCGCCGCCACGACGGTCTTCGCGCTCAACTCTTCCAGTCTCAACTCAGCCATAACGAAAGGGTAACGTGCGACGCGACCCTCGCATAGTCAGCGGGGTGCGGCTGACCGGAGGCTGGCAAAACTGTCTCGATGTCAAGATAGTTGCTGATCTCGGGTAAGCTGTCTCCGGCTGAAAAACGGCACAGACCTCAGGAGAACCAGTGGACAAGATCAAGGTTGATGGAACGGTCGTCGAGCTCGACGGCGACGAGATGACGCGGATCATCTGGAAGGCGATCAAGGACTCCCTCATCCACCCGTACCTCGACGTGAACCTCGAGTACTACGACCTCGGCATCCAGAAGCGCGACGAGACCGACGACCAGATCACGATCGACGCGGCGCACGCCATCCAGAAGCACGGCGTCGGCGTCAAGTGCGCGACCATCACCCCGGACGAGGCCCGCGTCGAGGAGTTCGGCCTCAAGAAGATGTGGAAGAGCCCGAACGGCACCATCCGAAACATCCTCGGCGGCGTCGTGTTCCGCGAGCCGATCATCATCTCGAACATCCCGCGGCTCGTGCCCGGCTGGAACAAGCCGATCGTCATCGGCCGTCACGCCTTCGGCGACCAGTACCGCGCCACCGACTTCACCTTCGACGGTCCCGGCACGCTGACGATGAGCTTCCAGCCCGCCGACGGCGGCGAGGCCCAGTCGTTCGAGATCTATCAGGCTCCGGGCGCCGGCGTCGCGATGGGCATGTACAACCAGGACGCGTCCATCCGCGACTTCGCCCGCGCGTCGTTCAACTACGGCCTCGACCGTCAGTACCCGGTGTACCTGTCGACCAAGAACACGATCCTCAAGGCCTACGACGGCCGGTTCAAGGACCTGTTCCAGGAGGTCTTCGACACCGAGTACAAGGAGAAGTTCGACGCGGCCGGCCTCACCTACGAGCACCGCCTGATCGACGACATGGTCGCCTCCAGCCTCAAGTGGGAGGGCGGCTACGTCTGGGCCTGCAAGAACTACGACGGCGACGTGCAGTCCGACACCGTCGCGCAGGGCTTCGGCTCGCTCGGCCTGATGACCTCCGTGCTCACCACCCCGGACGGCTCGGTCGTCGAGGCGGAGGCCGCGCACGGCACCGTCACCCGCCACTACCGCCAGTACCAGCAGGGCAAGCCGACCTCCACCAACCCGATCGCCTCGATCTTCGCCTGGACGCGCGGCCTCGCGCACCGCGGCAAGCTCGACGGCAACCAGGACCTCATCGACTTCACCCACACCCTTGAGGACGTCGTGGTGAAGACGGTCGAGGAGGGCAAGATGACCAAGGACCTCGCCCTCCTGGTCGGCCCGGAGCAGAAGTTCCTGACCACCGAGGAGTTCCTCGACGCGATCAGCGAGAACCTGAAGACGCGCGTCGCGTAAGCGATCCCGCCCCCCTCCGGAACTCCGGAGATCCGCCCGATCCGGGTGTCGATCTCCGGAGTTCCGGCGTTTCCGGCTGCCTGTCGTGCCGGCACTCCGGAATTACCGCGCCGTCCACCCGCCGTCGATCGCCAGCGTCTGCCCGGTGACGAGCGACGCCGCCGGCGAGGCCAGGAACGCCACCGCCCCCGACACCTCCCGCGGCACTCCGATGCGGTGCAGCGCCGCGATGCGCTCGATCGTGTCGGCGCGGAACGCTTCGTCGGACAGCGCGTCCGCGGTCCCGTCGGTCTCGATGAATGTCGGCGCCACCGCGTTGACCCGGATGCCGTACCGGCCCCACTCCACCGCCAAGCAGCGGGTGAGGTGCACGACCGCGGCCTTCGCCGTGCAGTAGGACGACTCCAGCGGGAGGGCCACGAGCCCAGCCTGCGATGCCACGTTCACGATCGCGCCGCCGCCGTTGTCCCGCATGCTCTTCGCGACGTGCTGCGAGAGGAAGAACGTCGACCGGGTGTTGAGCTGCCAGACCCGCTCGAAGTCCTCCTCGGTGACGTCGATCGCGGGCGCGTTGATCCCGCCGCCCGCGTTGTTCACGAGGATGTCGATCGGGCCGAGCTCGGCGGTGACCGCGTCGATGGCGGCCCGGCCGCCGTCGAGGTCGAGCACGTCCATCCGGATGGCGCGCGCCGTCACTCCGAACGCCTGCAGCTCCGCCACCAGGTCGGCCGAGCCGTCCGGGTCGCGCACCCCGAGCACCACGTCGGCGCCCTGGCCGGCGAGCTCGAGGGCGATCTCCCGGCCGAGGCCGCGGCTCGAAGCCGTCACGAGGGCGCGGGAGCCGGTCAGGTCGAAGGAGGTGCGGGCGGGGGCAAGGGATGCGTCGGTCACGAGGTGGAGTGTAGCTTCCCGCTGCTCACGCGACCGCCCCAGCGGGCCGGCCCGGTCGTACACTGCTGCCATCGTCCGGATTTCCGGCACCGGCGGGCGTTCAGCGGCGACCCGTCGGCGAGCAATCACGCTGGGTCGCGCGTGTGACGAGGTTGACACGATGACAGATGACGAGAACGCCGGCACCACTGTGGTGCTGGTGCACGGGGCGTTCGCGGATGCGGGCAGTTGGGCGGCACTCACCGAGGTGCTGCAGGCGGAGGGTGTGACGGTGCTCGCGCCGTCGAATCCGCTGCGGGGCGTCGGATCGGATTCGGCGTACATCCGGAGCGTGATCGAGCAGATCGACGGACCGGTGCTCGCGGTGGGGCACTCCTACGGCGGCGCCGTGATCACGAACGCCGCCACCGGTCTCGCGAACGTGAAAGGGCTCGTCTACGTGGCGGCTTTCGCGCCCGACGAGGGGCAGACACTGGGGGAGATCGAAGGAACCTCGCGCGACAGCGCGCTCGCGTCGGCCCTCGTGCCGCGGAACTTCCCGGTCGGGACGGGCGACGAGACCGCGGTGGAGCTGTATGTCGCCGCAGCGGACTTCCCCCAGGTGTTCGCCGGAGACCTCCCTGCCGCACAGGCCGCTGTCCTCGGCGCCTCGCAGCGTCCGGTCGCGGCGTCGGGCTTCGACGAGCGGAACGGCGTGCCGGCCTGGAAGAGCCTCCCGTCGTGGGCGGTCGTCGCCACCGGCGACAAGGCCGCGGGGGCGGACGTCGTGCTGCAGATGGCGCAGCACGCCGGGGCCGACATCACCCAGGTGGAGGGCTCGCACCTGGTGATGGTGTCTCAGCCGCGGCGGGTGGCGGACGTCATCCTCGCTGCGCTGCGCGCGGTCGGCTGATGCCGGAGGACGCCCTCCCGGCCGACGAACTGGCGGGGAGGCTGAAGCGCACGGAGGTGCAGCGCGCCCCCGCCTCGATCCCGGGGCGGGAGATCGTGCAGGTGCTCACGGAGATCCCCGAGGGAGTGGAGTCCGGGTGGCACGTCCATCCCGGCGAGGAGGTCGGCTACATCGTGGAGGGCACGGTGGAAATGCGGATCCAGGACCGCGAGACCCTCCTCCTGCACGCAGGCGACGGGTTCCTGATCCCGCCGGACACTCCGCACGACGCCCTGGACCTCGGCCCCGGCCTCGGCCGGATGCTCTCCACCTACATCGTCCGAGCGGATGAGCCGCTCGCGCGTTTCGTCCACGTCGACGGTTAGCCGGGTCTGCGGGGACGTCGGGCTCTCCGTGTAACAAGTTCGTTTCGCTGCTTGCAATTCTTTTGTTCGTAAGCTTTACTAACAAACATGACCACAACGGATGTGCTCGGCAGCGCCGGCGGCCTCGGCCCCGGCAGGGCGCTCCGTCCGCGCTCCAAGGTGCTCCCGGAGCACGCGCGCAGCCACAACCGCTCGCTCGTGCTGCAGACCCTCTACCGTTCGGGGGAGCGCAGCAGGGCCGACCTGGCCAGGGAGACCGGCCTCACCCGCGTCACCATCTCCGACCTGGTCGCCGAGCTCCTCGCCGAGGGCCTCGTGATCGAGCTCGGGCAGCGGGAGTCCGCGCGTCCGGGCAAGCCCGCCGTCCTCCTCGACATCGACCGCACAGCGCACCAGATCGTCGGCGTCGACCTCAGCGACCACGACCGCTTCCGCGGGGCCGTCATGGACCTCGACGGCGAGCTGCTCGCCACGGCCGAGGTGTCGCTCGAAGAAGGAGACGGGGAGTCCGCGACCGGCGAGACGGCCGTCGCCAAGGTCCGCGCGCTCGTGCAGCAACTCGTGGCCGCCGCCACCGCCCCGATCCTGGGGATCGGCGTCGGCTCGCCCGGTGTGGTCGACCTGACCGGCACCATCCTCACCGCGCCCAACCTCGGCTGGACCGACGTGCGGCTGCAGGACGACCTGCACCGGCTCACCGGCCTCCCCGTCGTCGTCGCCAACGACGCCAACGCCGCCGTGCTCGCAGAGCACAGCTACGGCGGCGCGACGGGCGACATGATGCTGATCCGCGTCGGCCACGGCATCGGCGCCGGCCTCATCATCGCCGGCACGCTCGTCTACGGCAGCCACTTCGCCGCCGGCGAGATCGGCCAGGTCATGGTCGGCACCGACCTCGGGCTCGACGCGACCTACACCCGCGAGCAGGTGCTCGAGCACTGGCTCAGCGTGCCGCAGCTCCGGCGCGGCATCCGGGAGGCCGAGACCGCGGGGCGCGACGCGACCCCCGTCCTCCGTGAGGCCGGGCAGCGGCTCGGCATCGCGCTGGCGCCGGTGGTCGGCGCCCTCAACCTGTCGGAGCTCGTCCTGAGCGGCCCGACCGATCTGCTCGATGGCCCCCTCGCCGAGGCGACCATCCACACGCTCCGGAACCGGACGATGGCGGAGAACCACGCCGACCTCGCGGTCCGGATGACCACGCAGGGGCAGGACATCGTCCTGCGCGGCGCGGCCGTACTCGTCCTGTCCGGACAACTCGGGGTCTCGTAACACAGCACCGCGCGATCCACGACCCCTGCACCGACGGTGTATGCGACCGCACACACCGACCAACCAAGAAAGCCCGAACACAATGAAGGGAACAGCTATGAAGAGAAAGCTCGTCGGCCTCGCCGCTGTGGCTACGGCTTCCGCTCTCGTGCTCGCCGGATGCGCCTCAGGCGGAGCCGAGGCTCCGAGCACGGACGGGAAAGGCAAGACGGTCACGCTGTGGCTCGTCGGCTCCGACACCCCGGACGCACTGCGCAACTACCTGAAGACCGAGTTCAACAAGGAGACCGGGGCGACGCTCAAGATCGAGCAGCAGGACTGGGGAGACATCGTCACCAAGCTCACCACCTCGCTGCCGGACGCGAACAATACGCCGGACGTGACGGAGATGGGCAACACCCAGTCGCCGACCTTCACCAACGTGGGCGCGTTCCTCGACATCTCCGACATGTACAAGGAGCTCGGCGGCGACAAGCTGCTGCCGTCCTTCGTCGACGCGGGCAAGGTCGATGGGAAGAACTACACGCTGCCGTACTACTTCGGCTCGCGCTACATGTTCTACCGGAAGGACGTCTACAGCGCAGCCGGCGCGACCGTCCCGACCACGCTCGACCAGTTCAACACCACCGTCGCCGACATCACGGCGAAGAACCCGAAGGGGATCCCGAACTTCTCCGGCTTCTTCCTCGGTGGTCAGGACTGGCGCGACGGGATCTCCTGGATCTTCGCCAACGGCGGTGACATCGCCAAGAAGGAAGGCTCCAAGTGGGTCGCCACGCTCGACTCGGCGAACTCGCTGAAGGGCCTCCAGCAGCTCCAGGACATCTACAAGAACGCGTCCAAGGCCCCGAACGACGCCAAGGACTCGAACCAGTACATCTACCTGAACGACACCGACCAGACGGTGGACGCCGACGGCAACAAGACCGGTGACACCTCGCTGGCCGCCGCCACGATCATGGCCCCGGGCTGGGCGCACTGGTCGATCGGCGACCTGTCCACCAAGGACGGCAAGGCGGTCCGCACCTGGAACGACAACACGTTCGGCACCTACGTGCTGCCGGGCAACGACGGCAAGCCCGCTCCGGTCTTCGCCGGCGGCTCCAACATCGGCATCTCGGCCAAGTCCAAGAACCCGGGTCTGGCCAAGACGCTGATGAAGATCATCTTCAGCAAGGAGTACCAGGAGATGCTCGGCAAGAACGGCCTGGGACCGGCGAACTCGGACTACATGTCCTCGCTCGGCGACGACCAGTTCGCGAAGGCGCTCATCGAGTCGGCCTCCAACTCGAAGCTCACCCCGGCCGCACCCGGCTGGGCCGCCGTCGAGGCCGCCAACGTGATGGAGGAGTTCTTCTCCAAGATCCGCGACGCGTCCGACCTGAAGGGCCTCGCCCAGCAGTACGACACCAAGATCAACGCGCTCCTCAACGTGAAGAACGGCTGATCGGCTCCACCTAGCACCACCTAGCACCACCAGCAGGCGAGGGCGCGGAAGCAGCACCACCCCTTCCGCGCCCTCGCTCCTGCCCCCAGACTTTTCCTACACACCCGGAAGGAGGACCGCCGTGACCACGACCAGCGAACCCGTGACCGCCCCGCCGACCGCGAGCGCACCCGCTCCGTCCGCGCCGCGCAAGCGCCGAGGCCGGCTCACCCCCTACGGCCTGCTGCTGCCGGCCATCCTCATCCTGCTCCTCGCGCTCGGCTACCCGATCGTCTGGCAGCTCGTCACGTCGATGCAACACTTCGGGCTCGCCCAGCAGTTCGGCCGGCCGGCGCCGTTCGTCTGGTTCGACAACTACGTCACGCTCTTCTCCGACTCCTACATGTGGGTCGTCGTCGCGCGCTCCATCGTCTTCTGCCTGACCACCGCTGCCGTGACCGTCGTCATCGGCGTCGGCCTCGCCCTCCTGATGTCAGGTATCTCGCGCTTCCCGCGGATCTTCCTCCAGATCACGCTGCTGCTCGCCTGGGCCATGCCCGTCGTCGCCGCGATGACCGTCTGGAACTGGCTGTTCGACTGGCGCCGCGGCGTGATCAACAACGTCCTGACCTCCTGGGGCCTGGACTTCCAGAACCACAACTGGCTGCAGAACCCGCTCTCGTTCTTCTTCGTCGCCGGCGTCATCGTCACCTGGATGAGCGTTCCCTTCGTGGCGTTCTCGGTCTACGCCGGGCTCACCCAGGTCTCCACCGAGGTGCTGGAGGCCGCGCAGATGGACGGCGCCAAGGGCCCCCAGCGACTGCGGTACATCATCCTGCCGATGATCCGCCCGGTGCTCGGGATCGTGCTGCTCCTCCAGATCATCTGGGACCTGCGGGTGTTCACCCAGATCAAGCTGCTGCAGGACAAGGGCTCCATCGCGAGCGAGACCAACCTCCTCGGCACTTACATCTACCAGCTCGGCGTCGGCGCGAGCGACTTCGCGATGGCCAGCGCCGTCTCGGTGTTCGTCCTCATCCTGACCATCGCGCTCAGCTGGTTCTACGTCCGCCACCTGCTCAAGGAGGACCAGTCATGACCACCGTCGCCGGCGACCGCAAGCTGAAGCAGAAGGTCCGTCCCGGTCGCATCCTCCTCGGTGCGCTCGCCGTGGTGCTCGGGCTGATCTGGGTCTTCCCGGTCTACTGGATGCTCAACTCCTCGCTGCTGCCGAACGTCGTGCTGCAGAGCTCCACCCCGACTTGGCTGCCGTTCGGCGGCTCGCTTGACAACTTCACCGCGGTCGTCAACGGCGGCACGTTCTTCCCGGCGCTCGGGATGAGCGTGGTCGTCGCGCTGGTCACCGTGGTGTTCTGCCTGGCCTTCGCCTTCCTCGCGGCGCTCGCCATCAGCCGGTTCAGGTTCCGCGGGCGCACCTCGTTCGTGCTGGCCGTGCTGCTCATCCAGATGCTCCCCGCCGAGGGCCTGTTCATCGCGCAGTACAAGCTGATGGGCTCGCTCGGCCTCCTCAACACCGTGATCGGCGTCAGCATCATCTACATCGCGGCGGTCGTGCCGTTCACGATCTGGATGCTCCGCGGTTTCGTCGCCGGCATCCCCGCCGACCTGGAGGAGGCGGCGATGGTGGACGGGCTGAGCCGCACCCAGGCCTTCCTGCGCATCACCTTCCCGCTGCTCGCACCCGGTCTGGTGGCCTCCGGTGTGTACGCGTTCCTGCAGGCCTGGAACGAGTTCACCGTCGCGCTGGTCATCCTGCAGGAGAACAGCAGCCAGACGCTGCCGCTCTGGCTGCGCGGCTTCATCCAGCAGTCGGCGTCGCGGGCAACCGACTGGGGCCAGGTGATGGCGGCCTCCACCCTCGTGGCCGTGCCCGTCATCATCTTCTTCCTCATCGTCCAGGGACGCATGACCAGCGGGCTGGTCAGCGGGGCGGTCAAGGGGTGAGCGGGATGTCGGTCACCGAGCCCAGCGCGACCGACACCGCCCTCCGACGCAGCATCGCGGCGGCCCTCCTCCCCGGTTTCACGGGGACCACGCTGCCCGCGTGGCTGGAGGAGCGGCTGCGCAACGGCCTCGGCGGAGTGTGCGTGTTCGGCCAGAACGTGGAGTCCATCGCCCAGCTGCGGGAGCTGACGGACGCGATCCACGCCGCCAACCCGGACGCGATCGTCGCGATCGACGAGGAGGGCGGCGACGTCACCCGCCTCTATTACGAGACCGGTTCGCCGTTCCCCGGCAACGGCGTGCTCGGCCGGCTCGGCGACGAGGCGTACACCGAGCGGATCGCGGGCCGGGTCGGCGCGGAGCTGCGCGCGGCCGGGGTGAACCTCGACTTCGCGCCCGATGTCGACATCAACTCCAACGCGGACAACCCGGTCATCGGCGTGCGCAGCTTCGGCTCGCAGCCCGCGGTGGTCGCCGAGCAGGGCGCCGCGTGGACGCGAGGCCTCCAGTCGGCGGGCGTCGCCGTGTGCGCCAAGCACTTCCCGGGGCACGGAGACACCGCCGCGGACTCACACCTCGAGCTCCCGGTCGTAGACGTGACCCTCGACCAGCTGCGCGAGCGCGAGCTGGAGCCGTTCCGCGCCGTCATCGCGGCCGGCGCCCGCACGGTGATGACCTCCCACATCCTCCTGCCGCGCATCGACCCCGACCTGCCGGCCACCTTCAGCCGCACCGTCGTGGAGGGCCTGCTGCGCGGCGAGCTGGGCTTCGGCGGTGTGGTCGTGACCGACGCGCTCGACATGCACGGCGCGAGCGGAGAGCGCGGCATCCCGGAGGCCGCGGTGCTCGCGCTCGCCGCGGGCTGCGACCTGCTCTGCATCGGCACCGAGAACACCGACGCGCAGCTCGCGGAGATCGAGGACGCCGTCGTCGCGGCGGTCGCCGAGGGGCGCGTCGCCGTGTCCCGGATCGAGGAGGCCGCCGGGCGCGTGCTCGCGCTGGCCGCGGACGTGCGCGCCGACGGCGCCGCGCCGCGCCAGGGGGAGGGCGGCGGGGCGCTCGACCCGGCCGACGTGCGACGGGCGATCGACGCGTTCGACATCTCCGGGCACGCGGCCGCCTGGCTGCGCGCCCACCACGGCCGGTACTCCGTGGTACGGATCGACACGGTCGCCAACATCGCGATCGGCGAGGCGCCGTGGGGACCCTTCGCAGAGGCCGCGGCCGGCCCGGGCGGCGCGTCGGCGTTCGCGGCCAACCCGCTCGTCGTGTTCACCGAGGGCGACCATCCCGAGCTCGTGCTCGCCGCGAAGTCGCCGGTGCTCGTGGTCGGCAAGGACAACCACCGGCACGCCTTCGCCCGGGCGGCGATCGACCGGCTGCGGGCCGAGCGGGACAGCGTGCTCGTGGTGGACATGGGCTGGCCCGGCGACGACCGGCAGTACGCCGACATCGCGACCTTCGGCGCTTCCCGGCTGGTCGGCCGCGCTCTCATCGAGCTGCTCGACGGGGAGCCGGGGTCCACCCCGTGAGACTCGGCATCGACATCGGCGGCACCAAGACCGACGCCGTCGCCGTCGACGACGGCGGCGCCCTCGCGCAACGGGTCCGGCTGGCGACGGGCTTCGGCCACGCGGCCGTCGTGGAGACGGCCCTCGCCGCGGTGGCCCGGATCGGCGAGCTCACCGGTCTCCCGGCGGGCGCCTTCGCCTCGATCGGCATCGGCATCCCGGGGATGGTCGACCGCGCCTCCGGGCACGTCGCGCACGCCGTCAACCTCGGCGTGGAACGGCTCGCGCTCGGCGGGGAACTCGCGGGCCGGCTGGGCGTCGACGTGCGGATCGAGAACGACGTCAAGGCGGCGGCGCTCGGCGCCTTCCACCTGCTCGGTCTCGGCGGCACGATGGCGTACCTCAACCTCGGCACCGGGATGGCCGCCGGCATCGTCGTGGAGGGCCGGCTCTGGCGCGGCGCCAGCGGTGTCGCGGGCGAGATCGGGCACCTCCCGGTCGACCCCGCGGGCGCGCTGTGCGGCTGCGGCCAGCGCGGCTGCCTGGAGACGGTGGCCAGCGGCTCGGGCATCGCCCGGCAGTGGCGCACGGACGACCCGCTCCCGGCCCGCGCGCTGTTCGCGGCCGCGGCGGACGGGGACCGCGAGGCGAAGGCGATCGCCGCTAGGCTGGCGGAGGGCATCGCCGCAGCGATGCGGGTCCTCGTGCTGACCGTCGACGTCGACACCGTGGTGATCGGCGGCGGCCTCAGCCATCTCGGGGACCGGCTGCTCTGCGACGTCCACGAGGTGCTCGACGGCTGGGCGGAGACGTCACCGTTCCTCGCGTCGCTCGCGCTGTCCCGGCGGGTGCGCCTCGTCCCCGAAGGTTCACCTGTCGCCGCGCTGGGTGCGGCGCTCGTTGGAGGTACTGATGGCTGAAGTCGTGGTGGTCGCGGACGCGGAGGCGGCGGGCGAGCTCGCGGCGGAGTCGATCCAGGCGCTGATCGCCGCGAAACCGGATGCGGTGCTGGGACTGGCGACCGGATCCACCCCGCTGCCGGTGTACCGGGCGCTGGCCCGGCGGATCGCGGCGTCGGGCACGGACGTCTCGCACGTGCGCGGGTACGCCCTGGATGAGTACGTCGGCCTGCCGGCCGGGCACCCCGAGTCCTACCGCTCGGTGATCACCCGGGAGGTCGTGGAGCCGCTGGGGCTCACCCCCTCGCTCATCCACGTGCCGAACGGGGCGATCGCGACCATCGAGCACGCCGGAGCCGACTACGAGCGGGCGATCGCGGAGTCCGGCGGCGTTGACGTGCAACTTCTGGGCATCGGCACCGACGGCCACATCGGCTTCAACGAGCCCGGCTCCTCGTTCGCGTCGGTCACCCGGGTGAAGACGCTGACCGAGCAGACCCGCAAAGACAACGCGCGCTTCTTCGCCAGCGAGGACGACGTGCCGATGCACTGCATCACCCAGGGGCTGTCCACCATCCTCCGCGCCCGGCACCTGATGCTGCTGGCGTTCGGGGAGGGCAAGGCGGAGGCATTGGCGGGCGCGGTGGAGGGGCCGGTGTCGGCCTCCAACCCGGGCTCGGCCATCCAGCTGCACCCGCACGTCACCGTCCTGGTGGACGAGGCCGCTGCCACCCGGCTGCGCAACATCGACTACTACCGCTACGCCTACGACCACAAACCGGCCTGGCAGAAGCTGTAACGCCCCGCCCCGTCCCAAGCCCGTCCCGAACGGAGGACCTGCCGCCCTCATCCCGCGCCAGCTCCTCCGTTCGCTGCGTTTCGGGGCTCCCACGGCCCGGATGTCCTCCGCTAGCGACAGGTGTCACTTACGGAGGAGATGGGGCTGACGGAGGTGCGGATGGTAGTTCGGGGAGGAGCTGCGCAGCCGGGAGGGGTGGGTGTCCTCCGGTGGGTGCGGGAGGGCGGCGGTGGGTGGCCGCGCGCCGGGGGCTGCCGGGGTGGGTCAGAGGAGCCGGCCGTCGGCCAGGACGCGCTGGACGTGCCAGTCGTGGTCGAGGAGGACGGCGTCGGCCGCGAAGCCGGCGTGGAGGCGGCCGAGGCGGTGCGACTCGCCGAGCGCCTTCGCGGGGGTCGCCGTGAGCGCGGTGACCGCAGTGACGGGATCGAGGCCCACCCGGGTGATCGCGTTGCGGAGGGCGGCGTCCTGGGTCAGGGTCGAGCCGGCGATCGTGGTGGTTCCGGAGAGCACCGCCAGGCCGTTGCGGACGCTGACGTTCAGCCCGCCCAGACGGTAGTCGCCGTCGGACGCACCGGCGGCGGCCATCGCGTCGGTGACCAGGGCGACTCGTCCCGGAGCCTCCCGGAACAGCAGACCCGCCACCGAGGGGTGCACGTGGAGGCCGTCGAGGATGAGCTCGAGCGTGACCTCCGGGTTCTCGATCGCCGCCATGACCGGCCCTGGTGCGCGGTGGTGGATGCCGTTCATCGCGTTGAACGCGTGCACGAGCAGCCGGGCGCCGACCTCGAAGGCGAGCTTCGCCTGGTCGTAGTCGGCCGCCGTGTGGCCGATGCCGACGACGACGCCGGCCTCGATGAGCACGCCGATCGACTCCAGCGCGTTCGGCAGTTCCGGCGCGATCGTCGCGGTGCGCAGCGTACCGCGCGCGGCGCCGATGAGCTCCTCCACCATCTCGGGCCCCGGGTCGCGCAGGAAGGCGTCGTCGTGCCCGCCACGGCGTTCACGGGCCAGGAACGGCCCCTCGAGATGGGAGCCGAGCACCATCGGGTCGACGGCCGTCAGGTCGGCAACGACGCCGAGGCTCTCGCGCAGGGAGGCCAGCGGATTCGCGACGTGCGAGACGAGCGCCCGCGTCGTCCCGTGCGCGCGGTGCGTGGCGAGGGCCGCGAGCATCTCCTCCGGCCCGTCGTCGTAGGGGTGGCCGCCGCCGCCGTGGCAGTGCAGGTCGATGAAGCCCGGCGTCAGCCAGTGACCGCCGGCGTCGACCACCTCGCGCCCGGGGTCGCGCGCGGCCGCGTGCCAGCCGGTGCCGGACCCGGTCGCGACGATCGCGCCGTCGTCGGCGACCAGCCAGAACTCGTCGACCTGCCCGCTCGCATCCACCTTGCGGGCGTCATGGACGACGACGCCGGTCATGCGAACTCGCGCCGTCCGTTGATGACGCCGCTCACGGTCGCCACGACCGCGAACACCAGCGCGACGATCGGCTGCCCCAGACTCCACCAGGCGAAGGCGGCGGAGCCCATCACGACGATCTCCACGAGCGCCTTGACGAACGCGTCGACGTGCAGCACCGCCTTGGGGGAGCGGAACAGCGCCCAGAGCAGGATCGCGAGCACAGGCGCCCCGATGCCCACGACGATGTTCCACGGCAGCGGCCAGGCGGCGAAGCCCCAGATGCCCAGCGAGACGATGGCGAACAGCTCCAGCACGAAGCGGAGGATGTCGTTGGGCCCGACCTTGATCGGGGTCTGCTCGTCGTGCGTGGAGGTCACCGATCCAGTCTACCGATCCGCGTCGGCGCTGTCTGGGCGCCCGCAGAAGAGCGGAGGATCGCTCAGCGGAAGATGATGGTGCGCGCCCCGTCGAGCAGCACGCGGTCCTCCGCGAACCACTTGACGGCCTGGGTGAGCGTGCGGCTCTCCTCGTCCTGCCCGATCGCCACCAGCTCGGGGACGCTGCGGGTGTGGTCGACGCGGACGACGTTCTGCTCGATGATCGGGCCCTCGTCCAGGTCGCTGGTGACGAAGTGCGCGGTGGCGCCGATCAGCTTGACGCCGCGGGCGTGGGCCTGACGGTAGGGGTTGGCGCCCTTGAACCCGGGGAGGAAGGAGTGGTGGATGTTGATCGCCCGGCCGGCGAGCTTCTCGCACAGCTCGGGGGAGAGGATCTGCATGTAGCGCGCGAGAACGACCAGCTCGATGTCGTGCTCCTCGACGGCCTCCAGGACGCGCGCCTCGAACGCGGCCTTGGACTCCGGGTCGGTCACGGCCTGGGACTCGAACGGGACGCCGTAGAACCCGGCCAGGTCGCCGAGGCTGGGGTGGTTCGACAGCACGAGCGGAATCCGGACCGGGAGCTGACCGGCGCGCTGCCGGAATAGCAGGTCGTTGAGGCAGTGCGCGGCAGTGGAGACCAGCACGAGGGTGCGCAGCGGGCGCCCGACGTTGTCCACCCGGTGCGTCATCCCGAACTGTTCCACCACGGGGGCGAGCGCGCGCTCGAACTCGTCGCGGTCGGCCGCGGACTCCACCTGCAGGCGCATGAAGAACCGGCCGGTGTCGGTGCTGGCGAACTGCTGGCTCTCGGTGATGTTCCCGCGGGCCGCGACGATGGCGCCGGAGACCGCGTGGACGATGCCGGGACGGTCGGCGCAGCTGAAGGTCAGCACCCAGTGGTTCGAGCTGGCAGTCGCGGGGTTCGACGTGGCGGTGGAGTCCATCCGTCCAGGGTAGCGGGGCACGGCGTCCGGTCGTTCCCGCTACTGACGCGGGACCGGCGCCCCCGCCGTCCACACCTGCAGCACCCGGAAGTCGTCGTCGAGCAGCACCGCGTCGGCCGCGTACCCCGGGGCGAGGCGGCCCAGGTCGGCGCCGCGGCCGATCGCCGCGGCCGGCGTCTCGGTGAGGGCGCGCACCGCGTCCTCCACGCTCACGCCCACCTCGCGCACCGCGCGGCGCAGCGCGGCGTCCTGGGTCAGCGTGGAGCCCGCGATCGAGCCGCCGTCGGCGAGGCGGGCGACGCCGGAGCGCACCTCGACCCGGAGGGTGCCGAGCAGGTAGTCGCCGTCGGCCTCGCCCGCCGCCGCCATCGCGTCCGTGATCAGCGCGACGCGGCCGGGGGCGGAGGCGAACGCCATCCTGACCACCTCGGGGTGCACGTGGATGCCGTCGTTGATGACCTCCACGGTCACCCCCGGCGTGCGCGTCGCTGCCGCGACCGGGCCCGGCGCCCGGTGGTGGAGGCCGTCCATGCCGTTGAAGGCGTGCGTCAGGATGCTCGCGCCGGCGTCGAACGCGGCACGGGTCTGGTCGTAGTCGGCGCCGGTGTGGCCCACGGCGACGGCGACGTCGGCCGCGGCGAAGGCGCGGACCGCGGCCATGCCGCCCGGGAGCTCGGGGGCCAGGGTGATCTGGCGCAGGGTGCCGTCGGCGGCCTCCAGCAGCCGCTCGACGTCGGCGGGCGTCGCCGAGCGCAGCAGGGCCGGGTCGTGCGCGCCCTTGTGGCCGGCGTCGAGGAAGGGGCCCTCCAGGTGCGAACCGAGGATGCGCGGGTCCTCCGCGGCCAGCCGCGCGACGTCGCGCGCGCGTTCGGCCAGGTCGGGCACCGTCGCAGTCACGAGCGAGACGACGAACCGCGTCGTGCCGTGGCGCTGGTGGAGGGCGGTCGCGGTCCGGATCGCATCGGCGCCGTCGTCGAACGCCGCGCCGCCGCCGCCGTGGCCGTGCAGGTCGATGAATCCCGGGGTCAGCCAGCCGCCGTCCGCGTCGGTGACCACCGCAGCGGGGTCCCCGGCCGCGGCGGCGACCCAGCCGTCGCCGACGCCGGTCGCCGCGACGAGCCCACCGTCGAAGAGGACCCAGGCGTCGCGGGTCGTGCGGCCCTCGCTGACGAGGCGGGCGGAGTGGATAACGTGCGCGGACATCCTGACCAAACTACGCGACGACAAGTACGCGCTTCACGCGACGATGACCTCGAAGCCGGCCTCCACGAACGCCGCCCGCTGCTCCGCCGTGATCCCGTCGTCGGTGATCAGCGTGGTGAGGAGCTTGGGACCGCCGAGCGTAGCGAACGCCTTGCGGCCGATCTTGCTCGAGTCGGCGACGACGACCGCGCGGGTCGCCCGGCGGGCCAGGAGCGAGTTGACGCTTGCCTCGCCCTCGTCGTGAACCGTCGCCCCGACGACGGAGTCGATCCCGTTGACGCCGATGAACGCGATGTCCATCGTGATCTTCTCCAGCACCACATCGCTGTACGGGCCCACCAGCTCGTACGAGCGCGCGTGCACGACCCCGCCGGTGACGACGGTCTTGATCTGGGGCCGCATCACGAGCTGGGCGGCGATGTTGATCGCGTTGGTGACCACCGTGAGGTTGGGATGCGGCGAGGGCTCCATCAGGTCCGGCCGCGAGCCCAGCACCGTCGCGATGGCCGTGCTCGTCGTGCCGCCGCACAGCCCGACGACCGCCCCGCGCGGCACGAGTGCGCTCGCCGCCTGCGCGATCCGGAGCTTCTCGGGGGCGTGCTGCTCCCGCTTGTAGCGGATCGGCAGGTCGTAGGCGACCGACTGGCCGACCGCCCCGCCGCGCGTGCGGGTCAGCAGCTGCTGCGACGCGAGCGCATCGAGGTCGCGCCGCGCGGTCGCCGCCGAGACGTCGAGCTTCGCCACGATGTCCTCGACGTCCACCTGGCCCGACTCGGCCAGGAGGTCGAGGACGGCGTTCAACCGTTCCGCTCTGTTCATCGCTCTGCAGTCTCCGTTCCGCTCGCCGCGCCGGCGGCGACGTCGAACAGGGTCATCAGGCGCGCCGCCTCCGCCGCCACCGCCGCACGCCCCTCCCGCACGTAGCGCCGGGAGTCCACGACATCGGGATTCGCGCGCAGGTAGCCGCGGATCGCGTCGGTGAAGAAGCGGTTCAGATGCGTGGAGACGTTGACCTTGGTGATGCCGGAGCGGATCGCCGCCTCGATCGTCTCATCCGCGACCCCGCTGGACCCGTGCAGGACCAGCGGAACGGCTACGGCGTGTCGCAGCGCGCCGACGAGGTCGAGGTCGAGAAGCGCGGTCCGTTCGGTCATCGCGTGCGAGCTGCCGACGGCGACGGCCAGCGCGTCGACGCCGGTCTCGGTCACGAACCGGCGGGCCTCGGCGGGGTCGGTGCGGGCGCCCGGAGCGTGCGCGCCGTCCTTCCCGCCGATCTCGCCGAGCTCGGCCTCCACCGAGACGTCGTTGGCGTGGGCGTACTCCACGACGTGAAGGGTGGCGGCGACATTGCGGTCGTAGGGGAGCTTCGACCCGTCGAACATGACGGAGCCGAACCCCAGGTCGATGGCCTGCCGGGTGAGCCCGGCGTCCTCCGCGTGATCGAGGTGGACCGCGACGTGGGCCGAGGAGTCGGCGGCGAGGGCGAGGGTGCCGCGCGCGATCGGGTCCAGCCCGCCGTGGTAGTCGGCGCAGTTCTGCGAGATCTGCAGGATGACGGGCCGGCGCGTCTCCTCGGCGGCGGCGACCAGCGCTTCGGCGGTCTCCAGGTGGATGACGTTGAACGCGGCGATGCCGGTGCGCGCGGCCAGCGCGGCGTGCAGGAGGTCGAGGGTGGGGACGAGGGGCATGCGCGGCTCCGATCGCGGTCGGTTCAGGCGGTCACGAGGCGCGCCTCGTACTCCGGGTAGGCGGGGTCCAGCTCGCCGGCGAGCGGGGCGGCGACGGCGGCGGCCGACCAGGCGGTGGCCCGCCGCACGATGACGGCGGGGTCGGTCGTGCCCGCGGACAGGGCCGTCGCGATCGCCGCGACGGCGGCGTCGCCCGCTCCCGTCGCGTTGCCGGCGAGGGGCCGGGGGAGCCGGGCCGACCACACGGTCCGGTCGTCGACCGCGAGCATCCCGTCGGCGCCCAGGGAGACGAGCACCAGCCCGGCGCCGGCCGCCAGCAGGGCGCGGGCGCCGG
>NZ_JBDGMM010000063.1:0-293892 GCF_057655165.1 Leifsonia sp. Soil_N53
CGGTTACACCGGCCCGACGTCGGTGGAGTGGGAGGACGCCGGCATGGACCGCCTCCAGGGCGCCCCGGAAGCCATCGCCTTCGTCCGCGAACTCAACGCCATCAACCCGCCCGCCGCCGCCTTCGACGCCGCCTTCTCCACGAAAGCCGACTGATGACCGATGTGTTGAACGCCCTCATCCTCTCGGGCCACATGACCCGCGAGCACGACAACGAGCACCGCAGCTTCCGGCAGCACAATGTCTGGCTCACGCAGCTGCTGGAGGACACCGGCCGCTTCCGCGTGCGCGTCGTCGAGGACCCGCGCGGCCTGGGCGCCGAGATCATCGGCAAGTACGACGTCGTGATCGTCGTCTTCGAGGGCCGCGACGGCTACCACGAGAAGGCGGTCGGCTTCGGCGCGGAGACCGACGAGGCGCTGCTGAGGTTCGTGCGCGACGACGGCAAGGGCGTCGTCTGGTTCCACGGGTCCGCCGCGCAGGAGGACGACTGGGGCTATCCCGACGAGTACAACGTCCTGCGCGGCTCGCGGCTCACCGTGGCCGGCGGCCTCCGACCCCGGCCGTGGGGCGAGGCGCAGCTCGACACGACGGAGCCGAGGCACGCGATCACCGACGGCATCAGTGCGCGCTGGACCGTCACCGGCGACGACATCCTCACCGGGGTCGAAATCCTCGACGGCGCCCGGGTGCTGCTCACGACCTACGACGACCTGGAGTCGTACGAGAAGGCGCCGGTCTGGCCGATGTCGCACTACCCGGTGGCCATCCCGGAGGAGGGGATCGCTGCCCTCCCCGGCATGAACACCGACCAGCCGATCGCCTGGATCAACGAGCACGGCGCAGGCCGCTCATTCACGATCACGATCGGCCACGACATCGACACGTTCCGCCGCATCGAGTTCATCCGGATGTTCCCGCGTGGCGTCGAGTGGGCCGCGACCGGGGAGGTCACGCTGAACGGCCCCGACCGCCGGGGCGAGCGCCGCTTCCTCCCCTGGCCCTACTACAACCACGAGGGCTGACCGCCCTCCCGCCCGCCCGCTCTCTCGCGTGCGTTCAGAGGGAGGTGCGGGCGAGCGCGAGGTGCGCGCGCGTCAGTTCCGCGGGGTCGGCGTCCAGCCACTCGTGCCCGCCCCACTCGCTGCAGAGCGTCCGCGAGAAGCCGGATCCGCGCAGGACCGCGCCGAGGTCGCGGAGCGGCTGCGAGACGCGGCCGTCGACGTCGTCCAGATCCCAGAACTTGAGGTGGAAGCGGCCCACCAGCGGGAGGATGCCGCGGAGCACCTCCACCGGCGAGCGGCCGAACCGCACGAGCAGGTCCATGTACAGGGCGTGCGCCGTCGCCGGCACGGCGCCCGAGCGCAGCTGGGCCACGACCGCGTCGAGCGTCTCCGGCTCCAGCCAGGCATCCGTCAGCCGCGCGAGCAGCGCGTCAGGGACGTTCGGGGCGAGCGCCGCGAGGTAGGTAACCGGCAGCGCGGGCATGAGCATGCTCGTGTCGACGAGCAGCCGGATGCGGGTATCGTCGAGGGCTGCGATGTCGTCGATCGCCCGCGCCGTGGACGGCGAATCGGGCGTCTGCTGTCCCTGCAGCTCCTCGTAGAGGGTCAGATCGAGGTCGTGCAGCACAGGCTGCAGCCTCCGCAGCAGCGCCCGTCCGGCCTGCCCGATCGGCAGCCGCACTCCCTCCGCGCCGAGCTCGTGCGCGGTGCGCAGCTGGGGGAGGAGGAACGCGAACCGCTCGTCGTCGTCGCGCCTCCGCGTCGGGCCGAGCCAGTCGTCGAGGCTCGCCCCGACCACGTCCACCCGGCCACCCGCCGCCGCGATCCGGTCGCGCAGCGCCACGGCCTCCGCGGCGGGCGTCGACGGGAACGACCGCCAGAGCTGCCCCGGTTCGACCTCCACGACGCGGGACACCCCCGAGGTGACGATGCCGACGACGATGTCAGCGCTGGATCGCTCGGCACGGATCACCTCCGGCGTCCAGTTGAAGGCACTGGCCGCGAGCGTCCACGGCGCCTCGGGCACCGCCTCCAGCCTCCGCTCGTCCGCGAAGTCGAGCACGAGCGGCGCATCCGGGCCGGCCGGGAGGTAGGGGATGAGCAGGCGGAACGACACCGCGACCGTGCGCGCTCCCGGGGCGAGCGGGCGTCGCGCGCGCAGCTCGATGCGATCCTGCACGAACCACCAGCCGTCGCCGCGCGGCACCTCGACGGCGCACTCCTCGCCGTCCACGTGGAGGCGCACCTCCGAGACGCTCGACAGCGGCAGCGACCGGATCCACGGCAGGCTCACGCGCACGACGAACCCGTCGGCGGTCGCGGTCAGGGCATCGTCGCTGAGGATCGGCAGGGCCATGGCACCCCTTCGTGTCGGCTTATGAACGTAAGCTACATGCTTATGTTTGAAACCGGAATAAGCCGAACTGAGGATGTGATGCCACACGGGTGGAGGACTGATCAGCGTCTACCGATAGGAGGTGCGGTCGATCGAGGCCTCGAAGCAACTCCGATCGAGGTCGGTGTTCCAGATCCGGCGCGGACTAGTAGGCCGCAAGGCGCCTCCTGACATGCTGTTCTCCTCCCGGAAACGTCGGTTGAACCAGGCGACCGTCTCCACCTTCGCATAACGGTCGGGCTCGGAGACGCGGAAGTCGAAGGCCTCATCCAGGGCCGGCACGAGGTCGGTGTCTCTGGAAGCAAGGATTGCGACGTCGATATCCGGCCGGGCGGCCTCACGCACGAGGGCTAGTGCGCACAGCACGTCGATACCCTTCTCCTTCGGGCGGCCGACGGGGATCTTCTTGCCGCTGATGTCGCGGATCGGCTCGCCGTTCGCGCCGAGCTGGTAGCTGTACTTCAGGTCCCGCAACTCGACGATCGCGCCATCCTTTTGCCACTGTGCGGCCTGGTCATTGCAGCGGCGGTGCTGCTCCCAGTGATGGTCGACGTTGTGGCGACCACGGAACACGATCGTGCGCGCGAGCACAGCATGCGCCATCCCCTCACGCTGACGTCGATTCCGCTCCACGATCGCTCGATCTGCGAACTTCACGGGGTGGATCAGCGATTCATGAAGCCCGCCACGCGGATCGAACACATCATGAGCCGTCATATGGACGTTCTGATAGTCGATCACGATCGACGCGCGCAGCACCGAGACCCCCCAGGTGAAAAAAATCCCCGCCAATCCGTAGACGGCGGGGAGCAACACAACCAATCTACTACATTTCAGCCCAGTCTGTGTGACTCCGATGCAGTCAGCCCGTCACGCCACCGCCTTGACCCCCTCGATCGTCGGCCGCCCGTTCGCGAACCAGCGCGGGAACGTCACCTCGAACAGTTCCTCGATCGCGAGTTCCGCGCCCCCGCGCAGCGGTTCCTTCTCGTCCCCGATCGATCGCACGATCGACAGGTCGCGCGTCGCGAGCGGGAGTGACAGCTCGTAGACGCGCTGACGCACCTCCGCGAGGAAGATCTCGCCCGACGCGGAGACCGCGCCGCCGACGACGATGACGCCCGGGTTGAACATGTTGACGAGCGCCGCGATCGACTCGCCGATCAGGCGTGCGGAGCGCTGCACCAGTGAGATCGCCAGCGCGTCGCCGTCCGTCGCTGCGATCGAGACCGCCTCCGGAGTGATCGGCTCGCCGCGCTCCGCGATGCCGGCGAGGATCCCGCCTGCGCCGCCCTCGAGTGCGCGTTCGGCGTCGCGCATGATCGCCCAGCCGGAGGCCTCCGCCTCCAGGCAGCCGACCTTGCCGCATCGGCAGACCTCGGTGGAGTCGCGCACGCGCACGTGCCCGATGTCGCCCGCCGCGCCGTTCGCGCCGCGGTGGATGCGGCCGTGCGAGACGAGGCCGGCGCCGATGCCGCTGCCGACCTTGCAGTAGATGAGGTCGACGTTGTCGTCGCGGCGGTGGCTGCGCTCGGTGAGGGCCAGGAGGTTGACGTCGTTGTCGACCCAGACCGGCGCCTCGAAGCGCTGCTCGAAGCGGCGGCGCACGTCGAAGCCGTTCCAGCCTGGCATGATGGGCGGCGCGACGGGCGAACCGGTCTCGAAGTCGACCGGGCCGGGCACGCCGACGGCGACCGCCCACACCGGCCGGTCGTCCTCGGCGGCGAGAAGCTCGTCGATCATCCCGAGCGCCGTGTCGATCGTCTCCGCTGGGCCGCGGCCGATGTCCCAGGGGCGGTGCGCCTCCGCAACGACCTCGCCGTCGAGGGAGGCCAGCCCGACGCGGATGTGGAGGGCGCCGAGCGCGCAGACGACGATCCGGCCCCTGTCCGAGCGGAAGCGGAGCGTGCGGGGCGCGCGGCCGCCCGACGACGGGCCGTACTCGCCGTCCTCCAGGAAGCCCATCTCGATCGCCGCGTCGACGCGCTGGGCGACGACGCCGCGGCCGAGCCCGGTCAGCCGGCCGATCTCGGGGCGGGTGTCGGCCTCCCCGGTGCGGACGAGGTTCACCACGCGCAGCAGACTCATGACTTCGTCCGTCTGCGCGCCGAATCGGAGTGCGGAATCCCTAGCCATGCTTGATTCTGACACAACCTCCGCGCACAACAGGGAGAACCAGGCCCTACTTGGGCACGCAGCTCCGACTCTTGCGCCGTTCCGGCACATAAGGGAGGCCGATGTCGACCTTGGAAATCAGTCTCATTGATCCCCGGCATAGCCGATACGCGGTTCCCTGATGTGGATGCGGCACCGAAAGTAGAGACCGGGCACTCACATTCCGCCCGTCTGGAAAGGATCAAGGATGATCAAGCTTCTCTCCCACCTGTCGTATGTGGAGATCACGTCCCCGGATGTCGAGGCGTCCGTGAAGTTCTACGAGGAACAGGTCGGACTGACCGTCGTCGACCGCATCGCCGGCTCGGTGTACCTCCGCTGCTGGGGCGACTACTACGCCTACTCGGTCGTCGTCTCGCCCGGCCCGGAGCCGACGCTGGCCACGATGGCCTGGCGCACCTCCAGCGCGGAGGCCCTCGAGGAGGCCGCCAAGCGCATCGAGGCCGCCGGCATCGAGGGCGAGTGGCTCGACGACGTGCACACGATCGGCCGCGCCTACCGCTTCACCGGTCCGTGGGGCCACTCGATGACCCTGCACTGGGACGTCACCCGCCACCAGGCGCCCGGCCACGTCGCGTCCATCTACCCGGACCGCCCCGAGAAGCGCAGCAAGGTCGCCGGCGCCCCGCGCCAGCTCGACCACGTCACGATCGCGACCAGCGACGTCGACGGCTTCGCGCAGTGGTACAACGACGTCCTGGGCTTCCGCATCATGGCCCGCACCGTGCTCGACGAGGCGCCCATCTCGATCTTCTCGGTGCTCACCACCAACGAGAAGTCCCACGACCTCGGCGTCGTCCTCGACGGCTCCACGCGCGCCGGCCGTGTCAACCACTACGCGTTCTGGGTCGACACCTACGAGGAGCTCCTCATCGCGGCCGACACCCTGATGGAGAACGGCGTGCCGATCGAGTACGGCCCATCCATCCACGGCATCGGCGAGCAGACGTTCCTCTACTATCGCGAGCCGTCCAGCCTCCGGATCGAGCTCAACACCGGCGGCTACCGCAACTACGTGCCCGACTGGCAGCCGAACACCTGGAAGCCGTCGCTGGGCTCGAGCAACTTCTACCGCAACGGCGCCATGCCGATGTCGATGACCGAGTCGTTCCCGGCCGCCGACGGCCCGAGCGCGACCGAGGAGGGAGTGCCCGACGAGATCAAGGAAGCGCTGCTCAACCCGTACGCCGTGCAGGGCCGCGGCTGACGATGGCCGCACCGAGCGAGGACCCGGCCGACCTGGACCGTCTGGACCCGGAGGCCGAGATCGCGGCGCGGGCGGAGGCGTACCGCAACTGGGGCCGCTGGGGTGAGGACGACGTGCTCGGCACGCTCAACCTCATCGACGCGGCCAAGCGGGCGGACGCCGCCACCCTCGTCCGCGAGGGCACGGCCATCTCCCTGGCGCAGTCGTTCGACATGAACGGTCCGCAGAAGGGCTGGCGCCGGCGCACCAATCCGGTGCACACGATGCTGGACACCGGGACGGACGCCGAGCGCGGCAACCAGGGCTTCCCGCACGGGCTCGGCGGCGCCGACGACGTGATTGCGATGCCGCTGCAGTGCTCGACGCAGTGGGACGGGCTGGGTCACATCTTCGACCACGGCTACGCCTGGAACGGCCGCCGGGCCGGGGACGTCGTCACGAGCGACGGCGACCTGGTGACGGGTATCGAGCACGCGGCCTCCGTCATCGTCTCGCGAGGGGTGCTGCTCGACCTCGGGCGGCACCTGCGTCCCGCTACGGGGGAGTTGGAGGACGGCTACGCGATCACCGCTGCCGACCTCCGCTCCTGCGTGGAGGCGCAGGGCGAGACGAGCGCGGTCGGCGACGGTGACATCGTCCTGGTGCGCACCGGCCAGCTCGCGCGCGTGCGCCGGGACGGCTGGGGCGAGTACGCGGGAGGCCCCGCCCCCGGTCTCTCGCTGACCACCGCCGGCTGGCTGCACGACACCGGGATCGCGGCGATCGCGACCGACACCTGGGGCTTCGAGGTGCGGCCGAACGAGTTCGACGTGCCGGCGTTCCAGCCCCTGCATCAGGTCGTCATCCCGAACCTCGGGCTCACCATCGGCGAGATGTGGGACCTGGAGGAGCTCGCGTCCGAGTGCGCGCGGCTCGGGAGATACGATTTCCTCCTCTCGGCTCCGCCGCTGCCCATCACGGCGGCCGTCGGGTCGCCGATCAACCCCATCGCACTGCTGTAGCGGCCTCGCCGCCCCGGTTTCGTTCACGAACGCGTGCGTACGCAGAAGAACAGAGAGGTTCTCACATGACCGCCGTCACGAAGGTCGCGATCGCCGGAAGCGGTGTCGCCGGTCTGGCCACCGCCATCCAGCTCGCCAAGGCGGGCGTCGACGTCGACGTCTTCGAGTCCAAGCCCGAGCTGAGCGCGCTCGGCTCGGGCATCACGCTGCAGGGCAACGCGCTGCGCGCGTTCGCCGCGCTCGGCGTGTGGGACGACGTGCAGCGGGAGGGCTACTTCTTCGAGGGGCTCACCCTGCGGGCGCCGGGGCCCGACGCCCCTGCCATCGCCGAGCTGCCCGAGGTGAAGACGGGCGGCCCCGATTTCCCGGCGACCGGCGGCATGTACCGGCCCGACCTCGCGCGCATCCTGCTCGCGCACGCCCAGGCGGCGGGGGCGAACGTCCGGTTCGGCGCGAAGGTCACCGGCGTGACCGAGACCGCAGACGGCGTGGCCGTGGAGGTCGACGGGTCGCCGGCGGGAACGTACGACCTCCTGGTCGGCGCCGACGGCCTCAACTCCGCCGTCCGCGAGCTGATCGGCATCGACACCAAGCCCGAGCCGACCGGCATGGGCATCTGGCGGTCGTTCGTCTCGCGCCCGGCCGCCGTCGAGCACAGCGAGCTGTACTACGGCGGCCCGGTCTACATCGCCGGCTACACCCCGACCGGCGAGGACACGATGTACGCCTACCTGGTCGAGCCGGCGCAGGACCGCACCGGGCTCAGCGACGAGGAGTCGGTCGCGATCATGCTGGAGGAGTCCGCGGCCTACGGCGGGCCGTGGAACGACATCCGTGCCGACCTCCAGGCCGGCGCCCACGTCAACTACACCTGGTTCACCCAGCACATCGTGCCCGCTCCGTGGAACCGCGGACGCTCCGTCGTGATCGGCGACGCGGCGCACTCCTGCCCGCCCACGATCGCGCAGGGCGCGGCGCAGGCGCTGGAGGACGCGGTGGTGCTGACCGAGCTGCTGATCGCCGCCGACACCGTGGACGACGCGCTCTGGGACGCCTTCCACGCCCGCCGCCTCCCGCGCGCGCAGGCCGTGGTGGAGGCCTCCGTGCAGCTGGGCCAGTGGCAGATCGACCACGATCGGGAGGCCGACGCCCCCGGGCTCATCTTCGGTATCGCGCACCGGATGGCGGAGCCCGCATGAGGATCGCCCGCTGGGCCGCAGAGGGCGGCGCGGCTGTCTCCGAGGGGTTCGTGATCGGGGATCGGGTGGTCCTGTTCCCGGACGGCCTCACCGTGGCCGAGGTCCTCGCGCGCGGGCT
Source organism: Leifsonia sp. Soil_N53 (assembly GCF_057655165.1). Lineage (NCBI taxonomy): Bacteria > Bacillati > Actinomycetota > Actinomycetes > Micrococcales > Microbacteriaceae > Leifsonia > Leifsonia sp. Soil_N53. The sequence goes on from NZ_JBDGMM010000063.1 coordinate 8,099, forward strand.
CGCAGAGACGCACGCGCTCTTCGCGGCGGTGCGGGAGGCCGACGGCCTCGCCCTCGCCGAGGTCCGGCTGCTCGCGCCGCTCGTGCCCGCGTCGATCCGCGACTTCGTCGCCTTCGAGGAGCACGTGGAGGGTGTGAGCGCTTCGGTCGACGGCAAGAGCGAGGTCGTGCCCGAGTGGTACGAGGCGCCGACGTTCTATTTCACCAACCCGCACACGGTGCTCGGGCCGGGGGAGCAGCTGCGGCCGCCGGTCAGCGCGCGGCTCGACTTCGAGCTGGAGGTCGCGGCCGTGATCGGCGGGACCGGCGGCGCGAACCTCACCGCCGACGACGCGGCCGGCGTCATCTTCGGGTACACGATCATGAACGACTGGTCGGCCCGCGACCTCCAGTCGCGCGAGATGAAGGTCCGCCTCGGCCCGGCCAAGGGCAAGGACTTCGGCACGAGCCTCGGGCCGTGGATCGTGACCGCCGACGAGCTCGAGCCGTACTTCGACGGCGACGGTTTCCTCGCCGTCCGGGCCGAGGTGTTCGTGAACGGCGATCGGATCGGGCACGACCTGGTGTCGAACATGGGCTGGCCGTTCCCGGAGCTGGTCGCCTACGCCTCGCGGAACTCGCGGGTCGTGCCGGGCGACGTGCTCGGCTCCGGGACGACCGGCAACGGCGGCTGCCTGGCGGAGCTGTGGGGCCGGCGCGGCGAGCTCACCCCGCCGCCGCTGACCGACGGCGACGTCGTGCGCATGGTGGTCGAGGGGATCGGCGAGCTGGTCGGCCCGGTCGGTGCCGCCGTCGCCGCGCCCGAGCCGCCTGCGGCGCGCGAGCGTTCGCGTGCCCGGAGCCGCGGGGAGCGGGTCGCAGGGTGACCGCACGGGACCTGCTGGCGGACCTCGACGGCACGACCGTCGTCGTCACCGGCGCCGCGCGTGGGCAAGGCGCCGCCGAGGCGCGGCTGCTCGCCGAGCTGGGCGCGCACGTCGTCGCGACCGACGTCGTCGATCCCGATGCTGCGCTGGGTGACGCCATCGCCTTCCGCCGCCTCGACGTGACCGACGAGGCGGCCTGGGCGCTCCTCGCCACCGACCTCGCGGAGACGCTGGGCGCGACCCCGCTCCGCGGCCTGATCAACAACGCCGGCATCACCCACCGCGCCGGGATCGGCGGCACCGAGCGCGCCGACTGGGATCGGGTCATCGCCGTCAACCTGACCGGCCCGATGCTCGGGATGCGCGCGCTGGCGCCGCTCATGGGCGCAGGCTCCTCAATCGTCAACGTCGGCTCGGTCGCGGGACTGACCGGCCACTACACGGCCGCGTACACGGCCTCCAAGTGGGGCCTGCGCGGGCTGTCCCGGGTCGCGGCGACCGAGTACGGGCCACGCGGCATCCGGGTGAACACCATCCATCCCGGTTTCATCGAGACCGACATGACCGCCGACGCCCCGACGGCGATGCGGGAGGCGCAGCTCGAGCTGACCCCGCTCGAACGGCTCGGCGAGGCCGCCGACGTCGCCGGCCTCGCCGCCTTCCTGCTCTCGGACGCGTCGGGCTACATCTCCGGCGCCGACCTCCCCGTCGACGGCGGTTTCGCCTCCTCGGCCGGGGCCAAACACCTGGCCGACCGCATCGCGGCTGCAACCTCGTAACGAAGGAGCCCTCCCGTGTTCATGTACTTCCCCACCAACTACGTGTGGAGCCTCGCGGTCGTCGCGACCCTCAACAACGGCGGCTACATCGACGAAGTCGACCGGGCGTGCAAGCCCGTGCTGCTCGCCTCGCAGAACGGCGACGACGCGGGCACCGCCGAGCTGTACGCCGCGTGGGAGGCCGTCGCCGACCGCCTCGTGGCCAAGGCGCGCGCGGACGAGGCGGCCGGACGCCGGATCGGCGCGGGGGAGACGTACTACCGGGCATCCCTCTACACCTCGCAGGCCGAGCGGCTGCAGTCGCCGCGGTGGGAAGGCCGCAACGCGGCGTACCAGAAGTCGATCGACCTGCTGCTGAAGCACGTGGAGCTCAGCGGGATCCCGCTGACGCGCGTGGAGGTGCCCTACGAAGGCTCCTCGCTCCCTGGCTACTTCTACCGGGCGCCGGGCGACGGCCCGCACCCCGTCATCATCCAATGGAACGGTCTCGACTCGACCAAGGAGATGATGTACTACTCCGGATTCCCGAAGATGCTGGCGGAGCGCGGCATCTCCACACTCATGATCGATACGCCCGGATCGGGGGAGGCCCTCCGCCTGCGCGGTCTGACCGCCCGCTACGACACCGAGGTCTGGGCCGCGGCGATCGTCGACTGGATCGAGGCGAACGCCGAGGAGCTCGGCGCCGACACCGCCCGGCTGGGCATCGTCGGCTGGTCGCTCGGCGGCTACTACGCCCCGCGGGCGGCCGCCTTCGAGAAGCGGCTCGCGCTCGCCGTGGCGTGGGGCGCGAACCACGACTGGGCGGCGGTGCAGGAGGCCAGGCGCAACCGGGAGGGCGAGAACCCGGTCCCGCACTACTGGGACCACGTGTTCTGGGTGTGGGGCGTGAACGACATGCACGAGTTCATCGAGAAGACCAGCCCGATGCACCTCAACGGCGTCGCCGAGCAGATCACCGTCCCGCTGCTCATCACGCACGGCGCCGGCGACCGGCAGATCCCGGTGCGCTACGCCCACGAGACGTACGACCAGGCGGTGAACAGCCCGCGCCGCGAGCTGCGGATCTTCGACGACCCGGAGGGCGGCACGGAGCACATCTCCATCGACAACATGCCGTACGTGGCGGGCATCATCGCCGACTGGGTGGCCGAGACCTTCCGGTAGCACCCGGAGTACGCGCTCAGACCCGCCCTCGCAGCTCGGGTCGCGCCCGGTCTCCCAGCCATTTCGCTGCGCGGCCTTCCGAGACCGGGAGCGCCGACTCGATGAGGTCGGCGAGCGACATCTTCGCGAGCTCGTTGCGCCACGCCACTTCGGCCGTGTGCATCAGCTTGGCGATCCCGCACGGTTGCGTGCACTGAGCCGGGTCCAGCCCGACCGGCCCGTTCTGCCGGATCTCGGTGCAGTGGAAGGTGCTCTGGCCGCCGACGGCGATGACGACGTCCAGTGCGTTGATGGCGGATGCGGGGCATGCGAGGCGGTACCCGCCGTTGACTCCCGGCACGGATGTCAGGATCCGCGCCGCGGTCAACCGCTTCAGCACCTTCGCGAGATACGGCTCGGGCAGGTCGAAGAACTCGGCGAACTCGCGCCGGCGGATCGCGGCGTCCCCATTGGTCTGCGCGAGCAGCCAGCAGCAGTGGAGGGCCCACTCGACGGTCTGCGGAAGTTGCATGGATCGATTATAGATGTACGATGTCCACGTTATTGTAGATAGTTCTTATCCAGAATGAGGAGATCGTGGCGTCGCACGCAGAAGGATCGGCAGCACTCGGGTGGAGCGTCGCCGCGCAGACCGGCGCCGCGTTGGCGGCGGCGATGGGGGTGGGGCGGTTCGTCTTCACGCCGATCCTGCCGATGATGGAACTGCACGCGGACCTCGCTCGCGCCGACGCCTCCGTGCTCGCCACCGCCAACTACCTCGGCTATCTCATCGGCGCGCTCGTCGGCATCGCCGTGCCGCGGGTCAGCCGGAGGCGTTCCGCGCTCAGGATCAGCGGAGTCGTCCTCGTCCTGACCCTGGTCGCGATGCCGCTGACCGATGACGTCACGGTGTGGGCTCTGATCCGAGGCGTCGCGGGGGTCGCCAGCGCGGTCGTCTTCATGGTCGCAGGCAACGCGATCCTCAGCGAGCTCGCGAGCGCTCGGCCCCACTACGTCGGCTGGGCGTACGGCGGAGTCGGAGCGGGAATCGCGGCCTCGGGGATCCTGACCGTCGTCATCGCCTCGGTGGGGGACTGGCAGGCCGCCTGGTGGTCCGCCGCCGCGCTGACCGCCCTCCTCCTTCTCGTCGGCTGGTGGGTCGGCGAGACGAACCGGACTGGCGTGTCGACCGACGCGGTTCGCCCGCAGGCGACGCCGGCTCCCCGGCACGGTCGCTGGTTCGCGGCGCTCGCGGCCGCCTACTTTCTGGAGGGCGCCGGCTACATCATCGCCGGCACCTTCCTCGTGGCGGCCGTCGCGGCGACCGGGCCCCGGTGGCTCTCGGGGAGCGTGTGGATCATCGTCGGTGCGGCGGCCGTCCCGTCCTGCGCGCTCTGGTCCTGGCTGAGCAGCCGGGTGTCGCGCCCGACGCTGATCGCCGGCGCGCTGATCCTGCAGGCGATCGGCATCGTCCTCCCGGCGCTCTCGTCGTCGCCGGCGGCAGCGGTCGTCTCCGCTGCGCTCTTCGGCGCCACCTTCGTCGGCATCACCACCCTGTCCCTGGCGACGGGACGTCACCTCGGCGTCCCACGCGCGGTGGCGATCCTCACGGCCGGCTACGGCGTCGGTCAGGTGGTCGGCCCGCTGATCGTCGCACCCACCCTGAGCAACGGCTATCACCTGGCTCTGGTCGTCGGCGCTGGTCTCGTCCTCGTCGCGGCGCTCGGGGCCGTGCTGCTGAGAGTGCGCTTCCCGCACTTCGATGAGGCCCACCACGGACACCGAAGCCCCGAGCGTCGTGTCGCGTCGGCCGCTCGAGCGAAGCCGGCTCCGCTGAGCAGTGTTCAGAGGCAGGGCTGAACGGTGAGGCTCCGAGGGTCCGGGCGGCGCAGACCGTCGATCTGCCGCACGAATCCCGCCGTCGTGGCCGACGCCTCAGCCGCGTCGACGACAGGTGCGAACGCCGTTCGCAGCGCACTGAGCTGATCAGGGGTCGCCCAGTCCAGTTCGACGCCGTGTTGGCACAGCAGCCGCACGTACCGGAGGTCCGCCTTCGCGAGCTCGCTCGTTCTCGCAATGGTGGTGTGGATGGCTTTCGTCAGCCAACCGCGCTGCTGCTTGGTGAGGAAGCGGTAGACGGCGGGGTTGATCAGCAGCGCGGACATCCGGGGCCAGAGGTTGACGTTGGCGGTGACGTAGCCGATGCGGGAGGTGTCGTCGGCGGCGTAGGAGAGCGAGAGCTCCGTGCCGTCGAGCCGGTGCTGGGTGAGGCCATCGTCGCGCTCACCCGCCTCGCCGCCCTCGATCGGAATCGCGTCGAGCGCCGCCAGGGAGTGCGCAGCCGAACCGCCGGGGAACAGGAAGATCGCCTTCCCCCTCCAGTCGTCGACGGCGACCAACGGAGACGAGGCGGCCAGGGGCTTGCGGAGGAACCCGGGCATGACCGCCAGACCCTTCACCGCGAACTTCGAGAGGCCCTTCATCATCTGTGCGGGCAGGGCGCTGCTCGCGATCGCCTGCTGGGTGGCGTAGCTGTCGACGTGCATCGGCAAGGTCAGGGCCGTGAAGTCGTCGTCTCCGATGGTCTGGAACACCCGCGTCCCCACCCAGCCGAGGGCGGAGGTGCCGTCGGCGACGGTCAAGATCAGACCGCGCTCCATTTGGCTCTGGTCCTCCCCGCAACAGGAGAGGCGCCGGTTGATCACGAGCAGTCCGTGGGAGACCCTCGCCACCTCGTCGGCGAACCAGGTCGCGCTCGGATCGCCGGTCGTGAACCCGTCGACGTGCGCCATCTCGAGCACCGTAGGCGTCGGTTTGGGCTTGGGAGGGGTGAACATCGTGCAGCCCGCCAGCAGAAGCGCGCAGACGGCGCTGAGAGCAAGTGGGATCCGAAACCGCTTCGTGGGAGTCGAGCGCACCATGAGCACCTCGATCGATCGACTACGCCGAAACGGTAGCGCCACGGGGGCGCCGCGGCAACGGCGCGGCTTCGAAGGGTCAGTCAGCCCACGTCACGCGTACAGCACCTCCACCCCCCGCCGCCGGGCCACCTCCACGGGCGCCCGCGGGGCGTCCGCGGTCGTGACGATCGTGTCGAAGTCCTGGAGGGACGCGATGCGGAAGGGGCCCTCTCCCGGGAACTTGAGGGAGGTCACGACGAGGATGCTGCGGTCGGCGGCGCGGCTCATGCGGTGCTTGATCGTCGCCTCCTGGTTGAGGTCGGTGACCACTGCTCCGTCCGGGCGCACTCCGCCGCTGCTGATCACGGCCACGTCCGCGTGGATCAGGTCGAGCATCTGCTCGGTGAGCGGGCCCGACACCGTCCCCGGCTTCGAGCCGACGGTGCCGCCGAGAAGGATGAGGGTGCAGGCGGGGTTGTCGCCGAGCACCCGCAGGATCCACAGGTTGTTGGTCACCAGGGTCACCGGCCGGTCGCGCAGGTGGCGGGCGATCGCCAGCGTCGTGTGGCCGATGTCGAGCAGCACGACGTCGCCGTCCCGGATGAGCCCGGCCGCGACGGCGGCGATCGCGCGTTTCTCGGCGGCGTCGGCGTCGGGGTCCTCCAGCTCGTCGGCCCCGGTCTCCGGCAGGGTGGCGCCGCCGTGCACTCGGCGCAGGACGCCGGTGAGCTCGAGGCGCTCCAGGTCGCGGCGGATGGTGGTGCCGCTGACCGCGAGCACGCGGGAGAGCTCCTCGACGGTGGCGCTGCCGGCCGTCCGGACGCGTTCGACGATGGCTGCTTCGCGCTGCTGGGTCAGCATGGACGTCCCTTCTCGACGTGAACACTCACAGACTCTCGGTGCTCATAATCGCTCATATGAACGCCAATTGAACAGCAAGGGACGCTCATTTGAAACCTTCGGCCGGAGTATCGCCAGAAACGTGCAGCGCGGTTAGCGTGAGATCGCTCGCCGATCGGCGGGCGCCACCCCACCCCCGACTACTGGAGCCTCCACGTGAAAACCTCCCGTCTGCTCGCCACGCTCGCGGCTGTCACGGCCGCCGGGCTCGCTCTCGCCGGCTGCGCGCAGAGCAGCTCTGCCGCCTCCTCCACCGACTCCGCCGCCGGCAAGAAGCTGACCGTCTTCGTCAGCGCCGACACCAACATCCAGGACCTCTGGCAGAAGACGCTGATCCCGGCGTTCGAGAAGGCCGACCCGGGCTACACCGTCTCGGTCGACTTCGACCTGCACGGCCTGCACGACCAGCAGACCGTCGCGAAGCTCACGGCCGCCACCCTGCAGAAGAAGGACCCGGGCTACGACCTGGTCGACGCCGGCTTCGTGTCGCAGGTCGCCGCCTCCGGCCTCCTCGTCCCGGTCTCGGGCAGCACGGTGCCCGGCCTGAAGGACGTCCCCGCCGACCTGGTCACCGCCGGCGGCAAGGGCGGCATCCCCTACCGCGGCTCCAGCGTCGTGCTCGCCTACGACACCAAGACCGTGTCCACCCCGCCGAAGACGCTCGACGACCTGCTCGCGTGGATCAAGGCCAACCCCGGCAAGTTCACCTACAACTCCCCGGACACGGGCGGAAGCGGCCAGGCGTTCGTCACCACGGTGCTCGACCAGAACGTCTCCGACGCCGACCGCACGAAGCTGGTCACGGGCACCGACCCGACCGTCGAGTCCAGCTGGGACAAGGGCTTCACCACCCTCGCCGGCCTCAACCCGTACGTGTACCAGAACGGCGTCTACCCGAACGGCAACAACCAGGTGCTCGACCTGCTCTCCAGCGGGCAGATCTCGATGGCCCCGGTCTGGAGCGACCAGTTCGTCACCGGCAAGAAGAACGGGCAGATCCCCGCGAACATCGCCTACACCCAGATCACGGACCCGTCGCTGACCGGAGGCGCGAGCTACCTCGGCATCCCGTCCGCGTCGCCGCGCAAGGCCGGCGCCGAGAAGCTGGTGTCCTGGCTGCTCACCCCCGCCGCGCAGTCGCTCATCGCTGACAGCATCTCCGGCTACCCGGTGATCGCCCTCGACAAGCTGCCGTCGTCGGTGCAGACCACGTTCGCCGACGCCGACATCGCCCACCTGCGCCCCGCGTACTACGCCACGGTCTCGGCCGACCTGAACAAGGCGTGGGCCCAGAAGGTGCCCGGCAAGTAATGGTCACCGCCACCGCCACCACGGCGGCGACCACCACGGACCGCCCCGCCCGCGCGGCGCGGCGGTCCGCGGTGGCGGGCTTCCTGCTCGCCGTCCCGCCGGTGGTCGTCGTCGCGCTCTTCGTCGGCGTGCCCGTGGTGCTCGCCCTCGCCTTCAGCGTCGGCTTCACCGGAGGCCTCAACTCGGTCATCGCGGCGATCGGCCAGAACGTCCACCACGCCGACGGCGCACTGCCGACCTTCGCCGCCTATGGCGACGTGTTCACCAGCGACGGCTTCTGGCAGGACTTCGGCCTCACGCTCGGCGTCACCGTCGCCGGCACCGCCATCGTGATCGTCCTGGCCGGAGGCATCGGGCTGTACCTGCGCCTGCACGGCGGTCTCCTGGCCCGCCTGCTCGCGGCCGTCGCGATCGTGCCCCTGTTCATCCCGGTCGTCATCGCCTCCTGGGCGATCCTGACGTTCTACGCCGCCGACGGGTTCCTGCGCAGCCTGCTCGCGCAGTTCGGGATCGACGGCCCGGTGTGGTCGTACAGCGCCGTCGCGATCGTGATCGGCTCGGCCTGGACCTCGCTGCCGTTCGCGGTGCTCATGGTCGCGTCCGGTCTGCAGTCGGTCCCCGACGCCCTGATCGAGGCGGCCAGGGACGCCGGCGCGGGCACGCTGCGCATCGTGCGCACGATCCTGCTCCCGTTGAGCGCCGTCCCGATCGTCATCGCCGCGACCTTCACCGCGATCGGCGTGATCGGCTCGTACACGGTGCCGTACTTCACCGGCCCGAACGCGCCGACCATGCTCGGCGTCGCGCTGACGAGCTACTTCACGGCGTACAACCAGCCGCAGCAGTCCCTGGTGATCGCCTTCGTCGTCTTCCTCGCCGCCGCCGGGATCGGCGCCCTGTATGTGTGGGCGAACTTCCGCAGCGCCCGGAGCGAGGGGCGGATCTGATGCCGCGCCCCGTCTCCACCGCACTGCGCACCACGGCCGCCGTCGTCTTCGCGATCGTGCTGCTCGGCTTCGTGCTCGGTCCGCTCGTCTGGCTCGGCGCGCACGCCTTCGCCGGCAGCTGGACCTATCCGAACCTCCTGCCCGACTCGTGGACGCTGCGCTGGTGGCAGACGGTGTTCACCGACCCCGGCCTGGCATCCTCCATCGGCAACTCGCTGCTGATCACCCCGATCGTGGTGGTCGTCTCGGCGATCGTCTGCCTGCCGGCGGCGTATGCGTTCGCCCGGTTCGAGTTCCCCGGACGGAAGCTGTTCCTGATCGGGCTGTTCGCGACGAACGCCTTCCCCCGGATGGGCCTGTTCGCCACCCTCGCGTCGCTGTACTACGCGCTCGGGCTGATGAACACGATCGCCGGCATCGTCATCGTCCAGCTGCTCGGCACCATCGTCTTCATGACCTGGATCCCCGCCGCGGCGTTCTCCGCGGTGCCGAGGTCGCTCGAGGAGGCGGCCCGCGACGCCGGCGCCTCCCGGCTGCGCGTCTTCTTCACGGTGACGCTCCGGATGGCGCTGCCCGGCATCCTCGTCGGCGCGGTGATGGCCTTCCTCGCGGCGTTCGACGAGGCCCAGGGCACCTACCTCGTCGGTGCGCCGGACATCCTCACCATGCCGACCGAGATGTACACGCTCGTGCTCAACTTCCCCAAGCAGGTCGCCGCGGTGTTCTCGATCCTGCTCGCCATCCCCTCGGTGGTGCTGCTGCTCGCCGTGCGCAAGCACGTCATGGGCGGGCAGCTGGCCGAGGGCTTCCAGCTCAAATGAAGGGCCCAGACATGTCCTCCCACACCGAAGATTCAGCCGGATCCGGCGACGGCCTGCGGCTCACCGCCCTCGGCAAGACCCTCGGCGGCCGCACGATCATCGACGACCTCGACCTGGTCGTCCGGCGCGGCGAGCTCGTCTCGCTGCTCGGCCCCTCCGGCTGCGGCAAGACGACGACCCTGCGGATGATCGCCGGCTTCCTCGCCCCCGACCGGGGCCGCATCGCGATGGCCGGCCGTGACGTGACCAAGCTCGGCCCGCAGAAGCGGCCCAGCGCGATGGTGTTCCAGAACTACGCGCTCTGGCCGCACATGACCGTCGCCCGCAATGTCGCGTATCCGCTCCGCCTGCGCCGCCTGCCGCGGGCGGAGGTCGACGAGCGCGTGGAGCGGATGCTCGCCCTGGTCAACCTGCTCCATCACAAGGACTCCCGGCCGCCGCGGATCTCCGGCGGCGAGCAGCAGCGCGTCGCGCTCGCCCGCGCCCTGGTGCAGGAGCCCGACGTGCTCCTCCTCGACGAGCCGCTCAGCAACCTCGACGCCAAGCTGCGCGTGCGGGTGAGGGAGGACATCCGCGACCTCCAGCAGCGCCTCGGCATCACCACCGTGATCGTCACACACGACCAGGAGGAGGCGCTCTCGATCTCCGACCGCGTCGCGGTCATGAACGCCGGCCGCATCGAGCAGTTCAGCACGCCGGCGGAGCTGTACGCGCGTCCGGAGACCGAGTTCGTCGCCACGTTCATCGGCTCGCTCAACCGCTTCGACGGGTCGTTCGAGAACGGCAGGATCACGCAGGGCCCCGACGTGGTCGGGGTCCGCCCCGAGGACGTCCGGTTCGGCTCGGAGCCGATGCCCGGCGCTCTTCGCGCGGTGGTCGAGCGCGTCGTGCCGCACGGGCACTTCCACGAGGTGCGGCTGCGTCGCGACGACGTGACCCTCTCGGCGTACGTCTCGGGGCCGCCGCCCGCGATCGGCCACGTCGGCTACGCGGCCATCGACTCCGCCCTGGTCTACCGCGACGGCCGCCTGGTCGCCCGCACCGAGGCGGTGGCCGCATGACCGCGCGCGTCTCGGCCCATCGCGGCGACTCCTCCGTTTTCCGGGAGAACACGCTCCCCGCCGTGCGCTCCGCCATCGCCAAGGGGGCGGAGGTCGTGGAGATCGACGTGCGCCTGACCGCCGACGGCGACGTGGTCGTGCTGCACGACCCGACGCTCGAGCGGCTGTGGAACGACCCGCGCCCGATCGACACGGTCTCCACGGCCGAGGTGCTCGCGCTCGGCGCCGAGGACGATCGGCCTCCGCTGCTCGCGGAGGTGCTCGTGCTGTTCGTCGGCTCGGCGAGCCGGCTGGTCGTCGACATGGACGAGCAGCGTCCCGCCGCGCAGGCCCATGCCGTCGTCGCGCACTCCGGCGTGACCGTCGACTGGTGCGGCGACCTGGGGGCGATGCGGATCCTGCGCGCGCTCGACCCCGCGGCCCGGCTCTGGCTGCCCTGGCGGTGGCTGCACGTCCCCTCCGCCGACACGCTGGCCGAGCTGTCCCCGGTGACGGTGAACGTGCCGTTCCCGATCGTGGACGAGGCCTTCGTGCGCGGCGTGCACGACCTCGGGCTCCCGGTCACTGCGTGGACCGTGGACGAACCGGACGACCTGGCCCGCGCGCTCGCGCTGGGCGTCGACACCATCACGACGAACCGGCTGGACCGGCTGCAGGCGATGCGCGACGCGTGGCCCGCGGCGGCGCTCCCGGTCGAGGAGGTGGCCCGATGAGCCCGGAGCTGAGCGTGGCGGACGTGGCCGCGGCGCACGCCCTGGCGCTGGATCTGGGCGCCTGGGCGGCCGAGCGGATCCGGTCATACCAGGTCACCGACGTCGCGACCAAGGCGAACCCGGCCGATCTCGTCACCGAGCTGGACCGCTCCATCGAGCGGCACGTGCGCGACACCGTGCGACTGCGCTTCCCGGACCACGCGTTCGTCGGCGAGGAGTACGGCGGCCAGTCCGCGCCCGGGCGGCCGACCTGGTACCTCGACCCGGTGGACGGCACGACGAACCTCGCCAACGGCATCCCCTGGGTCGCGTTCTCGCTCGCGCTCGCCGTGGACGACGAACCGCTCGTCGGCGTCGTGGCGGACCCGTGGAACCACGCCGTGTTCGACGCCGTGGCCGGGAGCGGCGCCCGCCGCGACGGGATGCCGTTCACGATCCCGGCCCGCCCCGCGCTGACGGGCGGTGTGGTCGGAAGCGAGCTCGCCGGACACGAGGCCTGGAGCGGCATGCCCGAGCTCGCCCGGGCGCTCGCCTCCCGATTCTGCACCCTGCGCATCATGGGCTCCGGCACGCTCACGCTGCTCGGGCCGGCGGCCGGGCGCGGAGCGGGCGCGGTCATCCACCGGTTCAGCGCGGTCGACCATCTCGCGGCCTGCCTGATCGCGAGCGAGGCCGGCGCGAACGTGCTGGGGGAGGACGGGAGACCGACCCTGTTCCCACGGGCGGGCGGCATCCTGGTCGCTGCTCCGGAGGTCGGCGCCGAGCTGTCGGAGCTCTGGGACGAGTCGCTCGCGCTCCAGCGTTGACGGTGCTGACCGATGGCGCCTCGGTGATCGTCACCGTGGGAATCGGAGCGACCCGCAGCCTGCCCGAGGACGTCGCGGGAACCGTCGCGTTCCTAGCCTCCGACGACGCCGCCTACATCACTGGGCAGGAGATCTTGGTCGCCGGGGGCGCCGCACTGGCCTTGAGGGCTACCCGTGCCTGCCCCACCACCAGCTGAGGTCGGTGGCGCGGCGCGGTTCCTGGGGATCGCCGGGTCGGCGGGGATGGTCCGGGGCGGGCTCGGCGTGCCCGCAGTCGGCACAGTCCCAGACGTAGCGGTCGCGGTCGTCGCCGGCGTCCGGGTTCCTCCGGCGACCCATGAGTCGGCCGCAGCGCGGGCAGGCGTTCAAGCGGTCCGCGTCACTCGACGTAGCCCGGCCGGTCGAGCTCCTGCGCGTCCAGGTACTCGTTGATCCCGTACTCGAGGATGGCGAGCCAGTCCGTCCCCTCGGTCTCCTTCGCCCCCGGCGCGTGCGGCAGCGCGAGGTCGAAGACGGGGTAGCCCTCGCTGCCGAGTGGGGTGACGCAGCGCAGGGTGCCGACCGCGTCTCCGCTGTCGCTGGAGATCGTCCATTCGTAGGCCGCGGCCCGCTGCACCCGCCACTCCCGCCCTTTGAACGGGAGGCTGGCGTCGTCGGTGTCGAGGATGTGTTCGGGCATGGCCCCTCCGGGGGTTCGAGTGAGTGCGAAAGCGCCGATGGCGGCGCTGGACAGGCGTTAGCGGTAGGGGAGGGGCCTCTTCTTACGGCGGGGAAAACAGGACCACACTGTCCAGTACGCGCGGGCTCATGTCCTGGCATCCTCCTGGCAAACCCTGCGAAAACATTCACCATAGCGGGTAGATCGTCGTTGTCTAACAACTTCCACAGGTTCTAATCTGGACGAAATAGTCCCGTTACATCGAATTGAGGTCCAGCCCCCATGGACAATGACTCAGCTTCTTGGATGACCGCGCTCAGCGGTCACGGCGCCGAGTGCCGCGCCGCTCAGGCACGACTGCACGAACTGCTCGTCAAGGTCGGGCTGAAGGAGGCCTACCGCCGTGGACCGGTCGCACGCATCGGAGGTCCCGAGCTGGAGGACATCGCGCACCAGGCCGCGAACGACGCCATGGTCGCCCTGCTCGAGAAACTCCACACGTTCCGCGGTGAGAGCCGCTTCACGACCTGGGCCTACCGGTTCGTGGTGCTCGAGATCTCCAGCAAGTTCGGCCGCCACTTCTGGCGCAGGCCGACGGTCGCACTCGAAGCGGAGGACTGGGAGCGGCTGCCGGAACGGTACGGCGCGGCCGACCCGGCGGCCGAGGCGCAGCACCAGGACCTGATCGAGGCGGTGCAACGAGCGGTCGGGAGCCTGACTGAACGGCAGCGCGAACTGTTCGTCTCCATCGTGGTCAAGGGGATACCCATCGACGCGATGTCCGCCCGGTGCGGCTCGACCCCCGGCGCGATCTACAAGACCGTTTTCGATGCGCGCCGTAAAATCCGCGCGTACCTGACCGCTAACGGGTATCTGGACGGGGAGCCGCGGGCGGACCGGGCAACTCGGCAGCAGGTAGGGGTTGAACTCGCGTGAGCAGCACGCCGGATTGGATCGAGCGCCTCCTCGCTGCGGACCCGGGCGACGCCGGGTGCGACGAGGTGATGGCCGTCATGGACACCTACGTCGATCTGCGGGCCGCCGGTCTCGATCCGGAAGCGCGTCACCCCGGCGTCGCCGCGCACCTCGCGGCGTGCGACACCTGCACGGACCACGTCCGCGGCCTGCTGGCCGCGGTCTCGGACGCCCACCTCGTCACCGCCGGTAGCGGCCTGCCGACTCCGACCCGTGGTCGATGTCGCGGAAGGTGATGCCGACGAACTCGCCGGCCTCCACGATCCAGCTCAGGTCGTAGCAGGCCCGGTAGCTCGGCGGCCAGAACGAGCAGAACCGGCCCTTGTCGTCGACATACCATTCACCGGCGGTCGGTCGTCCGTGCTCGACGTAGGTCGTGCTGCCGTCGGCGCGGAAGACCTGTGTCGAGCCGTCCTCGTAGACCAGCTCGGCGGCGGTGACCGCCCTGGCGATGTCGTCGGCCCCGATGCGCTCGCCGCCGGTCGGTCCGCTTCCCGTGTTCTCCGTCATGATTCCTCCATGTCTCCAGCCCCCACCATCAGTGAGCGACATCGACTCGGCGTGACCTTACCTCTTCGCAGGCAGTCGGTCACCCGTTCTGTACTGGAGGTTCCACCCGCGACATGACTAGAAAGGGAACATGGAATCGGATTACGAGGAAGCCTCGGCCGTTGTGATCCAGGACAACCCGGCGAACCGGACCTGGGAGGCGCTGCTCGACGGGAAGCTCGTCGGCGTCGTCGTCTACGAGCGCGCCGGGGAGTCCCGGCTCGCCCTCACCCACGCCGCGATCGAGGAGCACCACCGGATGCACGGCATCGGGACGCGCCTGATCTCGACGATGCTGGACGCGTTCCGCGCCCGGGGCGAGACCATCACCGTCTGGTGCACCGCAGTGATCGACTTCCTCGAGAAGCACCCGGAGTACCGCGACCTCGTCGACGCGTCCGATCCTGGTCGTGCGCCCGTGGCCGACTGGGGCCGGACGACCGGCTGACCCGGGGAGGAGCCGCGGGCGGCCGCCTCCGTCGGTCGCACCTCACACGGCGAAGCTCCGCAGGCTGCCGATCGCCCCGTTGAGCGACGCCTGCAGCGGAGTGACGCTCTTCGTCGTCTGGCTCAGCAGCAGCCCGCCCTGCACCGCGGCCAGCAGCGCGGACGCCAGCACGGTGTCGTCGGCGTCCTGCCGGATCAGCCCGAGACCCTTCATCTGCCGGATGGCCGCGACGAAGGCGGCCTCCCAGCGCTGGAAGCTGCGGACGAGCACCGAACGGGTGAGGTCGTCGCAGTCCACCAGCTCCATCGCCAGCGAGCCGAGCGGGCAGCCGCCGACGCACCCGCCTCGTCGCTGCGTCTCGACCAGGAAGTCGCGCCAGTCGTCCCAGCTCTCCCAGCCGTGGATGTCGGCGAGATGCGGATCCTGCGCGCTGACCAGGCTCTCGGCCTGCGATTCGATCACCGCCCGCACCAGGTCGGCCTTGTCCTCGAAGTAGTGGTAGATCTGCGACTTGCCGACCCCGGCGGCGGCGCAGACCGTCTCGACGGTCGTGCCCGCGACGCCGTCCTGGAACATCAGCGCGGCTGCGGCGTCGATGATCTTCGCCCGAGTGCGTTCGCCTTTGGCGGTCAGCCGGGGTGCGGCGGTCGTCGTCACATGTCCTCCTGGTTCTGGACTCGATGTTCCATTCGCTGCTCGCTGTCGATCGACTCTTACGTCGCCGTCGCGGGCCGGATTCCTCGGCGCGGGAGGAAAGGTCGGCAGGCCCGCCGACGCTAACGGGTGACCGTCATCCGTATGAACGAAAGAAGGGTCCGACATGTCCGACAACCACTTCCTCGAAGACGCGATCAACCGAAGCGGCGAGACGAACGCCGACCGCGCGGCCCTCGCCGGCATGGTCGCGGCGGCCGGGACCGAGTCCGCCGCCGCCGTGACCCCGGAGATCAGCGACGGGTCCATCCTGAACTTCGCGCTCAACCTCGAATACCTCGAGGCCGAGTTCTACCTGCGCGCCAGCGGCCTGACCCTGCCCGACGAGCTGACCACGGGGACCGGCACGCGCGGCGAGGTGACCGGCGGCCGCCCCGTCCCGTTCACGAGCAGCGTCATCCGCAAGATCGCGGCGGAGATCGCCGAGGACGAGCGCGCGCACGTCGTCTTCCTTCGCAACGCGCTCGGCAGTGCCGCGGTCGCCCGGCCCGCCATCTCGCTCGACCAGAGCTTCACCGCCGCCGCCCGTGCGGCCGGGCTCATCATGCCGGGGGAGACCTTCGACGCCTACGCGAACGACCTCAACTTCCTCTTCGCCGCGTTCCTGTTCGAGGATGTCGGCGTCACGGCCTTCAAGGGGGCCGCGCCGTTCATCAGCAACAAGACGTACCTCGACGCCGCCGCCGGCCTCCTCGCCACCGAGGCGTACCATGCCGGCATCGTCCGCACCTCCCTCTACAACGAAGGGATGATCGACGACGCCGTGTTCACCGCGGTGGAGAAGATCTCGAACATCCGCGGGGCGGTCGACGGCGTCGGGTCCGACGACCAGAGCATCGGAGACGCCGAGACGCTCAACCTGGTGCCCAACGACCCGGAAGGCCGCGCCTTCGGCCGCACGCCGGAGCACATCCTGAACATCGTGTACCTGACCGGGGACCGGGCCACGTCCGGCGGCTTCTACCCGGACGGTCTCAACGGCGACCTCCGCGAGAGCGCACAGACGGCGTAGCATCCCGGCTGTGGGCGGCTTTCCACCGTCGTGATGGAGGAGAAATGAGAGAGAAGAAGCCCAAATCGCCGCGTACGTACCCGGTGATGGATGGCGCCGGGCCGGCGCCGCGCGAGGACCAGATCGCGGGCATCGTCCAGCGGGTGTGGGTCGACTCGACGGTCTACCACCAGGACGTCGAGACCCTCCTGAGGGAATGGCTCGGTGTCGAAGGATGCGTCGTGCGCGAGGACGAGTTCGCCGCGCTGCTCACCAAGGCGCGAGGCGAGTTCGCCCGGATCGCCACCACGTCGGACCAGGACGAGGCGCCGCACTGCCCGGCGCACGACATCGTCGAGTGCCTGTACTGGGACGTGCAACAGCTGGAGAGGACCGGGCCCGCGGGGCTGGACGGATCGCGCGGATGACCGAGGTCGTCTTCACCAACGACCGGTTGGACCCGGGACTGACGTCCTTCCACGGCTTGGCGGAGCAGCTGGCGAAGTCCTTCGGCTACACGGCGGAGCTGACGATCGACCGGCAGCTGGCGGAGCTCGTCCGCCTCCGTGTGGCGCAGCTGAACCCGTGCTCGTACTGCCTGATCCTGCACACCCGGGTGGCGGCCGAGTTCGGCGTGCCGGCCGAGAAGATCGCGCATCTCGCGAGCTGGCGCGAGAGCCGCATGTTCGGCGACCGCGAGCGGGCGGCCCTGGCCTACTGCGAGGGGCTGACGGACTACGATCTCGTCGGTTTCCCGCGACTCCACGACGCGATGACCACGCACTTCGCGCCGGTCGAGATCGCCGAGCTCGCGGCGGTGGTCATCAACATGAACGTCTGGACGAGGCTGAAACTGGCCGAGGGAGCCACCCCGCGATGAACCGGCTGCAGACCATCGACCAGGGCATCGCGACGAAGATCGGCTACTACGCGGACGCGATCGTGATCCCGGCCGGCCATCAGCAGGTGCTGGTCTCGGCGACGCCGGGGATCGACCAGGACGGCGAGGTCGCGGACGATGCGACCGGACAGAGCGAGCAGGCGTGGGAGAACGTCACCCGGGTGCTCGAGGCCGCCGGCGCCACGGTGGGCGACATCGTCTTCACCCGGCTCTGGCTGACGCGGGAGTCCGACATCGGCGCCGGCCTCGCAGTGCGTAAGCGGTATCTCACCCGGCGGCCGGCGTCGACGGTCGCTGTCGTCGACGCGCTCGAACGCCCGCAGTTCCTCGTCGCGCTGGAGGTCGTCGCCGCGATCCCGCCAGAAGAGGCGAGTGACCGCGCGGACGAGTGACCGCGCGGCTCAGCGCAGAGCGGCGGCGACGGTGTCCTGCAGGACGGGGACCACGTCCGACTCGAACCACTTGTTGCGCGCCTGCCATCGGAAGTTCAGCGGTGAGGGGTGCACCAGCGGCAGGAACCGGGGCAGGTACTCGCGGTACGCCGCGACCGTCTCGGTCAGGGTCCTCTTGGTCCGGCCGGGCAGATAGTGCTGCTGCGCGTACGCGCCGATGAGGATGGTGAGCCGGATCTCCGGCATGAGGTCGAGCATGGGTACGTGCCAGCGATCGGCGAAGCCCGGGCGCGGGGGAAGGTCCCCGCTCGTTCCCTTTCCCGGGTAGTAGAAGTCCATCGGCAGGAGCGCGAAGAGGTCGGGGTCGCGGAACTGGTCCTCGCCGACGCCGAGCCAGTTCAGCAGCGTCTTGCCGCTGGCGTCGTTCCAGGCGATGCCGGACTGCTGCGCTCTGCGCCCGGGCGCCTGGCCGATGATCGCGATCCGCGCCCCGGACCCGGCGGCATACAGCGGCTGGTAGCCGTGGTCGGTGGCCCAGGCGTTCTCGGGCGCGGTGAGGAGCGCGCGGTGGATGCTGTCGAAACTCACTCGGGACGGCGCGGAGAAGATCACCGCTTGCCGGTGCTCTTCACGCCGGGGTTCTGGGGGTCGACCAGCGACTCGTACTCCGGGTGGCTGTCGATGTAGGTGCGGACGATCGGGCAGATGACCGTCACGGTCCGGTCCTTCGCCTTGACCTCCTCCAGGATCCGCCGGATCATCTCGGTCGCCACTCCCTGGCGGCGGAACTCGGGAAAGACGGACGCGGCCAGGAGGACGATGCGGCTCCCGAGCAGCGAATAGGTCACGGCGCCGATCTCGGTGTCGCCGACGAACGCTATGTAGAGGTTGTTCTTCTCGTCGTCCACCAGCCCGAACTCGAAATCCGGTCCGGCCTCGTCTGCGAGGACTTCGTCGATGAGGACCTTCTGGTCCTGGCTCAGCGTGCCCACCCCGTCCGGGTATCCGGCGGTGTCCGGGTACTCGAAGTCGTAGCGGGCTGGCTCAAACGCTCCAGACATGGGTGTTCCTTTCAGAAGAAGACGCTCGGACCGTGCCGGGTCAGTCGCGATCCCGTCCTGTGCGGCATGGTCCTCGGTATACCCATGAGCGGTCAAGTGGCCACGGATCTTACGGCGGGCGGAGAATCTTTGTCAGCTTTGCCCGGGCGGCCGGCCGTAGGATGACGTCGTGGAGGAGAGCTCGCAGCCAGGCGCAGTCATACGCTTGACGGCTCGCGGCGCCAAGACGAGATCGAAGATCGTGGCGACCGCGGCTCAACTCATGCGCGTGCGCGGTGTCGGGGGGACCACCCTCGACGACGTCGTCTCCGCGAGCAAGGTCAGCAAGTCGCAGCTGTACCGTCACTTCGAGGACAAGCCCGCCCTGGTGCGCGCGGTCATCGAATACGTCGGGGACATCAAGATCGGCGACGAGCGGGAGCGTCTCGAGAACGTCCGGTCCTTCGCCGGACTCCGGCGCTGGCGGGACGCGATCATCGAGAACAACGCGCTGCAGAACGGCCGTTACGGGTGCTCCCTCGGCTCCCTGGCGAACGAGGTGGCCGACAACGACAGTGTCGCGCGACTCAAGCTGAACGAGCTGTTCGACGCCTGGGAGGAGCTCTTCCGGGTCGTGATCCGCCGCCTGCAGCAGGAGCGCGTCCTCCCGGAGTCGGCCGACGTGGACCAGCTCGCCACCGGATTCCTCGCCGCAGTGCAGGGCGGCTACCTGCTGGCGCAGACGTCGCACGACGTGGCTCCGATGGCGGCGGCCATCGACATGGCGATCGCACACCTCGAACTGCTCGCGCTCGTCGACGAGGACACCCTCAGCCGGCTGCCGGCCTGACGCCGCTCGCGACGCTTCTCGGTCTTCCGTTGCCGTCACCGACGGTGCGCCGTCCGCCGCCGTAAGAATCCGCTCCTGCGCGCCGCAGATCTCTGACTCGGCCTCCACGACGGCGACCGGACGCGCAATGATCGAATCAGTCGACCAAGGAGCCCAGGATGAAGGCAATCACCGTCACCGACCGTGCCGCGGGGACCGCGGGCATGACCCTGCAGGAGCGGCCGACCCCGCACGCCGCCGAGAACGACGTGATCGTCCGCGTCCACGCCGCGGGCTTCACCCCCGGCGAGCTGGACTGGCCGGCAACCTGGACGGACCGGGCCGGCCGCGATCGCACCCCGACCATCCCAGGACACGAGGTCGCCGGCGTCGTCGAGTCGCTCGGCTACGGAACGACCGGCCTGACCGTCGGGCAGCGTGTCTTCGGCGTGGCGGACTGGACGAGGGACGGCAGCCTGGCCGAGCTCGTCGCCGTGGAGGCGCGGAACCTGGCACCGCTGCCGGCCGACATCGACTTCGTCACCGCTGCGAGCCTTCCGATCTCGGGGCTGACGGCGTGGCAGGGGCTGTTCGAGCACGGGAGGCTGCGCAGCGGTCAGACCGTGCTGGTCGCAGGGGCGGGCGGTGCCGTCGGCACGACCGTCAGCCAGCTCGCCCGCGCTGCGGGCGCGTTCGTGATCGGCGCCGGTCGGGCGGCGCAGCGCGACCGTGCGCTCGAGGCGGGCGCGCACGAGTTCGTCGACCTGGAGGAGGAGGGCGCCGCCACGTCGCGCCAGGCCGACCTCCTGTTCGACGCGCTCGGCGACGCGGTCGGTGCGCGCCTCGCCGAGTTCGTCCGCCCGGGAGGCACGGTGGTCGCCATCCCGGGGCCGCCCAGCACGACCCGGTCGGACATCCACGCGACGTTCTTCGTCGTGGAGACCGACCGCGCCCAGCTCATCGAGCTCGCCGACCGGGTCCTGTCCGGCCGCCTCCGCACGTTCGTCGGCGACGTGATCACTCTCGAGCAGGCCGTCACCGCCTTCGCCACCGGGACGCCGACGCCGGGGAAGATCGTGGTCCGGGTCGCCGCGGACTGAGCGACTCGGCGGCCCCTGCGGGTAAGAGTGCTGCCCGCCCGCGACGCGAGTGATCGAACGCTTGCCACCGAAGCGTCGAAGGAATGGAGAGACATCATGATCGGAGTCGGAGCTCGGACCGTCGACGGGACCGTCGAGGTCCTCGACCTGCCCGCCCCACGTCAGCCGGAAGCCGGCGAGCTGCTGCTCGAGACCATCACCGCGGGAATCGGCCCGTGGGATGCGCTCCTGCACCTCACCGACGGCTGGGACGTCCAGCTGAAGCCACCCGCGGCGCTCGGCGTCGAAGGCGTCGGCCGCGTGATCGCTGTCGGGCCGGACGTCGACGGGTTCTCGGTCGGCGACGTGGTCGTCGTGCACGACACCCCGCTGCCCGGCGGCAGCGGTTTCTGGGCCGAGCAGGTGCTCGTCCACGCCTCCAGCGCCGCCCTGCTGCCGGCCGGACTGAGCCCGGAGCTCGCGGCGGCCCTGCCGGTCGCCGCGCTCACCGCGAGCCAATCGCTGACGGAGCTTCAGGTCGGCGCCGGCACGCGCCTGCTCGTCGTGGGCTCCGGCCCCACCGCCACGTTGGCGATCCGGCTCGGCGTCCTCGCGGGCGCGGAGGTCGTCGCAGCGGCGAGCCCCCGTCACGGCGACCGGCTGCGGGAGCTCGGCGCCGTCGACCTCATCGACTCGCACGCCGCGAACTGGGCGCAGACCACGGACCGGAGGTTCGACGCGGTGCTGATCGCCGCCGACGGCGTGTCCCAGGAGGCCATGAAGCTCATCGAGGACGGCGGCCGGCTGACCTCCCTGACCTCCGACGCGCCGGAGCCGGCGCGCGGGATCGTCACGAACAACCTCTACATCGTGCCGGACGGCGCCGAGCTGGAGCGCCTGGCGAAGCTCGCCGCAGCGGGCGAGCTCAACGTCGACGTCACCACCATCACGGCGGAGCAGGGGCCGGCGACCGAGGAGCTCGTCGCCGCGGGCCGCTCGCGGGGAGTCAAGTACGTGATCGAGTTCGGCCCGGCGGCGTGAGCTGGAAGCGGAACTGAGGGGGGTGTCGGCTGCCGGCCGGGATGGCTCGCGCCACGCGACCCCCGTCGGGTGGCGCGAGCCCGTCACCGACGCACGACCATCCGTCCCGCCTCGACCGCGGGTCCGGGGCGCGTCGGTGACCGCCGATCAGGGCTCCATCCCGGAACTCGACTGATCGGCTCACCCATTCACTATGACGCCGTAGCGGGACCGCTTTCAGAGGCTTAAGGCCCACCGCTGCGCTCGATTAGCTAGCCTGGCTAGTTTTGGTATCACTCAGCCGTGTGCGCGACGGTGACAGCGCCATTCACCGTGTCCACCCTGATCGACCGCGCCGCCCCAGGTGTGCTCGCCATGGTGTCGACCGGCCCGTTCACCGTCGTCGCGACGATCCGGTAATCTTCACCCGGCGGCACCCGCACGCTGACCGCTCCGTTGATCGTGTGTCCCGTGACGGTCTGCGGTGGGGCGAGGAAGTCGAGGTCGACGGCCCCGTTGGTCGTGCGGGCGGCCACCTGCTCGGACGTCGCCCGTCGGAGGACGACCGCGCCGTTCACGGTGCGCAGGTCGAGCGGTCCGCTCGCGTCCGCGACCGAGATCGTGCCGTTGGTCGTCGCCAGGCGCAGGGCGCCGTCGAGTCCGGTTGCGGTGACCTCCCCGTTGGCTCCGAACACGCTCGCGTCCGACGACGCCGGTAGGCTCACGTCGACCCGGATGCTGCAGCGCACGGACCAGGGCCGCGAGCACCCGCCCGCGATGGTGGTGGTGTCGCCGGACGTCCGCACGTCGACCTTCGGCGCCGGACCTGTGTGCCATCCGGACACGACGACATGCACCCGCCCATCCTGGCTCGCGTGCAACCGCAGCGGCGCGTCGGGCACCCTGGCCTCCACGCTCGATCCGGCGTCGACCGAGTAGCTCAGCGCGACGGGCCGGGGCCAGAGCAGGGTGACCGAGGCGACGCCGACGACTCCCGCGAGCACCAGCGAGCCGACGACGATCAGCACGATGGCCCACGGCCGCAGGCCCGTGCGCTGGGAGGTGAGTGGGGGAGTCGGTGTGCTGGTCATGGTCGCTGCTTCTCGCGCTGTCAGCCGCAACGGTAGGAGGGTGCCGGATCGCCGCCTCAGGGCCGAAGGTCCCTTCCAGCGGCCGTGTCTGAGAATCCCGGAAGCCTGGAAATTCTTCCGCGCCCTCCCGGTTCTACCCGACATGACGAACGTAGGAATCATCGGCGCAGGCAACATCGGCGAGGCTCTGGCCCGCACCTTCATCCAGCACGGGTACACCGTGACCATCGCGAACTCGCGCGGTCCGGAGACGCTGGCCGGACTGGTCGCGGACCTGGGCCCGTCGGCGACCGCGGCGACGGCGGCGGAGGCCGGCGCGGCCGGAGACTTCGTAGTGGTGACCGTCCCGCTGAAGAACTACCGGGACGTCCCCGTGGAGGAACTGGCCGGCAAGATCGTGATCGACACCAACAACTACTACCACGAGCGCGACGGCCGCATCGCCGAGCTCGACGAGGGCACGGCGACCACCACGGGTCTCCTCCAGGCCCACCTCCCCGAGTCCCGCGTGGCCAAGGGCTTCAACCACATCGCCGCGCGCGACATCGCCACCACCGGCTCGCCGGCGGGAACGGTGAACCGCCGCGCCCTCGCCACGGCGAGCGACTACGACGACGCCGCGGCGCTCGTCACCGCGATCTACGACGAGTTCGGCTTCGACACGGTCAACGTGGGCCCGCTGTCGGAGAGCTGGCGCGTGGAGCGGGACCGGCCGGCCTACGTCGTGCGGCAGAACCGCGAGGAGCTCGAGGCCAATCTGGGACTGGCGCCGCGCACGATCTGAGGTAGGGGTTTGGGGCGGGAGGCCGCATCCGGTCGGGGGATCACACCGCCGTCCGGATGCGCACCTCTCGTTCCATCCGCTTCTCGTGGCGGGCGCGCCCCTTCAGCGCTTCGGCCTCGCGGTTCTTCGGCGGCGCATTCGTGACGAGCTGGTCGAGCATGCGTCGCGTCGCCTCGGCGATCTCGTCGATCGCCTGATCGAAGGCGGCGGCGTTCGCGCGGGAAGGATTCGTGGAGCCGCTGACCTTGCGGACGAACTGGAGGGCGGCCTCCCGCACCTCGTCCTCGGTCGTGGGCGGTTCGAAGTTGTGGAGGCAGCGGATGTTCCGGCACATGCCGCGACGATACCGCCAAACCCGCCGGTACGCTCTGCCTCCTCCCAGGTTGGCAGGCGCAGGATTTCACCATTACCCCCGCATGATAGGAACCACCCATGAGCTCGCTCCGCGATCACATCGAGCGCACCCTCCCCGAGACGGACAGCAGTGTCGCCGCCGAAGTTGAGGGACTTACGAACACGGGTGCCATCCCGCTTCCATAGGGCTCACGGGGTTCGCCCCGGTCTTCCTCTGTCACTCGGCGGCGCTCCCCGTCACCCCGCGGTGACCCTGCGGATGAAGGTGGTCACGTGCTCGCGGAGTGCCTCGATGCGTTGCAGGCGGGCCGCCTCCACGTCGAAGCCGACGTAGGCGAGGGGTGGACGCTTGCGGACGTTGGCCGAGCATTCGAAGCCCGCGCACACGAGCGTGCCCAGCGTGTTGCCATTGCGGCCCGCCGTGCCCGCGCGCTTCGCGATGAAGAAGAGGACCTCGTTGGGCAGGTGCACGTCCTCGCACCAGGAGCACTGCGGGCGGCTGCGGACGCCGCCGTCGGCCTTCCGCAACAGGACGCCGACGAGCTCGCCGTCGACCTCCGCGACCACATAGCCCTGGTTCGGGTTCTTGCGGTCGCGCCAGCCGAGGTAGGAGAGGTCGTCCCAGCGTGCGTTGGCCAGGTCGGGGAGGGTGAGCTCCTTGCGCTCGCGCTGCGAGGCGTTGACGAAGGAGGAGCGGAGTTGTTGTTCGTTCACGGGAAGCATGGCTGGAAGTCCTGACTGTCTGCGGACCGGTCGCCGAACGGCGCCGACCCCGATGTGATGGGTGCTCGCGCGGCGACAGCGGAGGCGTTGGCCAGGTCGCGGAAGGGCGCACGGATGCGAGCGGGGGCGCGCACGACGGCGCGCGGGATCATGGGAAGAGACGCAGGGCTATCTCACGCCGACGATGAGAACGCCGACGACCTCCAGACGCCCGACGGGCTGAGACGAGATGAGCGGATCCACGCACCCAGTCTATGACACGCCCGGGATGACACCGCGGGTGGGCCTCGCTACGCCCGCGACGTGCGGCTGAGGCCGTACGAGGCGAAGAACGTCCCGCCGTACAGGGCGGCCGCGACCAGGAAGCCGACCGCCATCAGGTACGACGCCCACTCGTTGCCGGTGACCATCGTGCCGACGCCCGCGAGGAACGTGATCACGATGACGACGATCCCCCACACCGCCAGACGCTGGCCGACGCCCGCGGCGCGGGCGGCGAGGAGGACCCGGATGCTGACCACGACCAGGCCGATCGCGACCACGATGTGCAGGATGACGATGATCGTGTCCACGACGATCGCGAACGTGCCTTTCGGCTCGCCGATGAGGTTGGCCGCCATCCCTAGCAGGAACTGGAGGGCGAGCGCGGACAGAGCCTCGCGGGAGCGGCGGCGCAATGCCTCGGCCGGGGTCGGACCGGCGGCGGGTGCGGACATGGGACTCCTTCGGCTCGTGCGGCCCGGGGCCTTCGGGTCTGCTCGTGCGGGTCGTGCTTCGGACATTGTGGCCCCGGGACCGGCCGTCGGGATAGATCCGCCGAGCAGTGGTTCCCGGGTAGCGTTTCCACCATGTTCGCGAAGACCCTCGCCTCCGGCGCGCAGCTGCGTCCCCTCGAACCGTGGATGGCGGAGGAGTTCGCCGCGCACCTCGACCGGGCCCGAGAGCACATCCGGCCGTGGGTGGGGCCGTCGTTCGTCACCGAGGACGTCGCCGGCGCCCGCGCCACCCTCGGCCGGTACGCCGAGCGCGCGGCCCGTGACGGTGCGGGCATCTACGGCATCTGGTCCGACGGCACGCTCGTCGGTGGCGTCATGTTCGTCGAGTTCTCGCCGGCGACCGGCGGGTTCGAGGTGGGCTGCTGGCTGGAGCCGGACGCCGAGGGCCGCGGCCACATCACCAGCGCCGTGCGTGAACTGCTCGGCTACGCGTTCGAGGAGCGCGGCATGCACCGGGCGGAGTGGCGCTGCCGCAGCGACAACGAGCGCAGCTCGGCGGTCGCCCGCCGCCTGGGGATGACGCTCGAAGGCGTGCTTCGAGAGGCGTGGCCGGTGGACGGGGTGTTCCACGACAAGCAGGTGTGGTCGCTGCTGGCCACGGAGTGGGCGGGCGCTGGCCGGGCTTCTGGCTGAAGGCGGCGGTTGAGTGGGCCCGCCATCGCGCGATTGCTACATCCGCCCGGCTCCGCTTGGTCCCCCGAGCGGCCGCGCCCCCCTACTTCCTCACCGCCTCCCGCACCGCCTTCACATCCGCCTGCGCCTTCTTCATCGCCGCGCGGGCCGCGGTGAGGGAGGACTTCGGCGACGACAGCGCGGAGTGGTTGGAGTTGTAGGTGCTGGGGGTCACGGCCAGGGCCGCGGCCGCGATGCCGCTTGCGTCGTGGGAGGCGGTCGCGAGTTGGGTGGTCAGGTCGGAGAGGTCGGATTGCAGGGCTGGGGTGGACTTGGATGCGTCCTTGCCCGAGAGGAGGCCTGCGAGAGTCTTCTGATCCTTGGTCAGCTTCGGGATGGTCGTGCCGGTCAGGCGGTCGGCGGCGGCGACGAGGCGGGACTGGGGGAGGGCGACCGCGTAGACGCGGTAGGCGTCGTGGACCTTCGTGAGGTCGGCTGCGGCCTGGGTCGTCGTGGTGTCGGCGGCGATGGCGGAGGCCGAGGACTTCATGGCGGCGAGGTCGGCGTTGAGGGTGGCGAGGATCTTCGTCTTGTCGCTGGCGGTGAGGGAGGTGTCGGCCGTGATCTTCGTGATCGCCGCGGAGAGTTTGGTCTCGCGGTCGCTGGTCGCCTTCGCGCCTGCCGCCTGGAGTTGGGCGAGCGTCTTGGGGGCGTGAGACGCGGAGGGCGAGGGGGTCGGCGTCGCGGTGTCGGCGAATGCCGGGCCGCCGATGAGGGCCGCGCACGTGATTCCCGCCGCCGCCGCAGTGAGGATGCCGATGGATCGTCTGGACATTGTTCTCCCGTCAGAGGTGAGTCGCCGGAGGGGGTTCCGGTGGGTCCAGCCTCGTCGGGGAATGTTCGGGAGGTGTAAAGGGGAGGTTCGGGAGGGGTACGCGGTCAGCGTCGTCGCACGGGCCGCACCGTCAGCGCCTCGACCATCCCGGTGCTCGGCAGGTCCACCGCGACCCGGACCGTCGCGGCGACCATCTCCGGCGTGATCGTGTACCCCGCGTCGTACTCGTGCCCTTCGCGGGCCACGAGCGCGCGCTGCATGTCGGTGTCCACCCGGCCGGGGTGGATGCTGGTGACCCGCACCCCGTTCGCGCGCTCCTCCTCCCGCAGCGCGTCGGTGAGCGCGCGCAGGGCGAACTTCGACCCGGAGTAGACCCCTCCGCCCGCGCCGCTGCTGAGTCCCGACCCGCTGTTGATGGCGACGACCAGGCCGCCCGCGGCGCGCAGGGCCGGGAGGGTAGCCCGCAGCAGCGCAGCGACCGAGAACACGTTCACCTCGAAGACGCGGCGCCACGTCTCGTCGGGGGTCTCCGCGATACTGCCACCGTCCTCGACGCCCGCGGACAGAACGAGCACGTCGAGCCGGTCGGGGATGGCCGGGAGCTCCTCGGAGGTCAGGTCCGCCACGAACGGCTCGGCCGACGGCAGCGCCGCCACCACCGCGTCGACGGCCGCCGCGTCCCGACCGCCGACCAGCACGTGGTGGGTGCTCCCCAGCTCGGCCGCGATCGCCCGGCCGATGCCGCGCGACGCGCCGGTGACGAGGGCGATCGGGCGGCCGGTGTCCATGCGGGTCATGGAGTCGAGCCTAGGCCGGAACCGCTAGGCGGCGCTCTCCGTCCCGATCCGGAAGATCCGCTTCGTGAGGTCGATGACGCGCAGTTCGTCGTCGGCGAGCAGGGCGGACGACAGCTCGGTGTAGTCGCGTCCCAGCGCGGCGAGGTCGGCGTCGAGCGCGCGGTAGGTCACGTTGACGTGGTAGGTGAGCGACGGGCCGGCCTGCGCGATCACCTCGACGAGCACGGGGTTGGGGCAGGCGGCGACGATGGACCCGAAGTAGGCCTCCGCCGCCTTCGTGATGGCGGGGATGTCGCCGCGTTCGTGCTCGGCGGTCACGGCGGCCGCCAGCCCGGCGAGCCGCGTCCGGTCCGCGCGCTCCAGGCCGGGGAGGGTCAGGATGGTGACGCCGACGATGAGCACGCCGATCGTCTGCAGGGTGTCCAGGGCCTCCTCGGGGCGGGGCGCGATCACGGCCGAGAAGGACTGCGGCGCCGTCTCGACCAGGCCCTCCAGGCTGAGCGTGTGCAGGGCTTGGCGGATCGGCGTGCCGGAGACTCCGAGCCAGGCCCGCAGCGCGGCTTCGTCGAGGCGTTCGCCGGGCAGCAGCACACCGGAGAGGATGGCTTCCCTGAGCTGCGCGTAGACGCGTTCGCGCACGAGTTCGCGTGGGTTCGCGGCCTGCCCGGGGGAGCGGGGGATCGGCATCAGGCAACGCCTCCCTCGTGGAGCGGCCGCACCGTGTCGATGCGGAACACCTCCCGCGCGGCCAGAGCGACGCCCCGCGAGTCCGCCGCCGCCAGTGCGGTCCGCAATGCGGCGTAGGACTGCGCGGCCTCCGCCCAGTCGATCCCGAGCGCGCGGTACGCGACCCCGACGTAGAACGCCCTGGCCGCGAGGGTCCGCTCGGAGAGCCGGAGCAGCACCCGGTTCGGGCACAGCGCCATCAGCCGGGTGTAGAAGGCGCGCGAGGCCTGCATCGCCTCCGCCAGCTCCGCGGCCTCCAGCTTCGCGATCAACCGGTCGACATCGGACACGAGCGCGTCCCGCTCCGACTCCGTCAGACCGCCGAGGGTGAGGTCGAGGACGCCGAGGATGAACACCCCGATCGTCTGCATGTGCAGCACCGCGTCCTCGACGCGCGGCTCGACCACGCGGGTGTACGACTGCGCCGCGGTCTCCACGAACCCTTCGACCGTCAGCGCGTTGAGGGCCTGCCGGATCGGCGTCGTGGACATGCCGAGCCACGCCTGCAGCTCGCCGTCGTCCAGGCGCTCGCCCGGCCGGATCGTGCCGTCGAGGATCGCCGTCCTGATCGACGCGTACGCGCGATCGCGCGCGAGCACACGCGTCTGCCGGACCTCCGACACCCCCGGGACGGGCACGACTACTCCTCTCGCGCGCAGACCGCGCGTCTGCTCCGATGCTATCGGCCCTCAGGGATCCGTGGAACTGGAGCGTGGATTAAAGTTCCAGTCGCGGCGTATACTCGGCGCCAGGAAGGTGCTTCCGATAGTTCCCCCCCAAAAAGGAGGGCCCGCCTCACGGTGGTCCCTCCGCCCTGACGGGCTCCCGCATTGGTGTCGGGCTCCCGTCGAGGGGTCCTGCGTTTCGGGTACGCAGGACCCCTCTAATCCTCGCGAACACGCCGGCCGCGCCACACGGAGGAGGTTCCGCCGATGGGATCCCCAGGCCACCATCCGCCGTCCACCTACCGCGAGCTCCGATTCCGCTCGCGCGACCGCGACGAGACGCAGCACTGGCTGGCCGGGCACTACGGTCGCGTGCAGCTCGGCCGCCGTTTCGCCGGCTACGCGGAGCACGTCGTCGGCGACGACCGCTTCATCCTCGCCGACGCCGCCATGCTCGGCACGTTGCGCTGCGTGCTCGACGTCGAGGTGATCCTGGTCTCGGCCGGCACGCCGGGGAGCGTCTGGGAGGTCGGCGAGGACACCGGCCGGTTCGCCGCGGAGCCGGCGCTCTTCCAGCCCGGCACGCCGAGCGTGCACCGGATGGCGGACACCGAAGGTCGCGCCGTCGCGTTCCGCGTCCCAGAGCTGACCCGCACCGCCCAGCTCCTCTATGCGCGGGACGACCTGGAGCTCCGGTTCGACGGGCCCCGGCCGGTCAACGCGCGCCGTGCCGCCTACTGGCTGGCCGCGTTGGAGGTCGCGCGGCGGGAGCGGAGGACGGGCGCGCTCTCCAACGACTCGGTGCGCGCCACCACCTACCGTCAGCTCGCCATCGCCGCCCTCGAGGCCTTCCGGCTGACCGGCGACCGGCGCGAGCTGCGCCTCTCCGCCGAGCGCAGGGCGCGCGTGTTCCGCGTCGGTGCGCAGTTCCTCCGCGACCATGCGGCGCGGCCGATCACCATCGACGACGCGGCCGAAGCCGCCGGCGCCTCCACGGGCGAGCTCCTGCTCGCGTTCCGCTCCCACGCTGACGGGCTCGGCCCCACCGCCTATCTGCGGAGGTCGCGCCTGAACGCTGCGCACGACCAGCTCAGCAGCAGGGCGGTGACGGTGCCCGCGGCCGCCGCGCAGTGGGGCTTCTCGTCGGAGGCTGCGTTCCGACGCCACTACCGCGAGGAGTACGGCGCGGACCCGGTCGGAGCATGACCCGGTCGGAGCAGCGGGCAGCACGGGAGGCCGCTTCCCGCCGGCCCAGCGCGTTCTAGCCCGCCCGGTACAGGTCCGCCTCGAAGCGGTACGCGTCCCCGCGGTAGGTGTTGAGCCCGAGCAGCACCGGCCCGCCGGCGCGGTCGTACGCGATCTCACGCCCGATCAGCACCGGGCTCCCTGCGGCGATGTGCAGCAGCCCGGCGATCTCGGCGGTCGCGGCGTCGGCCTGGACCGAGT
The DNA here is from genome assembly GCF_057655165.1 of Leifsonia sp. Soil_N53. Lineage (NCBI taxonomy): Bacteria > Bacillati > Actinomycetota > Actinomycetes > Micrococcales > Microbacteriaceae > Leifsonia > Leifsonia sp. Soil_N53. The sequence continues at coordinate 38,753 of NZ_JBDGMM010000063.1, forward strand.
AGGCGCTGCGGTAGATGTCCACGGAGCACAGCGACTGAAGCGACTCGTAGAGCGACGCGTCGTCGAGGTCGGCCTCCACGAGCGGTGCGGCGACCGACAGCGGGATGACGTTCGTGTCGACGCAGATCGGCGTCGAGTTCATCCCGCGCAGGCGCACCAGCACGAGCACGTCGGCGCCGGCGACGATGCCGAGCCGCTCCGCCTCGTCGATGGTCGCGGAGCGCACGCTCTTCTCGAGCACCTGCGCGGTCGGCGTGTGGCCTCGTAGCCGGGCCATCTCGCTGAAGCTCTGCAGTGTGCTCGGCGGCTCGCCGACCGTCGGACTGGGGACGAACCAGCCGCGCTGCGCGGAGCGGGCGATGCGGCCCTGGCGCTCGAGGTCCTCCAGCGCGGTGCGGATGGTGCTGCGGCTGACATGGAGGCCCTCGGCGAGCTGCCTCTCGCCGGGCAGTCGGGTGCCCGGCGGGTACACGCCGTGGTTGAGGGACGTGTTCAGGTCGCGGATGACGCGCTCTGCGATCGTCGGAGTCTTCACAGCAGTGACCATACCAGTTCGACCGTTGGCTGTTAATTCGTTCTCGAATGGACTATCTGGTTTGGTTATGGTTACGGTTGGTTCCGCGCCGGTCATCGGCGCCACCCCCATGCTCACGAGTTAAAGGAGACTCGCATGAAAAAGAGGCACCTCGCCGGAGCGCTCGCGCTCACTGCTGGACTGGCCCTCGGCCTGACGGCGTGCGCACCAGGCGGCTCCAGCGCTGCGGGCTCCTCGCACGCCGTCTCGAAGGATGTGTCCGGAAAGCCCGTCACCCTCAAGATCCTCGACTTCTGGCAGGGCGAAGAGGGCAAGTGGATGGACTCGGTCGTCAAGGACTTCGAGAAGCAGCACCCGAACATCACCATCAAGCGCACCACGCAGGACTGGGGCCAGGTGATGAACACCCTGAACCTCCGCCTCGCCGACCCGAACGGTCCCGACATCGCGCTGGTCAACAACGGCTGGCAGTCGATGGGCACGCTCGCCAAGGGCGGCCGCATCCTGAACCTGGACGCCTACTCCGACCTCTACGGGTGGAAGAAGGAGATCCCGGACACCATCGCCCGCCAGCTCGAGTTCACCCCCGACGGCAAGCAGATGGGCACCGGCTCGCTCTACGCCACCCCGGCCGCGCGCTCGTCGCTGATCGGCCTGTACTACAACAAGGAGATCCTCGACAAGCTCGGGCTCCCGGTGCCGAAGACGCTGGCCGACTTCGAGAAGGACGCGGCTGCGGTCAAGGCCGCCGGGATCACCCCGATCGCGTACGGCTCGCAGGACAAGGGCTCCGCCACCTCCATCCTCTTCGCCACGCAGGACCTCTACGCGACCTCCACGAACATCGGGGACTTCGTCTACTCCAGCGGCAAGGTCCCGATCACCGACACCGGCATCGTGGACGCCGCGAAGGACGTCAAGAAGTGGGCGGACGACGGCTGGTTCACACCGAACTACCCCGGCGTGCAGTACGCGGACGCGCAGAGCGAGTTCCTGGGCGGCAAGGCGGCCTTCCGCTTCGAGTACACCGGCTCGCTGGGCTTCTCGGACGCGCAGAAGCAGACGATGGGCTACGTCCAGCTCCCGCAGGTACAGGGCGGCAAGGTGGTCGGCACCGGCTCGACCGCGGCCAACCTCTCCATCTCGGCCAAGTCGAAGCACCCGGACGCCGCGGCGGCCTTCCTCGACTTCATGGCGTCCAAGACGGCGGCCCAGCAGGCGGTCGACCACGGCTTCCTCCCCTTGCTGCACTCGGGCCTCAGCACTCCGAGCGGCAACCCGGAGCTCGCCACCGAGATCGCGGCCCAGCAGGCGCTCGACAAGGGCAACGGCTACGTGCCCTACTTCGACTGGTCGACCCCGTCGATGATCGACACGATCGGCGGACAGCTCCAGCAGCTCTACGCCGGCCAGGTCACGCCCGACCAGCTCGCGGCGGCCGGACAGAAGGACTACGACGCCTTCCAGGCCCAGCGGAAGCAGGGCTGACGGGATGACCTCGTCCCAGGTGGTGCAGCGGCCGGAGGCCCCGGCCGCTGCACCGGCGGCCCCCGGCCGCAGCACGCCGAAGCGGGCCCCGCGGCGCACGCTGTCGCCGCGGGTGCGCCGCCGCCGCTGGCTCGGGCTCGCCTTCGCGGCGCCCGGGCTCCTGTTCTACGGCTTCGTGGTGATCGTCCCGATCCTGCAGAGCCTGAACTACTCGTTCTACCGCTGGGACGGCGTGACCAACGCCACCTGGGTCGGCCTGAACAACTACATCTCGTTCTTCACCGACCCGGCCCTCCTCGAGTCGCTCGGCCACGTGCTCGTGCTGGTGGTCTTCTTCGCCCTCCTGCCGATCGTGCTCGGCCTGCTCTCGGCCGCGCTGCTCGGCCGGGGCAAGCTCCGCGGCGGCGGCGTCTACCGCTGGCTGCTCTTCCTCCCGCAGGTGCTGACCAGCGTGGTCGTCGCCGTGATCTGGAAGCGCATCTACGGCCCGGACGGCCCGCTCAACGAGGCGCTGCGCGCCGTGGGCCTCGGCGACCTGGCCAAGAACTGGCTCGGCGACTTCAACTGGGCCCTGCCCGCGCTCGGCGTCATCGGCACCTGGACGGCGCTCGGGCTCTGCATGGTGCTGTTCGTCGCCGGCGTAGCGGCCATCCCGACCGAGCTCTACGAGGCGGCCCGCATCGATGGCGCCGGCCCGATCCGGGAGTTCTTCTCGATCACCCTCCCCAGCCTCCGCGGCCAGGTGGCCGTCGCGCTCACGCTGACGGTGACAGGCGCGCTGCGGGCCTTCGACCTGGTGTGGATCACCACGCAAGGCGGACCGGGGACCTCCACGACCACGCCGGCGCTGATCCTGTACCGCAAGGCGTTCCTCAACCCGGATGTCGGCATGGCCGCGGCCATCGGCATCGTCCTCGCGATCGTCTGCCTGGGCGTCGCGCTCGTCATCACCCGGCTCTCCGAGGAGAAGGACGCATGATCTCGCGCACCGAGCGCACGCTCAACCACGCCATCCTCGCGTTCGTCACGGTCCTGGTGCTCTTCCCGGTCGTCTGGTTCGTGTTCACCGCGCTCAGCCCGAGCCGGAGCGGGCAACTCGACCTGCTGAACCCGCACTTCGAGAACTTCGTCACCGCCTGGAACGAGGGCAACTTCGGGTCGGCGATGATCGCGTCGGCCGTCATCACGATCGGCGCCGTGCTCGGCCAGACCGCCCTCGCCATCCTCTCCGGCTTCGCGTTCGGCGTGCTCGGCGTCGCCGGCCAGAAGGTGCTCTTCCCGCTGATCCTGTTCGGGCTGATGATCTCGGCCGAGGTCTTCATCATCCCGCTGTACTACACGTTCCAGTCGCTCGGGCTCACGAACTCGTGGCTGGGCCTGATCATCATCCAGATCGGGATGGGCGTGCCGTTCGGCGTCTTCTGGATGCGGGCGACCTTCCGCGCGGTCCCGAAGTCGCTCATCGAGGCGGCGGAGATGGATGGCGCCCGGAGCTGGCGGATGCTCTGGCAGATCCTCCTGCCGATCTCGCGGCCCGCGGTGCTCACGCTCGCGCTGCTGTCGTTCATGTGGACCTGGAACGACTTCTTCCTCTCGCTGGTCTTCATCGCCGACCCGGCCATCCAGCCGGCGACCCTGGCGCTCGGCGTCTTCCAGGGCCAGCACACGCTCGACGTGAACATGCTCGCGGCCGGTTCTCTCATCGTCGCGCTGCCGGTGTTGATCCTCTACGCGTTCTTCCAGCGCCACTTCATCCGGGGCGTGCTCAACGGCGCTCTCAAAGAGTGACCGGCGCCCACCCCTAGTTCTCGCACCGCACCAGAAGCACGAAGGAGTACCCATGCGCATCGCGCCCGAAATCCTCGACACGGCCGACGACGTCGGGCGGGAGGCCGCCCTCCAGATCGCCGACGCGATCGCCGAGGCGGCGGCCGAGGGACGGACGTTCGTCCTCGGCTGCCCCAGCGGACGCAGCCCGATCGCCACGTACGCGAACCTCGCCGCACTCGTCGCCGAACGCGACCTCGACCTGTCGACGGTCGTCGTCGCCCTGATGGACGAGTACGTGGAGGAGGCCGGCGACGGCTACCGCGCGATCGACCCGGACCTCCCGCACAGCTGCGTCGGCTTCGGGAGGCGCGAGATCCTCGGCCTCCTCAACGCCGCCGCGACGCCGGGCCACCGCATTTCGGACGCCGGCCTCTGGCACCCGGACCCCGCGGCCCCGGCGGGCGAGTACGACCGCGCGCTCGCTGCGGCCGGCGGGATCGACGTGTTCCTGCTCGCCTCGGGAGCGTCGGACGGCCACGTCGCCCTCAACCCGGTCGGCGCCGCCGCCGACACCGTGACCCGCGTCGTCCCGCTCGGTGAGGACACCCGGCGCGACAACCTCGGCACCTTCCCGACGCTGCGCAGCCTGGACGAGGCGCCGCGGTTCGGCGTGACGGTCGGCATCGCGACCATCCGCGAGCTCTCCCGCTCCGTCGTGATGGTCGTCACCGGCGAGCACAAGCAGGACACCGTGCGGCGGCTCGCGGCGGCGGACTCCTACGAGCCCGACTGGCCCGCGACCGTCCTGTCCGAATGCTCCGACGCGCGCTTCCTCGTGGACCGCAGCGCGGCCGAGCTGCTCCAGACCACCCGCTGACGACCAACCGCTGACGACCAACCGCTGACGACCAACCGCTGACGACCCCGGCTGCACCCCACCAGCCGACGCCCGACCAGAAAGGCAATACTCACACCCATGGCTTCCATCAAGCTCGTCTACATCGGCGGAGGATCGTCCCGAGGCGCCGGGACCATCGCGTCCATCCTCGAGCACGGCGAGGAGTTCGACGGCTCGGAGATCGTCATCGAGGATGTCGACCCCGCGCGCCTGAAGGCCGTCGAGACCATCGGCTCGAAGATCGCGCAGGCCAAGGGCCTGGACATCACGATCACGTCGACCACCGACCGCCGCGCGGCGCTCACCGACGCGGACGCCGTGCTGTCGAGCTTCCGCCCGGGCAACTTCGCCGCCCGCGCACTCGACGAGCGCATCCCGCTCAAGCACGGGGTGATCGGCCAGGAGACCCAGGGACCCGGCGGGTTCTTCATGTCGCTGCGGTCCATCCACATCTACGAGGACATCATCCGCGACCTCGACGCCGTCGCGCCGAACGCGATCCTGTTCAACTACACGAACCCGGTCAACATCGTCTCGCAGGCGGTCACCCGGTTCACCGACCGGACGATCTGGTCGATGTGCGAGGGCCCGATCGTCTTCCCGAAGACCGTGCTGCGGGCCGCTGGGCTCGACCCCGAGCGCGCGAACGTCGTCATGGCGGGCGTGAACCACAACTGCTGGTCGACCGAGCACACCTACGACGGCCAGGACCTCATGCCGCTGCTCGACGCGGCATGGGAGGCCCGCAAGGACGACCCGACGCTCAGCACGCTGGAGAAGCGGATGCTGCAGCTCGCGGTCACCATGCGCTCGGTGCCGGCCGACTACTTCCAGTACTACTACTTCCGCGAGGAGATCCTCCGGGAGCTGCAGGGGGCGCGGACGACCCGCGCGGAGGACCTGCTCGCGGCGCTGCCGGGGTACTGGGAGCACTACGACGAGCAGTCCCAGGCTGCGGTCCCCGAGCTGGACCCGCGCCGCTCGCGCGGCGGCATCCACGAGCTGGAGCTCGCCATCGACGTGATGAGCGCCTACTACAACGACGCGCCCGCGCGCCTCCCGGTCAACCTCCCGAACACCGGCGGCGTGCTGCCCGGCTTCGACGAGGACGTCGTCGTGGAGGTGTGGTCCGACGTCGACGGCTCCGGCGTGACGCCGCTGCCGCAGAAGCCGCTGCCGCACGCGGTTCGCGGGCTCGTCCAGCAGCTCGCCGAGTATCAGTACCTCGCCGCCGAGGCGGCCTGGCAGGGCACCCGGGCCGACGGCATCCGCGCGCTCGCCGCGAACCCGATGGTGCCGACGCTGCGGGTGGCGGAGGAGCTCTACGACGAGATGGCGTACGCGCACCGCGCGTACCTGCCCGAGCGGCTGCTGCGCTGAGCATGGCGATTCGTGCGGAGTCCGGGCCGCTCTCCCTCGCCGTCGACGCGGGCAACTCCAAGACGGTCGCGCTCGTCGTCGACGGCTCCGGGGCGGTGCTCGGCCGGGGCCGCGGCGGTCGCGGCGACATCTACGGCGCGGAGAGCATCGAGGTCGCCGAGACGGCGGTGTTCGGGGCGGTCTCGGCGGCGCTGGAGGAGGCGGGAGCAGGGGTCGCGGACATCCGGTCCGCCGCCTTCCGGCTCGCCGGGGTCGACTACCCGGAGGACGCCGCGTTCTGGGACGACCGGATCGCCGCCCGGCTGCCCGGGATGGGCGGCTGGAGCGTCAAGAACGACGGCTTCGCGTCGCTGCGCCTGATCGACGGAACCGGCGTCGGGGTGTCGATCACGGTCGGCACCGGGCCGGCGGTCGCCGCGCGGTCGGCCGACGGGCGGGAGCAGTGCTCCGGCTGGTACGTCTTCGACGACCTCGGCGGGCAGGGCCTCGGCAACAGCGCGCTCAAGGCGGCGTGCCGCGAGTGGATGGGGATGGGCCCGGCCACCCGCCTGACGGAAGCGCTCTGCGCCCAGTACGGCGTGGCCGACGCCGGCGAGCTGCGGCACGTGTTCACCCGGCGGTTCGGCGCGCTGCCCGGGACCGAGCTGTGGAAATCCTCGCGGCTCGTGCTCGCCCTGGCCGGGGAGGGCGACGCGGTCGCCCGGCGGATCGTCGACGACCAGGCGGCGGCCCTCGTCGGCTATGCGGAGTGGTGCGCCCGCCGCGTCGGGTCCGACCTCGCCGCCGGCGACCTCCCCGTCCTGCTCAACGGGTCGGTCGCGACCTCCGAGCACCCGGCGATGCGTGACGCGATCGTCGCCGAGCTCGGCCGGGTCGCACCGGCCGCCCGCGTCACGGTCGCGACGGAGTCGCCGCTGCACGGCGTGGTGCTGGACGCGCTCGCCGAGGGCGGGGTCGCGGTCACGCCCGAGCTGATCGCGCGCATCCGGCACGAACATCCCGAGGACTTCCTCGCGACTTGAGGTCGTGTCCTCCCACCTGCTTTCGAAAGGCTCTTCATGCAGACCCCTCCGTTCGACGTGGACGACGTGCTCGCCGCCCTCACCCTGGAGGAGAAGGCGTCGCTGCTCTCCGGCGTCGACGACTGGTTCACCCAGGCGATCGACCGGCCGGGGCTGCCCGCGCCGGTGCCCGCGATCGAGGTCGGCGACGGCCCGCACGGGCTCCGCAAGGAGACCGGCGTGGACATGGTGTGGGTGCCGGCGACCGGGTTCCCGACCGCGTCCGCGATGGGCGCCTCCTGGGACCGTGACCTGATGCGCCGGGTCGCCGCCGCGATCGGGGCGGAGGCGCGGGCGGAGGGCGTGCAGGTCGTGCTCGGCCCCGGCGTCAACATGAAGCGCTCGCCGCTGTGCGGGCGCAACTTCGAGTACTTCTCCGAGGACCCGCTGCACGCGGGCGAGCTCGGCGCTGCCTACGTGGACGGCCTCCAGTCGGCCGGGGTCGGGGCGTCGCTGAAGCACTTCGCGGCCAACAACCAGGAGATCGAACGCACCCGGATCTCCGTCGTCGCCGACGAACGGACGCTGCGCGAGACCTACCTGCCGGCCTTCGAGCGGGTCGTGCGCACGGCTGAGCCGTGGACCGTGATGTGCTCGTACAACCGGCTCCTCGGCGTGCACGCGTCGCAGAACCGCTGGCTGCTGACCGAGGTGCTGCGCGAGGACTGGGGCTACCGCGGCGCCGTCGTCTCCGACTGGGACGCCGTGCACGACCGGGTCGCGGCCCTCCGCGCCGGCCTCGATTTGGAGATGCCCGGCACCGGCGGCCGGACCGTCGCGGAGGTCGTCGCGGCGGTCCGCGCCGGCGAGCTGGAGGAGGCGGTGGTCGACGCCTCGGCGCGACGCGTCCTGGAGCTGGTCGCCCGCAGCTACCCGGGCGCCGACCTGGTGAACGGGCCGGTCATGGACCTCGGCCACGCGCCGGGGGACCGGCTCAGCCCGGCGCAGCTCGACCTGCTCGACGCCGACGCGCACCACATCCTCGCCCGCGAGGCCTCTGCCGCCTGCATCACGCTGCTGCGCAACGAGGGAGCGGTGCTCCCGCTGGCGGAGACGGGCGGCGCCGTCGCGGTCGTCGGCGCCTTCGCCGAGCACGCGCGCATCCAGGGCGGCGGGTCCTCCGGAGTCGACCCGACCCGGGTGGAGGTGCCGCTCGACGCCGTCCGCGCGATCGCCGGGGGTCGCGTGGTCTACGCGCCCGGATACGTCGACATCCCGAAGAACGCGTACCAGGACGACAACGCCGCGGTCTTCCAGGCGCACGGCGTCGCGACCGAGGCGGACCGTCCTGCGGTGGCCCGCCGCTCGGAGTACCTGGTCGAGGAGCTGCGGATCGCGGAGTCCGTGCAGCGCCTCCGCCAGGGTCCGCTCTCGGACGAGGCGCTGCGGCTGATCGAGGAGGCCGTCGAGGTCGCCGCCGCTGCCGAGTCGATCGTCGTGTTCGCCGGCCTCCCGCTCTCCCATGAGCAGGAGGCCAACGACCGGTTCACCCTCGACCTCCCCGCCGACCAGGTGGCGCTGATCGAGGCCTTGGCCGACCTCCGCGAGCGCACCGGCGCCTCCCTCACGGTCGTGCTGTCGAACGGCTCGCCCGTGACGATGGACCCGTGGCACGACCGGGTGGACGCGATCGTGGAGGCGTGGCTCGGCGGCCAGGCCGTCGGCGCGGCCGTCGCCGACGCGCTGTTCGGCCGCGTCAACCCGTCAGGGCGGATCGCGGAGACGTTCCCGCTGGCGATCGAGGACACCCCGGGCTTCCCGACCTGGAACGGCGAGCGCGGCACGGTCGTCTACGGCGAGGGCGTGTTCATCGGCTACCGCTGGTACGACGCGCTGCGCAGGAGCGTGCGCTACCCGTTCGGGCACGGGCTCTCGTACACCGGGTTCTCCTACGGCGACCTCCAGGTGGAGGTGGTCGATGCGGCCGCGGGGCGGGTGCGGGTCGCCTGCAAGGTCGCCAACGTCGGCGGTGTCGCCGGCGCCGAGGTGGTGCAGCTCTACGTGGGCGACCCCGACGCGGAGGTGCGCCGGCCGCTGCGCGAGCTGCGCGGCTTCGAGAAGGTCGCGGTGGAGCCGGGCGCGACGGTCACGGTCTCGTTCGAGCTGGAGAGCCGGGACTTCGCCTACTGGGACACCGCGGCGACCCGGCCGGACGGGCGCTCAGGCCTGTGGCGGCGCGAGGGCGGCGCGTTCACGATCGAGGTGGGCGCGTCCTCCCGCGACATCCGGCTGGCGGCGACGATCGACCTCCCGGACGACCCGGCGGTCCCGCCGCTCGTGCGCGACAGCGACCTGAGGGGCGTGGAGGAGGGCGGCGCGCCCGCGTCCCGGTTCGTGCAGGGGCACGCCGGGTGAGGCGGGTCGCCTAGCCCGGCTCCTCGTCCGACTCCAGGGTCTCGTCCGCGTCGATGGACGTGTCGTCGGTCTCGGTCGCCTCGATCGCGGCCTCCGCCTGCGCCCGCTGCTGGGCCTCGGCGGCGGCCTCCCGCTCGCGTTCGTGTCTGCTCATACGCTCTAGTCTCGCTCGCCGGGCCCTCCTGCGCCTACGTTGGAGGGGATGAACGCCGACACCCCCATCCCCGACGCCTACTTCGTGCAGCGCAGCGAGAACGTCTTCACCCCCACCCCGCACGCCGGCGGAGCCTGGGCGGACGACGAGATGCACTTCAGCCCGCTCGGCGGCCTGATCACTCACGCGATCCTCCGGCACGCCGCGAACCCGGACGGTCCGTCGCTGCAGCTGGCCCGGATCAGCTTCGACATCCTCGGCTTCCTCGCCCTGGACGAGGTGCAGCTCTCGGTCGAGACGATCCGCCCGGGCCGCACGATCGAACTGGTGGAGGCCACGGTCGTCATCCACGGCCGCGTCGCCGTCAAGGCGCGCGCCTGGCTGCTGTCCGCCTTCGATACGGCCGAGGTCGCCGGCGGTGCCGCGGGTGCGCTGCCGTCGCCCGAGTCGGCGACGCCGTGGTCGATGATGGACGCCTGGCAGGGCGGCTACGTCGCCTCCCTCGACACCCGCGCGGTGCGCTCGCCGGAGGCGGGTCGCGCCACCGTCTGGCTGTCGACCGGCTGCGCGCTCATCGAGGGCGTGGCGGTCGACCCGACGGCGGCGTGGATCACCCTGGTGGACACGGCCAACGGCGTCGCGGTGCGCGAGCATCCGACCCGCTGGATGTTCCCCAACGTCGACCTCACCATCCACCTGCACCGCGCGCCGGCGGGCGGCTGGCTCGGTCTCGACACCGAGGTGGTGTTCGGGACGACCGGGCTCGGGATCACGCGCTCGGTGCTGCACGACCGGGAGGGGGCGGTGGGCTTCGCGGAGCAGTCGCTGACGGTGCGGCGGCTGACGGAGTAGGGGCTAGAGGACGCACGACCCCGAGGAGACGACGTCCTGCTGCCTGGCGAGGGCTGCGTCGATGCGGTGGCTCGCGGCGATGAAGTCGGCTACGTCTCTGTCGAGGTAGCCGGGCGCAGCGAACGATCTTGTCGCGCATACTGGGCAGGTTCATCGCGTACACCGGCTCGTGATGCGCGATGCGGTTTCGGAACTTCCGGACGCCGTCGAGCTGGGCGTGCAGTTCCTTTCTGCTCACTCCGCCCAGGCCGCTGAATGCGTGTCGGAGTCGCGGTTGCCACAGCGCCGTCTCGTAGCTCAAGAGCTGGTGGCGTGCCACTCCCGATCCAGTGAGACCTACCCAGAATCCGAACGTTGAAGCACCCACCAACTCGTCCGGAGTCGGCTCCTGCCCGGTTCGGCCGGAGAGTCGCTTGATCGTCGCCTGAAGGCTCAACGACGCGGCGAACGCCGGAGTCGAGTGCGGATCCATCGCTCGACCCTAGGGGAAGCAAGAAGCCCCGGGAGTCCGATCAGATCGAATAGTCCCGGGGCGCAACAACAGAAACGCTAGCACGCCAGCCGCAGACCAGGCCCCTCCGGCGAGAATTCTCACCTTTCGGATCACCCTCTTGACGCGCCACTTGTTTTTTGCAAGTGTGGGTGTCAGCAACAGCGGACCATGACAAGGGAGACCACGATGACCGCGATGTTCGTCAACCTGCCGGTGACCGACCTGGAGCGCGCCAAGGCGTTCTACGAGGCCGTCGGGTTCACCATCAACCCCCTCTTCAGCGACCACAACGCCGCGTGCGTCGTCGTCGAGGAGGACCACAACTACTTCATGATCGTCACGCGCGACTTCTTCCAGACCTTCTCCGACCGCCCGGTCGGCGAGCCGGCGAAGACCGTGTCCGCGTCGACCGCGCTCTTCCTCGACAGCCGCGAGGCCGTCGACGCGACCGTGGCCGACGGGATCGCCGCGGGCGGTGTGGAGGAGCGTCCCGCCGCCGACTACGGCTTCATGTACCAGCGGCAGCTCGCCGACCCCGACGGCAACATCCTGGAGTTCGGCTGGATGGACCCCGTCGCCGCGCAGCAAGGACCCGAGGCGTACACGAGCCAGCAGGCCTGAGGTCCATGGTCGCGCGCGACTACGGGCAGTACGACGGGATCACCCAGGCCCTGGAGCTGGTGGGGGAGCGCTGGGCGCTGCTGATCGTCCGCGACCTGCTCGTCGGGCCGCGCCGCTTCGGGGAGCTCGCGGCGGGACTGCCCCGCATCCCGAGCAACATCCTGGCGGCGCGGCTCAAGGAGCTGCAGGCGGCCGGCATCATCCGCCGGGCGCCGCGCTCGCGCATCATCCTGTACGAGCTCACCCCGTACGGGCGGGAACTCGAACCGGTGGTGCTCGCCCTCGGCGCCTGGGGGTTCAAGGCGCTGGGGGATCCGCGCGACGAGCAGATCATCACGCCGGACTCGATGACGATCTCGCTGCGCACGGCGTTCCAGCCCCAGGTCGCCGCCGCGCTGCCGGCCACGGCGTACGGTGCGCGCTTCGGCGACGACGGCCTGCTCATCCGGGTGGACGGGCCGCGCCTGGTCGTGGACCGCGGCGACGGGCCCGCCGATCTGGCGTTCGCGAGCGGCCCGGGCATCCGCCGGCTCTTCTCCGGCGAGCTCACACCGGACGCCGCGATCGACGCCGGCGTCGTGGAGGTCCTCCGCGGGCCGCGCACGCTGCTCACCCGCTTCGCGACCACCTTCCACCTCGCCGCCTGACGCCTGCCCCTCGGTGGTCAGGGGAGGACGCGGTAGCCGAGGAGGAGGTAGCCGGTGCGGGAGACCGCGCTCGCGAGGGTCTCGAAGCGGAGCGGTGGCAGGCCAGCCAGCAGGCTCCTTCCGCCCTCCGCGATGCCCGGCGCGATCACGAGCCGCAGCTCGTCCACGACACCGCCGGCCAGCAGCGCCTGGGCGACCGAGATGCTGGCGTGCACGCCGATGTCGCCGCCGTCGCCCTCCTTCAGCCGTCGCGCGAACTCCACGATGTCCCCGTCCACGGCCTCGGCGCCCGACCACGCGGGTTCGAGCGGGGCCGACGTCGCGACGTACTTGGTCACCCCGTTGATGAACGCGGAGAACGGCTGGATGTCGCTGCCCGGCCAGAACCGCGCCCATTCGTCGTAGCTGCGCCGGCCGAGGATGACGGCGTCCTGGGTCGCGATCACCGCGCCCAGGTTGGCGTCCATGTCCGCGTCCCAGTCCGGGATGAAGGCATCCGGGTCCTCCGCGACCCCGTCGAGCGAGACGAGTTCGTAGACCACGATCTTCCGCATGAGCACCCTCCTGTCGACCGGGGCACTGTGCAACACCCCGCGCATCCGCTTGTATAGAACTCTCGACCGAGAGGATCCGCAATGACCGACCCCGTCGTCTCCTACGACCTGCTCACCACGCAGCTGCTCCAGGACCCCGACCTCGACGTCTCGGTGACTGCGACGGGGCTGCACGTGCGCGGCGTCCTGTTCGCCTACCTCGACGGCGGCGACCTGGTGGCCGACCTGCCGGAGGCGCGCGCCCGCGACCTCGTCGCCCGGGAGGTCGCTGTGCCGGTCGCGGCCGGGCGGGCGGAGGCGAAAGGCGCCTGGGTCAGGGTCGCCGACCCGGAGGACTGGCCCGAACTCGCCGCGGAGGCGCATCAGTTCGTCGGCGAGCCCGCCGTGGGCATGGACTCCTGAGACCGCTACCGCAGTTCAAGCGGCGCGACGCCTGCGCGTCCGTCGGCCCTGCTGCGACCGCACGGAGGTCATCGCGGTGACCTGAGCGGTCGCGCGTCGCGCAGCCGCCTCCGGCAGGACCGCCTCCACCAGTACCAGCGGCAGGCAGGCACGCTCTCGCACCCAGAGGGCGGTGCGGGTCACGGGTGGACGGCTCACGACGTGAGACGGTATCGGCCCGCGGCCCGCTGGTCAACCCCGGCTGGTGCCCCACCGGCCCCGCACGCGCACAATGTACGCATGCAGCAGCGCATCAGCAGGCTGACGACGGAGTCCGGCGTCGAGCTGGCGTTCGCGACGGTCGGCTCGGGCCGCCCGCTGCTCTACGTGTCGGGGTGGGTGAGCCACCTGCAGCTGAGCTGGGAGGTCCCGGAGGAGCGCGCCTACCTCGAGAGCCTCGCCCAGGGCTGCCTGCTCGTGCGCTACGACCGTGCGGGCTGCGGGCTGTCCGCGCCGGCCGGGCGGCCGCCGTCGCTGGCGTTCGAGCTCGAGGAGCTGGACGCCGTGGCCGCGGGCGTCGGTCCCGCGCCGTTCGACCTGATGGGCGTGTCGATGGGGTCGCCGATCGCGGCCGTGTGGGCGGCGGCGCATCCGGACCGGGTGCGGAGGCTGGTGCTCTACGGCGGCTGGCGGTCCGGTGCCGAGCTGTCCCCGCCCAGCGCGCGGAACCACATCCTCGCCCTGGTGGAGTCGCACTGGGGCCTCGGGTCGGACGTCCTCACCGACATCTTCGCGCCCGACGCGCACGCGACGACGCGGGAGGAGTTCGGCCGCTACCAGCGGGCGTCCTCGGACCCCGCGACCGCCCGGGCGCTGCTGGAGCTCAGCTACCACCTCGACGTCGGCGACCTCCTCGCCGGGGTGCGCGCGCCGACGCTCGTCGTCCACCGCGACCGCGACCGCGCGGCGCCGATCGCGCAGGCGCGTGCGCTGGCCGACGGCATCCCGGGGGCGGAGCTGGTGGTCCTCAGCGGGAGGTCGCACCTGCCCTACGTGGGCGACGCCCGCGAGCTGGTGGCGACGGTGCGCCGCTTCCTCGGCCTGCGGGCGGCGCGGCACCGGGCCGGAGGCCTGACCGACCGGCAGCTGGAGGTCGCGGCGCTGATCGCGGACGGCCGCACCAACCGCGAGATCGCGGACCGGCTCGGCATCGACGAGCGGTCGGCCGAGGGCCACGTGGAGCGCATCCGGCTCCGGCTGGGGTTCCGGTCCAGGGCGCAGGTGGCGGCGTGGTACGCGGCGCAGCGGGAGGGCATCCGCTGAAGTGGGGTAGTTCCCCGCCTGCGTCGGGGACGGAGGTCGGGGAGGCTGACCTCCATGACCCGAACCACCAATCTCGTCTCCGCGCCCGCGTTCGCCCCCGCCTTCGAGCAGCATCCCTTCCGCGGCCCGTTCAACGCGGCGTTCTTCCGCATCATGGACCCGTACATCGAGCACCACCTGCGCCCGCACAAGCAGCGGGCGTTCGCCGGCCTCCCGCACGAGGTCGTGGAGCTCGGCTCCGGCGTCGGGGCCAACCTTCCCTATCTGCCGCGCGGCGCCACGCTCATCGCCGTCGAGCCCAACCGCCACATGCACGCCCGCCTGCGCGCCGCGGCCGCCCGCGCCGGCGTCGCGCTCGACCTCCGGGAGCGCCTGGCCGAGAGCACCGGCCTGCCGGACCGCAGCGCCGAGACGGTCATCTCATCGCTGGTGCTCTGCACCGTGCACGACCCGGCCGCGGTGCTCGCCGAGGTGCGCCGCATCCTCCGCCCCGGCGGAACGTTCCGGTTCGTGGAGCACGTCGCCGCACCGGACGGGACGCCGACCCGGCTCGCCCAGCGCGTGCTGCGCCGTCCGTGGGCGTGGACGTTCGAGGGCTGCTCCTGCGAGCGCGACCTGGAGGGCGCGCTCCGCGCCGCGGGGTTCGCGCGCGTGGACGTGGAGCGCTACCGCGTGCACACGCCGTTCCTGCCGTTCAACACGCAGATCGCGGGGGTGGCGCTCACGTGAGGCGGTGTGGATAACGCAGCTTTCACTTTCGACGTCGCTAGTATTTTTGCGAGGACATTGGCGAAGGGAGCCATCATGGACGAGTTGTTGATGACTCCCATTTACGCGCAGGCGGAGGCCGCCGACATCATCAGGATGCCGCGGTCCACATTCAATCACTGGGCAACCGGCTATACGACGACATCGGGAAACCGCAAGCCAGCGTTTATCACAGTTGACCGCCCGGGGCGTGGTTACACCGTGCCGTTCATCGGCCTAGCTGAGGCCTGGATTGTCAAGGCATTCGCCCAAGCGGGCGTGCCCATGGGTCGAATCAGGCCGGCGCTCGAGCAGCTCCGCAGTCAGATCGGTGTCGAGCACGCTCTTGCAAGCGATCGGTTGAAGACGGACGGCGCAGAGATCCTCTGGGACCTGCGACAGCGGGATGCAGCATTCGACGACAATCGTCTCGTCGTCGTCCGCAATGGTGACGCGACCTTCGGTGAGATCGTGCGCGAGCACCTGAAACGCGTCGACTATCGGGATGGGTTCGTCGGTCAGCTCCGGATCCCACGAGTCGACGGCGCAGACATCACTGTTGACCCTCAGATCAACTTCGGCCAGCCCACGCTCACGCAATACGGGATCCGTGTGCACGACATCCTGGATCGGATCGCTGCCGGCGAGACCATGGAAGAAGTCGCTGCCGACTTCGACCTGCCCAACGCGACAGTCGAGCGGCTTGCGCTCGCGGCCGCTTAGGCGACAGAAGTGTCAGAGCTTCGCTTCTTTACCGATCGGAGCCTCGGCGATCATCACGTGCCCGGAGCGCTCCGCGCCGCCGGATGGGCGGTAGTGAGCATGCGCGAGCGCTACGGTCCCATAGCTGCGCAACAACTGGCCGACATCGATTGGATCCACGAAGCGACCGATAAGGGCGAGGTGCTTCTCACCGGCGATAAGGCCATCGCGAAGCGACCCCTGGAAGCGAGGGCTGTCCTCGCGGCCGAAGCACGTGTCTTCGCGCTAGGCAGCAGCCAACTCACAGGCGCAGCCAAGGCCGGACGGCTGTTGGGTCACGAGCGTGCAATTTTCAAGCGCGCCGGCTCGCATCCCGGCCCATACATCGTCAGTGTGACCGGACAGGGGCTTCAGGCACTCAAGCTGCTCTGGTAGGTGGCGCTCACGCCACCCGCGGCCTCCGGAACGCGACCCCCGAGGTGATGGCCAGCACCACGATGCCGATCGCCTCGAGGATGACGGTCTCCGGGACGAGCGTGAACGTCCAGACCTCGGTGATGCCGAAGAGGCCGACCGTGAGGGCGAGCAGGAGCGCGGCCAGGCTGGCGATGACGAACAGCAAGCTGAGGAGGGTGGCGAGCCGCAGCCAGGAGCCGCGGAGCACCAGCATCCCGACCGCCAGGACGACGCCCGCGATCGCGTTCAGGACGAACATGGTGCCCAGCAGGCCGCCGACGCCGTCGAACACGAGGAAGAGATGGATTCCGGCGATCAGCACCAGCACGATCGCGCTCAGGATGCGCATGAGCCACAAGGGGCCCTGGCTGCTTTTGGTCATGGACTTACCCGCTTCCGGTCCGGGCCTCCACGGCTGAAGGCCTCAAGGGGTACACGAACGAGCGACAGTATCGGTTCAACCGGGCGGGGTGCGCGAGGGGGCTAGCATCGCAACCATGTCTCACGCGTCGGACTGGAGTCCCGGAACGGTGCGCGAGGCGGCGGGCGGTCTCGTCGCGCTGACGGGCGCGACCTTCCTCGCGGTGACGACCGAGATGCTGCCGGTGGGGCTGCTGCCCGCGATCGGGCACGACGTGCGGGTGTCCTACTCGGTCGCCGGGCTGCTGGTCACGGTCTACGCGTTCATGGTCGCCGTGCTCGCCGTGCCGCTGACACTGTCGACCGCCCGGTTCTCGCGCAAGGGCCTGCTGCAGGCGACTCTCGTCGCGTACACGGTCAGCAACCTCGTCGTCGCGGTGGCTCCGGGCTTCGGCGTGCTCGCGGCGGGTCGGGCGTTCGGCGGCATCGCGCACGCACTTTTCTTCTCGGTCAGCATCGGGTACGCCTCCCGACTGGTCGCCCCCGCGTTCACCGGACGGGCGCTGGCCCTCGTCACAGCCGGGGCCGCAGCGGGGTTCGTGCTCGGGGTGCCGCTGTCGACCTCCCTCGGCACGGGCCTGGGCTGGCGCGCCGCGTTCGGTGTGCTCGCGGGCGTGTGCGCGCTCATGGTCGTGGTCGTCGCGGTGCTGCTGCCCGCTGTGCCGGGAGGCGGCACCGGCCACCTGGGGGAGGGCGTGGGCGCCCGGCGAACGCGGCTGGCGGTCGTCTCGGCGACGAACGCCGTCGTCTACCTCGGGCAGTTCACGGTCTACACGTTCGTGTCGGTGATCCTGCTCGCGACCGGGCTCCCGGCCGCGGGGGTCGGGCCGGTGCTGCTCGGGATCGGCGCGGTCGGGCTGCTCGGCACCTGGTTCGCCGCGGCGACGCTCGACCGTCGCCCGCGGGCGGCCGTGCTGACCCTGCTCATCGCGGTCACGGCCGGGCTGGTCGGGGTGGGGATCGCGTTCCCGGTTCTCGCCGGCGTGCTGACGGCCGCTGCGCTCTGGGGCGCGGGCTTCGGCGGGGTGGCGTCGGTGTTCCAGACGGCGGCCATCCGCACCCGCGGCGCCACCCCGGAGGTCATCGGGGCGCTCGTGAACTCGACGGCGAACATCGGGATCGGGGGAGGCGCGGCGGTCGGCGCGGCGGTGCTCGCCGGGGCCGGGCTGGGGTGGCTGCCGTTCGCGGGCGCTGCGCTGGTGGTCGCAGGGCTCGTGGTCGTCCTGGTCGCGCGGCGCTCGTTCCCGGCGTCGCCGGAGGGCTGACACCCCGGAGGGCTGAGGCGCCGGTCAGGGACCGTACGCCGTCAGGAACCGGTCGCGGAAGGTGTCCATCCGCCACACCGGCGCGGTCGGCGACGGCAGCAGTCCGGGCTCCCAGCCCCACGAGGCGATCCGTTCGGTGACGGCCGGGTCCTTCGCGATGATGCTGATCGGGACGTCGTGGTTGGCGCCGGGGCCGCTGACGACCGTCGCGGGCTGGTGGTCGCCGAGGACGACGAGCACGAGGTTCGGGTCGTCGAACGTCGTCAGGAAGGAGGTCAGCGCGCCCATCGAATACTCGATCGATTGACCGTAGAGCTGCTGGACGTGGTGGGGGTCCTGCCAGACGACGCTCGGCGGGAGGCCCTCGGCCGGCTGCGGGTCGTAGACCGAGCCGTCGCCGATCTGGTCCCACGGCAGCAGCTTCGGCAGCGGCGTCCACGGGGTGTGCGATGAGACCAGGTCGATCTCCGCCATCACCGGCTGGTGCGGCCCGGCCAGCTCGTGCTGCTGGAAGTAGGACAGCGTGTACTGGTCCGGCACCTTCGCGTAGCTGAACGACGGCCCCTGGTAGCCGACGTTCTTCGCGTTGAGCTCCTGCTCGTAGTGGTAGAACGAGCTCCCGACGGCCCACGGCTTCGAGTCCGAGGGGATGTCGCTGACGGTCCGCCACCCGGCCTTGCGGAAAGCCGCGCTGAGGGTGAAGCGCGTGCCGGAGGTGACCTGGTTGTAGCGCTGCTGGGAGTCGATCCACAGGCCGCTCTGCAGGGTGGAGTGCGCGAGCCAGCTGATCCCGCCGAACGTGGACGAGGTCAGGAAGGCGCTGCGCTCGGAGTAGCCGTGCGCGGCGAGGGCGGCGTTGCCGCTGCGGAGGACGTCATCCACCCCCGGCGAGAAGGAGGTGCCCTGCACGGCCACCTGCCCGTAGCTCTCCACGAAGGCGATGATGACGTCCTTGCCCTTCAGCCCGGTGAGGAGGTCGGACGCCGGGAGCGCGGCGTACGGGTCGGTGACCGCCGCGCGGCGGAAGGCGGCCTGGTCGCGGGCCGCAGCCTCCACCTGGTCGACGGTGGTCGCCGCGGCCGAGAGGGTGTCCGCTGCGGCGACCGGATCGCCGGGCACGAGCTGTGCGCCGACGAGCGCGAGGACCAGCCAGCCGGCCGTCACGGCCGACGCCGCGATCAGGCTCCGCCTGCGCCGCGCCGCCAGGACGCGCGCAAGGTGCAGCAGCGAGGCGGCGACGGCTGCGACGGCGGCGACCGCGGCCAGGGCGACGAGCGCCAGGATGCCGAGGGCTCCGGCCGTGCCCGCCGAGTCGCGGACCACCCCGTAGCCGTCGACCACCTCCGGCCAGCCGCTCACCACGTCGAACGGCCGGCCGACCGTCGCCTCGAACGCCCGGTCGAGCGCGGCGACGACCGTCGCGAGCACGAGCAGCACGGCGACGACGATCGCCACCGTCCGGCGCACCCAGCGCCACGGGATCACGATCAGCGCGGCGAGGGCGAGCACGCACTCCAGCGGTACGCGCACGAGAGCCAGCGCCGAGCCGGAGCCGATCAGGCCGGGGGCGAGGGCGGCGACGAACAGGGTGAGCGCGGAGAGCACCGTCGCGACCGTGGACCAGACGCGGCGGGTGGTGGGGGTGCGGGTCACGAATAGCCTCCGTAGCGGTCCGACAGGGCGTAGCGCAGCAGCACGATCTCGCCGATCGGCCGGGCCTCCACGAGCGCGGCGCGGCGGTCGCTCGTCCAGGGGAACGCCCCGGCCCCGACAAAGCGCGGCGCGTCAGGATCGCCGACGAAGAACGGCGCGACGGCGAGTTGCAGCTCATCCACCAGGCCCTCCGCGAGGAACTGGGTCAGCGTCCTCCCGCCGCCCTCGACCATCAGCCGGCGCACGCCGCGCTCGCCGAGGTCGGCCAGCAGGTCGGCCATCCGCACATCGTCGCCGAGCGGAACGACCGTGGCGGCGTCGCCCAGCCGGTCGGAGAGCCGGCCGTGCTGGTCGCGCGGGCAGTACACGAGCTTCACGGTGTCGCCGAGCGTGAAGAAGTTCGCGCCGGGGTCGAGCTCGCCCGTGGAGGTCACGGTCGCCTTCCACGGCGTGCGGCACTTGCCGGAGGCCGCCCGCCGGTCCTGGCGTTCGGCGCTGCGGACGAGCAGCCGGGGGTTGTCGCGTCGCACTGTTCGCGCGCCGACGAGGATGACGTCGTGCCGGGCGCGGACCTCGTCCACCCGGTCGAAGTCGGCGGCGTTCGAGAGCGCGAGCTTGGGCGGGCGCGCGGTGTCCAGATAGCCGTCGAGGGAGATGGCGCAGCTCACGGTGACGTACGGTCGCTCGGTCATGACGGCATCCTCCTCCTGCGCACCAGGGCGGCGGACTGGGCGATCACGGCGCCCGGTGCGATGGCGACGAACGCCAGCACGCCGTACAGCGTGGCCGCGGAGACGCCGGCAGCCGCACCGAAGCCCGCCATCGCGAACGCCCACCCGGCCGCGCCCTCCCGCGGACCCCAGCCGCCGAGGTTGGCGGGGATGGAGGCCGCGAGCAGCACGACCATCCCGAGCGCGAGCATGCGCAGCGGCGGCACGGGCGCGCCGACGGCGACGGCGGCGATCGCGAACAGTGCGAGGTGGCATCCGCAGACGATCACGGACGTGAGCACGGCCTGGACGCACACAGCCGCGGAGCCGAGGCCCTCCCGGACCTCGTGGAGCTCGTGCGCCAGCGCGGCCCGCACCCGGCGGCTCGCGAGCGCCGCCACCGCGACGGCGACGGCGACGGCGACGAGCGCGACGCCGAGCACGGGCAGCAGCACGCCCTCGAACTCCATCCCGACGACCGCGAGCACGACGACCGCGAGCGCCAGCTGCACGGCCTGGCCGACCACCCGCTCCAGCGCGACCGCCCGCGCCGCGGCGACGAGCCGGTCCGCGCGACGGCCGTGGTCGACCGCGCGCTGCACGTCCCCGACCACGCCGCCGGGCAGCACCGT
Source organism: Leifsonia sp. Soil_N53 (assembly GCF_057655165.1). Lineage (NCBI taxonomy): Bacteria > Bacillati > Actinomycetota > Actinomycetes > Micrococcales > Microbacteriaceae > Leifsonia > Leifsonia sp. Soil_N53. The sequence continues at coordinate 59,850 of NZ_JBDGMM010000063.1, forward strand.
GTTCACGAACTGAGAGCGGTAGTACATCCCGACGGCGGTCGACCAGCGCAGGCCGACGCCGAGACGCCCGGCGATCAGCCGCCAGCGCCAGGCGGCGGCCGCCGTCGCGACCGCGGTCAGCGCGATGGCAGCGGCGACGGTCGGGCCGTCGACGCTCAGGAGGCCGTGGACGAACGGGCCGGCGCCGACCCGGGCCGCGATCGCGAGGAGCACGACGGCGCCGACGAGGGCGCGCAGGGCGGCGCGGAGCCACGGGCGGGCGAGAAGGTCGCGGAGGCGCTGGAGGCGGGGGTGGGGCGGGGCCTGCGCGACCTCGGGCGCCGCCACCTCATCCGCCACGCCGAGCCGGACGGTCATCGCGGCCACGCCAGCACGTCGAGGTGGTACACGACGGCGGAGAGCCGGCCGCGCTGCTGCTGGTCCCGGCGCAGTCCCCGGTAGTCGCCGGCCTCGGCGAGCAGCGCGCGGTCGCCGTCGACCTCCGCCTGCTCCAGCGCCGCGTCGGCCCAGCCGTCGAACCACTCCGCCAGCAGTCGCGGCTCGCGAGCGTCGAGACGCCAGGTCGTCAGCGCCGTGCGGACGTGCCAGCCCGCGCGTCCGAAGAGCCCGCGCACGATCGGCGCGCCGAACCGGCCGAGCAGGCGGCGGCCATCCACCTCGCGGCGCTGGTGCTCGTTGAAGGCGCGGGCGAAGCGGATGTCGCGCGGATCCCACGGCCGCAGCTCCACGTCGCCGGTCACGCTCAGGGACAGGAAGGCGGGCGCGCCGACGGCGACGCACGCGTCCACGATGGCGTGCACCTCCTGAGCGGTCACGACGTCGAGCAGCGCGGAGGCGGTCACGAGGCCCGCGCCGGCCAGGTCGGCGGGCGCGAGCCGGTCGAGCGGCGTGACGCGCGAGCTGACCGCGATCGGCCGCCCGGTGCGGTCGCGAGGCGGCTCGGCCTCCGTCGCGTGCGCGGTGAGCTCGGCGTTCCAGTCGTGGAGCACCCAGGTCTGCGGTCCAGGGAGCTGCGGCGCGAGCCAGCGCATCATCGAGCCGGTGCCGCTGCCCAGGTCGTGAACGGTGAACGGACCGGCGACGAGCCCCGCCGCCAGCCGCGCGAGCCGCCGCGACCGGGCCCCGGCGTCCTCCCGCTCCCGCAGCGCGAGCCAGTCCGCGCTGACCTCCAGAACCTCGCTCACGACGGCACCGCCTCGGTGCGCAGCCCCTCGAGGGCGGCCTCGCCCAGGGCGGAGGCGAGGATCGTGGTCGTGTCCTCCCAGCGGCGGCCGGCGTCCCGCGCCGCCAGCGCTGCCGCCTTCAGCGCGTCGCGGCGGGCGGCGCTCGACCACCACTGCTGCAGCACGACCCGCAGCGCCCACGGGTCGTCGGGCGGAACGATCATCGCCGCGTCCTGCCGCGCGATCGCCTCCGGGATGCCGCCGACCCCGGCCGCCAGCACCGGGACGCCGTGCGCGAGCGACTCGGCCACGGCCATCCCGTAGCTCTCGGTGCGCGACGGCAGCACGACGAGGTCCGCGTCCGCGTACGCCTCCGCGAGCGCAGCGCCCGTGAGAACGCCGGCGAACCGGATCCGCCCGGCGAGGCCGGCCGCGTCGATCACGGCCGTCAGCGCCTCGACGAAATCGGGCGCGACCGCGGTCGACCCCGCGAGCGTGCAGGTCCAGTCGTCGCGGTCGGCGAAACCGGCGAGGGCGCGCACCAGCAGGTCCTGGCCCTTGTGCGGCGCGATGGCGGCGACGCAGAGCAGCCGGCCGCCGCTCTCGGAGGCCGTCGTCGCGGGCGCCGGATCGACTCCCGGGTGCGCGACGACGATGCGGTGCGGGTCGCCGGCGTCCTGTTCGAGGAGCTGGGAGCGGGTCCAGGCGCTCGTCGCGACGATGCGGCGGGCGGAGCGCAGGGCGGCGAGGGCGGCATCCGCGGGGGCGCCGTCTCCATGCGCTCCGTCTCCGGCGTGCGACGCCGCCATATGGGCGAGCACCACGATTCGGAGCCGCGAGCGGTGCGCCACGATCGCCTCCGGCTCGCGAGCGACGAGCAGGCCGTCGACCAGCGCGAGCGCGCCCTCCGGCAGCCCGGCGAGCGCCCGGCCGGTCCAGCCCGTGCCGCGCCCGGTCACCAGGAGCATGCGCACGGTCCATCCCTGCGCGCGGAGCCCGTCGCGGACGCGGCGGTCGTACCGGTTCCCGCCGCTCACCCGCTCCGGGTCGTCGATGCCGTCCGGGACGACGAAGAAGACCTCGTTCACAGCGGCCTCGAATAGCTCGCCCACGCGATGTGCGACTCGTGCAGGGTGACGGAGACGGAGGTCAGGCCGGTCGCGCGGCCGAGGGAGCCCGCAGCAGCCGCGTCCGCGAGCCGGTCGGCGATCGCCCGGCAGAGCACCTCCGTCGTGGTGTTCACGCCGGCGAAGGCGGGCTCGTCGTCCAGATTGCGGTAGGTCAGGGAGCCGGTGATCTCCGCGAGCACGGCCGTCGCACGACCGATGTCGACCACCACGCCGTCCTCGTCGAGCTCGTCGGCGCCGAAGGTCGCGTCGACCACGAAGGTCGCGCCGTGCAGGCGCTGTGCGGGCCCGAACGCCTCGCCGGTGAAGCTGTGGGCGACCATGAGGTGGTCGCGGACCGTGACGGTGAACGGCATCAGGCGTCCTTCCAATCGATGCTGTGGCAGAGCTCCGCGCCGGGCGCGGCAGCCAGCCGCGCGATCACCTCGGGCAGATCGCGCCAGGACGACTCCCCGGTCAGCAGGGCGTCGAACGCCGGGTCACGCAGCAGGTCGAGCGCCAGCGCCAGCCGTGCGGTCGTGCCGCGCCGGTCGCGGCGGCGGGGCGAGACGGCGCCCACCTGGCTCGACCGGATGGTCAGCCGACGGGAGTGGAAGTCCTCCCCGAGCAGCAGGGCGACGGGACGGTCGCCGAACCAGCTCGCCTCGATCACCTCGCCCTCCGTGACGACAGTCTCCAGCGCCAGCCGCAGCCCGGCCTCCGAGCCGCTGGTGTGGATGACGAGATCGCGATCGTGCGGCGCCGTGCCCGGCTCCGCGAAGCCCACGCCGAGCCGCCGCGCGACCTCCTGCCGGGTGGGATCGACGTCGACCAGGACGACCTCCGCCCCCGGGATGCCCTGCGCCAGCCGCGCGACGCAGCAGCCGATCATCCCGGCGCCGACGACCGTGATCCGGTCGCCGACGAGCGGTGCGGCATCCCACAGCACGTTGACCGCGGTCTCCACGGCGCCCGCGAGCACCGCGCGCTCGGCCGACACGCCCTCCGGCACCGGGACGACCGCCTCGGCCGGGACCACGAACGCCGACTGGTGCGGGAACAGCGAGAACACGGTGCGCCCGGCCAGCTCGGAAGGTCCCTGCTCGACGACGCCGACGTTGAGGTAGCCGTACTTGACCGGGCCGGGGAAGTCGCCCTCCTGGAACGGCGCGCGCATCCGCTCGCGCTGGCTCTGGGGCACCCTGCCGCCGAACACCGTCGACTCGGTGCCGCGGCTCACCCCGGTGCGCAGCGTGCGGACGAGCACCTCGCCGTCGCCGGGTGGGCGCAACGGCTCGGTGCGCAGTTCGCCGACGCCGGGCTCCACGACCCAGAAAGCGGTGGCTTCGAGCACGTCCAGTTCCTCTCCGTGGATCCATCCCTGTGAACCATCCGCGCACAGTCTGCGTGTTAAGGCAAGATGCGGCAGCGCAGGGCGCCGTTCCCCAGAGACACGAGGCTCACGTGAAAAGGGTTCAACTCGCAGCGGTCGGCTGGGCCGGCGCAGGCGTCGCGCTCGTCCTCCTCATCGGCCTGCTCGACGTGGAGTGGTCGACGACCCCGCTGCCCGCGACGGGCTGGGTGGCGGCCGCCGCCTACCTGGTGGTCTCCAACGCCCTGCTGGTCCGCGGCCTCCAGCGCCGCCGGTCGGACCGCTTCGGCCCCGCCAACATCGTCACCTCCATGCGCTCGACCCTGGTGGGGCTGATCACGGGGCTGGTGGTGGCGTCCTTCACCGGCCCGGTGCCCGTCCCGCTGCTCGTCGGACTCGTGATCCCGGCCCTCGCGCTCGACGCGGTCGACGGCTGGGTGGCCCGGCGCACCCGGACGGCGAGCGAGCTCGGCGCGCGGTTCGACATGGAGGTCGACGCGTTCCTGCTGCTGGTCCTCAGCGTCTACGTCGCCCCAGCGCTCGGCGTCTGGGTGCTGGCGATCGGCGCCCTCCGCTACGCGTTCGTCGCCGCGGGATGGCTGCTGCCCTGGCTGCGCGCGCCGCTGCCGTACCGGTACTGGCGCAAGGTGGTGACGGCGTACGCGGGGGTCGCGCTCGCGGTGGCGTGCAGCGGGCTGGTCCCTGGCGTCGCCATCGTGCTGGTCGCGGGTGCGCTGGCGCTGCTGGTGGAGTCGTTCGGGCGGGACGTGATCTGGCTGGTGCGGCAGCGTCGGCGGGAGCGGCGGGAGCCGGAGGCCGCGGAGGGGGAGCGCGGGGCTCTCCTACGATGAAGCGTTCACCGTTTTCACCGCAGGAGGTCTCGCCCATGGGCTCGAGCGCACCCGACCGGCTCCGTGTCATGTCCCTCGGCGGGCCGAGTCTCCTGCTCGAGCTCGGCGACGCGCGGTTCGTCGTCGACCCGACCTTCGACAGCGCCGGCGACTACCCGATCGGGACCCGGACGCTCACCAAGACCACGGACGCGCGCGTCCGGCCCGACGACCTCGGACCTGTCGACGCCGTGCTCCTGTCGCACGACCAGCATCCGGACAACCTGGATCACGGCGGCCGGGCCTATCTGCGCACGACCCCGCTCGTGCTGACCACGACCGTCGCCGCCGGCCGCGTCGACGCGTCGTGCCGCGGCCTCGAGCCGTGGGACTCCGTCGTCGTCAAGGACGTCACCGTCACGGCGGTGCCCGCCCAGCACGGCCCGGACGGCACCGAGGGCGCGACCGGACCCGTCATCGGGTTCGTCCTGGAGGCGGACGATTCGCCGACGGTGTACATCTCCGGGGACAACGCCTCCCTCGCGGTCGTGACCGCCATCGCGGAGCGCTTCCCCTCGATCGGCCTCGCCGTGCTGTTCGCCGGTGCCGCGCGGACACCGCTGGTCGACGGCTTCCTCACCCTGACGAGCGCCGAGGCGGCGCAGGCCGCGCGCATCCTCGGAAGCCCGCGCGTCCTCCCGGCCCACACCGAGGGGTGGGCTCACTTCACGGAGGGCACGGAGGAGTTCATCGCCGCCTTCGAGGCCGACGGGGCGAGCGAACTGCTGCAGCACAGGGCGCCGGGGAGCTGGGTCTCGATCCCGGGACGCGACACCTAGGCCGTCAAAACGCCGGCGCCCTCATCCACACGGGATGGGGGCGCCGGCGTGCCTGACGGTGGCTGCTACTCGTCGTCGTGGTCGACCGACCCCGGCGCGATGCCCGGCACGTCATCCGGGCCGTAGATCTTCGCGTCGCCCGGGTACGCCGAGGTCCAGTGGTGCGCCTGGTACCAGGTCCAGCGGTTCATCAGCTGCGGGTTGTCGTAGTCCGGGATGGCCGGGTGGCCGGCCGTGCCCGTGAAGTGCTGCTTGCCCGCCCACTTCTGCCACTGCGCCGCCGTCGACTTCTCGGCCGCCGGGACCTCCTCCGCCTTCGCCGCTGCCGCGTTCACGGCTTTCGCGGCGTCTCCGGTCGCGCCCATCGTGTCGTAGCCGCACGCCGGGGCGGTGACGACGCCCTCGGTCAGCGGCACCTGGTTGGCCACCGCGTTGTAGGGGGTGAGGTCGGGATTGTTCGTGAACGCGTCGGTCATCGGGGTCGCCGCGGCGAGCTTCTGGTTCATCGGCTGGGCGCCGAGGATCTGCTCGATGGTCCGGACCAGGTTGATCTGCGAGTAGAACGTGCTCACGGTCTTGCCGTGCGCCGCGTACGGGCTGATCACCTGGATCGGGGCGCGGTGGCCGTCGACGTGGTCGGCGCCGTCCTGGGTGTCGTCCTCCGCCACGAAGATGGCCGAGTCCTTCCAGTACTGCGAGTGCGAGATCTCGTCCACGATCTTGCCCACGGCGACGTCGTTATCGGCGACCTGCGCCTCCGGGTCGGCCGTGCCGCCGGTGTGGTCGCTGGAGAGCCAGACCATGTTCAGGTTCGAGGGGCCGTTCTTCTCGAAGTCCTGCTTCCAGGTCTCGTAGCGGTAGATGTCCGGCACCGCCAGGTCGAACGGCGCGGCGTTCGGGTCGGTGATGGCGTTCAGCGACGGGATGGCCGAGCTCGCGTGCAGCTGGATCGACGGGTCGAACAGGGTCGACGGGTCGCCTCCGGCCATGACGTCCTTGGCCGTGCAGTAGTACTGCTGCCAGGTCGCGCTGGCCGGCTTGCCCTCGCCGTACTCGAACTCGCCGAAGTTCTTCGCCGTCTTGCCCGCGGACTGCACCGACGTCCAGAGGAACCCGGAGCGCTGATGGCCGAGCACGTCCTCCTCGGTGTCGTACGAGCGGGTGTACTCGCCGGCGCTGGTCTCGGTGTAGGCCGGGTTGTCGCCCTGCATCAGCCAGTTGTGGCCCTCCGCGGAGTTCGTGCCGATGTCGTACGTGTTGTCGTACAGGCCGAACTGGGTGGCGAGCGCGTGCTGGTTCGGCGTGGCCTTCGCGCCGAACTGCGCCAGCGTCGGGTCGCCGTCGCCCTGCTTCATGTCGCCGTACAGCTGGTCGTAGCTGCGGTTCTCCTTGACCAGCAGGAACACGTGCTTGATCGGGGAGGGCTCGCCGATCCGCTTCGGGATGGCGTTGGTCGGCGCGCCGTCCGCCTGTGCGGCCGACGCCTGCTTGACCGAGTCGCCGGTCCAGCCGTTCTGCGTGAACACCGTGGCCGTGTACTTCTGGATCGCCGCGTCCGACGGCAGGGTGAACTTGGTGAGGGAGGCCGTGGTCGCGTGCGTCGCGTGGCCGGTGGCGGCCGTGGTGCCCTGGCCCTTGTTGAAGGTCAGCGCCGGGCCGCGCGCGTCGATGCCGCGCGTGTTGGTGACCACGATCGAGCCCTTCACCGCGGTGACGTTCTCCGGGAAGTAGTCCGTGGGCAGCAGGCCGATGAACGCGGCCGGGTCGCGCGGGTCCTTCCGGTCGATCGTGTAGACGGCGATCGCGTTCGCGCGGCCGAGCGAGACCAGCAGGTGGTCGCCCTGCTGGGTGATCGCGGTCGGCTCGTAGCCGGTCGTCGACGACGCCCACGGCTGCGTTGCGAAGGTCTGCACGACCTTGCCCGAGCGCGTGTCGATGACCGAGACGGTGTCGCTGTTCGTGTTGGCCACGTACAGCGTGGCGCCGTCCAGGTGCATCGCGGTCGGGTGCAGCTGCACCGGGATCGTCGTGGCCGGCTCCGCCGGGTTGGCCGTGTCGATGACGCTGACGGTGCCGGTCGTCGAGGTGCCGAGGTTGGTGTCGGCCGGCACCTGGGTGCCGTACGAGCCCATCGTGGTGTCGCCGGCGACAGCCTCGCGGCCGCCCTCGTTCGACACGTAGAGGTGCGAGCCGACGAACGTCAGCTGGCGGGGAGCGATGCCGACGGGGAACGTCTGCATGATCGTGCCGGCCACCGGGTCGATGGCGACCACGGTGTTCTGGCCGTTCACGGCGGCGTAGAGCGTGGAGCCGTCGGGCGAGAACGCCATCCCGGCGGTCAGCGCCTCCTGGCCCGCGGCCGAGTTCGGGATGGCGATCGTGGTGCCGGCGCCGAGCGAGCCGTCGGGGTTGAACGGGAAGCGCACGATGCCGGTCGCGACCGGCTCGAACAGGAACTTGCCGTCCGGCGAGAAGACCGGGCCCTCCTGGCCCACGGTGCCGTCGGCGATCTTGGAGTACTTCATCGACCCGTAGCCTGCGTTGGAGGCCGCCGTCGCGAACGACGTCGCGGCGAGCGTGCCCGCCGCGGCGACCGGCTTGTAGCTGTTGAGGTCGAAGACCTGCAGGTCGACCGAGCGGTCGGTGCTCGTGCCCACGAGGTAGTGGCCGTCGGGGCTGACCGTCGACCCCATCAGCTTGCCGAACGGCGTCATCAGGCGGGTGCCGACGGGCTGGATCAGCTGGTTGGACGAGATCTGCTCGCCGCCGGGGTAGTCGCCCCCGACCTTCTGGTTCCCGAAGGCGATGGTGGAGGCGGTGGCGATGCCGCCGCCCAGCAGGACGAGCGCGCAGGTGGTCGCGGTGACCGCGAGGACCCGCTGCCGTGGGGTGAGTGACGAGAATCGGCGCCGGCCGGATTTCTGGCGCCGAGGGGTGTTGCCGTGCATGGGAGAGACCTTTCCCGAGCTTGGAGGAGTGGAGAACACGGATCGGCGAGGCATGCGAGACGACGCCCCGACCGGTTGAGGGACCTCATAGCGAGGTCACAGACATGACCCTGGCGTGCCCCTCTTCGGGGGGTCAACCAAACGGTCTATGAACGCGGGGTTACGGCGGCCGGGCGCCGGTGGGCGTGTCGACGGCGAAAAGCCCAGGCGGGAGGCGGTTTGCGAAAGTGAACGGGGGCTGAGCCGCCGGAGGCGCGTCTGTCAGGACTCTCAGGCTGCCCGGGCGGAGTCAGCCGGTGGCACGATGGGCGGCATGGACAATCTGCAGACCGCCGAGGAGGCCATCCGCGCGGCTCGGGCGAAGCTGATGGCGGCGGCGTCCGGTGCCGGGGGTGCGGCTCCCACCGCCTGGGTCGAGTCGCTGCAGCTCGCGCTCGACGCGATCGAGAGTGCCGTCGCCGAGCTGAGCGAGCTGCGCGATCCGCCGCTGGAGAGCTCGGGGGAGACCGGGCCGGACTCCTCCTACATCCGCTGACTGGTCTTACATCCGCAGGGCGGCCGTCAGCCGCCGAGCGCGGCTACGACGGCCTGCGCCTCGCCCCAGTACTGGGCGTAGTAGTCCGGGTCGGCGTTGACCTGTACCGCGTGCGCCGCCTGGGTCGGTGTCATCGACTGCCAGCCGGGCAGGCGCACCAGTCTGCGGAAGAAGTTCGTGGCGGCGGTGTGCGGGTCCATCCGATCGGCCAGCGTGCCCCACGCGCCGTTGTCGCGTTGCTGGAAGAGCCCGCGGCTGTCCGGTCCTGCGGCGTCGCCGTAGTCGAGGTTGCGGAGGCCCGACTCGCCGATCGCGGTCATCACGCCGATCGTCTCGCCGTACGGGCCCACCCCGAGGTCGCGCGCGGCGGACAGGATCGTGGCGGCCATCGCCAGCTCCGGCGCACAGAAGCCGGCAACCGGTCCCTGCGGGACGGCGCGTCCCGCCACCGTGGTGGCGGTCGCGTCCGAGCACGGCTGCGCCGCGGACGTCGCGGGCTCGACGGCGACACGAGAGGCCACGAACAGGCCGCCGGCGACGACGAGGCTCGCGACCAGGAGGGTGACGACGGCTCTGCGCATCCTGTACCTCCCGCCGCCGCGGACCACCCGCGGAGGTGCCCACCCTATGGGCGCCCGCTCTGCGGTCGCTGAGCCCTGCCTGACGGAAGTCTGGACGTATGCGGGTGGGTCAGCGGCGTCCCGATGCGCTCCCGGCGGCGACGAGCGCCGCGCCCACGAGGGCCGCCCCCGTGACGCCGAGGGCCCGCCGGTTCCGCGACGCCCAGGCCTGGGCGCTCGTCGTCTTGGCGCGGTCGTCGAACGGCCCGTGCGTGCCGTGGTCCACGGTCCGGTCCGCCGCCTCCCACAGGTTGGCCGGCTGGTCGGAGGGCCGCGGCTCGTCGGTTTGCTGCGAGGCGTACCCAGTGCGCCTCCGGCGTGATCTGCCCGAATTCGGCGAAGACGGAGGAGAACGCACAGTTCACCCAGACGTCGAGGCGGCCCCACTCGGTCGTGACGCGCTCGGCCGCGGCCTCCACGGCGTCCGCGTCGGCGACGTCGACCGGGACCGTGAGCGCCCGCCCGCCCGCCCTGCGCACCTCCTCGGCGGCGGCCTCCAGCCCGGCCTCGCCGCGCGCCAGCAGTGCGACGCTCGCGCCGTGCCGCGCGAATTCGACGGCGGCGGCGCGGCCCACCCCTCCACTCGCGCCCGTGACGACGACGACGGCGCCCTCCAGCGTCTCGATGCGGCTCATACCTGCTCCTCGTGTTTCGTGGTCCGGTTCAGCGCCGATGGTCCGCGCTCCTTCCGAATCCGCAACCCCTTGCGTTCCCGCACGGGCGGTCAGGCATCCGGCGTGAGGTGCCGGGACGAACGACCACGACGACATCGCGCGCGCTGCCGCGAAGCTGCTCGAGCAGATCGACGACTGAGATGTCGAGCACGATCACGACCGGGTGCGACAGCGTTCATGAGCGGCGACCAGCGACTGCATCGACCAGCGAAGGCGGAGACGAGGTCCCGAACACTCGCCCCCGCCGTCCGACCCGCGTCACCCGGCCGAGGCCGGGGACCGGACGTCAGCGGCGCAACGCGCCTTCCATCAGATGCTGCACCGCCGGCGGTGATCCTGTACCCCGCCCCGCTGTCTCGTGATGGCCGTCCTCGTCGACCACGATGAGCCCGTTCGCGCTGGACGCCGACTCGGCGAGAATCTCGAGCCAGTCACGGTTGACCGACGGGGTCCGCGATCCGGAGAACTTGAAGTAGAGCGGGATGGACGGGTCCAGCCAGATCGTGGACCGGCCGTCACCGATCTCGGGCGCGTCCCGCCAGGTCATGGCGAAGCTCTCGTGCCGTCGCAGTTTGTTGACGATCACGATCTGCAGGTGGAGAAGAAGCCGGTCGTCGAACTCGATGATCGTCGAATCGTAGATGAGCGTGCCCATGGGAACCTCCTCTGGGTCGCGTTAGAGAAATTGTGATCGTTTCCGCGCGGAAAGTCGATGGTCGCCGCCTGATTTGCAGGAAACGCCTCGACTGTCGCCTCAGTCGAGATGACCGAGATGCGCTTCGCGCTGCCGACGCACGCGGTCGGTGGTCGTCAGCATCGACCAGAGGTAGGCGATGGGTCCGATGTTTCGCGTCATCGACCAGGCGAGGATCCCTGCCGGCAGCAGGACGAATTCGACAAGGGGAAGTCGTCCGACCGCTGGATCCGATGAACGCATCGTTCGCCGGATCAGCCAGGCGCTGACGATCGCGTTCACGACCGGAGGCAGTGCCAGGAGCGGCTGGCCGAGGATGAATGCCGACGCCACGAGAATCCAGGACGGCAGCGGAGCAAGCAGGAAACACGCTGCGCTCCGATAGAGCGACGCGAGCCGTTGAAGCTCGAATCGAAGGGGTTGCCGAGCCCGCTGGTCGGCGAGCAGCCTGTGGAAGTGGAAGACATCGACCATTCCCGAGTACCAATAGCGCTTCTGGGCGATCACAGCGGCGACACGCGCCGGATGCTCTGTGTCTTCGAGAAGGGGGACGGCGTGCACAGGGACGTCCGCCAGCGAGAGGCGAAAGCCGAGTTCGAGATCCTCGCACGGAGTTTGCGTTGAGAATCCGCCCGCGTCGAGGGCTGTGTCAACGCGAAGGGCAAGGCCGTGACCTTTGAGGTGGTACGAGTGGCCGAGTGGACCGCGACGTCTCTGGCGGCTGTTCCTTCGATGGAGGTCGACTTCGAATCCGAGCGCCCATCGTGTCTGGTAGTACGCCGCCCCTCTCGTGTACCAGCCACCGGGACCGGTCATCTCGGACAGATTGTGCAGCGAGAAGAAGTTGATCTGTGCCACGCGCGGTAGCGATCGTGCGATCAACGTGTCGCCGAGCGCGCGGACGGAGTCGGCTGTCGCCGTCGAGTCGGCGTTGTACGCGATGACATAGCCGCGCTCGTGGGCCCTCGTCCGCGATGCAACCGATCGCATACCGGTGTTGAACGACGCGGCCATGCTGGGAACATCGCTCTGGTCGACGACGACCGAAGCCCAGGGCAGGCCTGCGATCATGGTCGAGGCCACGTCGGCAGTCGTCCGCCCGCCGGCGCCGGGTCTTTCGTGGACGGACGTGACGATCGTGACGGTCGCGCGATACGGAGAGAGACTGATCGCACGACGAAGCGACGCGAAAGCGCCTGGCAGCGTTTCGACCTCGTGGAACGCGGGAATCACGTAGTGCAACTCGAGTCCATCGATGGCCTCCGGAGCGGCACGGCGGGCGGACGAACGGACCTCGTCGCGCTCCGCAGTGAGCACCTTCGGCTGGCGCCACATCCTGATCCAGTAGGCCCCGTAACGCAGAGCGGTAGCGACGAGCATGCTCCCCGCGATGGCGGCGACGATCCCCTCGAATGTCATCTGACTCTTCTTCCTCCCGAAACACCGACGACCAGAAGCGCGAATGACAGCACGGCGAGGACGGCGCCGGACCACCCGATCGTCGGCACGAGCCCCAGCCGATCCCACAGCGGTCCGACGACCGCATTGGTCCCCGCGATCGTCAAGCCTGTGACCGTGCCGAGGACGGAAGAGCCCGTTGCCCGGAGTGCGTCGGGGAACACCGAGTGCCCCCAAACGGTCAGTGCCGTCAATCCCATTCCGATGAAGAACTCGGCCCCGATGAACGCTGCGATGAGCCCCCACGGCCCGAGGAAGGACGCGAGCAGTGACGCGTTCAGGCAGATCAGGATGCCGGCGACGCCGACTCGGGGCGGCAGTCGTCGTAATAGCTTCGAGAGAGCCGCTCCCGCTGCGCTTGCAAGCGAAAGGACCAGGAGCACGCCTCCGAGCATCCCCGGCTGGATGATCGGCAGGCTGAGGGCGGCGGGCTGCCAGGTCAGTATCACGATGCTGAGATCGATGCTCGCGATGACGCTGAGAACGAGGAGCATGCGCTGCGTGGGGTGGAATACGAACGTCACCCCGGCCGCGAGAGATCGGAGCATGGACGGCGCATCGAGTCGCGGTGACTCCGGCCAGCACCTGGCGACCCAGATCGAGCCGACGAGCAATACTGCTCCGGCTGCGAGAATCATCGTCGGAGCGTCGACGACGATCGCGCTCAGCGCGACGACGCAGGCCCCGAGCGCGGCGGCGGCCCAGCGAACCGTCTCCGTTCCACGGATCGCGCCCGCCGTGCGGTCACTCAGGCCCATGGAATTGAGCGAATTGACCATCAGCGCTGTCGCCGCGCCGGAATACAGAGCAAGCCCCGCGGCCCAGATGAGGATGGCGATTCCGAACGACAGGGGTGTCGTCGAGAACGCAAACGTCCCGAAGCCGATGCCCCACAGCGCGAGCCCGGCTGTGACGAGCCGCTTGTGGCCGTAACGATCGCCCCACGCGCCGCTTGGAGCCTCGAAGAGCACGGCTGTGACGGCCGTCAGCGAGAGGAGCCCTCCGATGATCGACGCCGAGAGTCCGCGATCCTGCATGAAGGTGACGAACGTCGCGCCGAACACGAAGTCCGCCACTGCGACGAGGCCCGTCAGGATCAGTACGCGACCGATCAGGTTCGTTCGAACTCTCGGCCCGAACGGTGTTGACCGCGAGGTCATCGGGACGCGAGGTGGTCTGCCAACCGGAGTGCGAGTGCGCTCATCGTCAGAAACGGATTCCATGAGCCTCTGGTCGGGAACGTGGCGCCTCCGAGAACGAAGAGGTTGGCCGTCCCGTGAAGGCGTCCGTGCAGATCAGTGACAGAAGAAGCAGCGGACGTGCCCATCCACAGCGTGCCGGTCTCGTGGAACGCGAACGGCATCCTGCGGCGGGGAGGGTTCACCGACCACTCGCCGTCTTCGTGGGACCAGTACTCGATCGGGTGGCCGGCCGCGATGTTCTGAACCACACGGTCGATGGCAGCGTCCATCGCCGCCCACACCGCTTCGTCGGCTTCGCCGAGTCTCAGAGTTCCTACGGCAATCCCGTCGGCGCCGATCCTCACCGAGTTGCCCGAGTCGCCTCTCCCTGACGCCGACAGCTCCGCGAGTCCGTGCACGAGGAGCACGACATGATCGGCATCGCTGACACGTCGAGGGGTGCCATCGCCGAACATGTCGGGAAGCAGGCGATAGATCCGGTCGATGTCCCGATCGGGATCACTGGTGGCGCATGCCGTCACGTGCAGGTGGAACTCTCGTTCGGCTGTGGCGCCATCCACATACAGCGCCGAGAGTTCGGCATGTTCGCGGCCGAGCCCGTCGAAGCGGGCTCGGGGAATGCGACAGGTGAGGAAGCTCGCCGTGTTGGCCGCGAAGTTCTGGCCGATCAACGATGAGTCGCCGGGCGGGGGCGACTTCAGCAGGACGGTCGTCGCTTCGACGGTGCCCATTGCGAGAACCACGTCGGCGCCTCCGGACTGGATGGATCCGAGCGCGGTCGCGATCGTGACGACTCGATCGCCGTCGTACTCGAGGCCGTCAACGTGGCATCCGGTGACGATGTGCACGGTGTCGGGGTGATCGGCTGCGTGCTCGATGAGCGGTCGGACCGCGCTGTACTTGGTGACGGCGCCGCCCCGTGAAGGCCCGTGAGCGAGTGGTGCGTCGAGGCGGATGTGTGTTTCAGGTTCGATCAGACCGGCGTCCGATCGCGTTGCAGCGAAGACGATCTCGCGCAGGCTTCGATGCAGGTGACCGTATTCCCTTCCGAGCTGCGGGGCAGTATGCACACCGAGCGCGGCCGCGGCGCGTGGCCAATAGAGCTCAAGCTCGTCGATGAGACGACTCGGCCAGCGGGACAGCTGGTCGCGGCTCGGCTGCGGCGTCGAGCCACTCCAGACCAGGGTTCGCCCGCCAAGGTATGGGACCTGGGCGACGACGTCGAGGTCGCCGTCCGATCGCCACGGCGTTGCCGATGCGGTCATCATCAGCGGTTGGAAGCCGCGACCGAGGTTCTGCGCGTGGTCGGGAAGGAGGTACGGACCCTGCTCGAGGACGAGCACTTTCGCGCTCGGACGCGACTGGAGGACTCTCTCCAACAACGTGGCTGAAGTGCCCCCGCCCCCGACGATGATGACGTCGTACTCGTGAGACCGGGCGACTTCGAACGGTGTCACGAAAAGCGCTTCGACGCGGAGCGGTGTCTGGTCGTTCATCGTGTGCCCGTCATCCGGGAATTCGCTTCACGCGCGATGATCGGGAGGAGGTCCGTCAGTCGCAGGCCTGGAGAATGAGCGGTTGCTTCGCTGACGACCGCGTCGTCCGCAGAGCCGACGGCGATCGAGAAGTCGACCTCTCGGAACATCGGGATATCGCCTCGACCGTCGCCCACCGCAATCGTGTGGCCGCCGCCGAGCCGCTCGATGATCCGGGCCGCGACGTCTCCCTTCGCCTGTTCGTCGATCGAGACGAGGGCGCGCCCGGTGCACACGCCGTTCAGAGTCTCCAGGTCGTTCGCGATGGCGTGGTCGACCGGAAGCCGCGCCTCGACGACGTCGGTCATCAGCCGCAGGCCCGTGGAGACCAGAGCGATTCGGTATCCCCGAAGCCGCAGGTCTTGGAACACCTCGGCAGCGCCCTCATTGAGCGGGATACCCGCGGCGAGCTGAGCGAGGCGGTCGCAGGACTGGCCTTCCAACAGGGCGGCATCGGCATGGCAGAAGGCTTCGTAGGTCGTCTCGCCGTTGAGGAATCGGAGGAGATTTCGTTCGCCCTCCAGCCATTTGCCCGACTTCTCCAGAAGGTATTGCCAGATCGAGCGGACGCCGGTGAGCGTGCCGTCGACATCGAACAGGGCGACGCCTGCGTGCTGCCGCGCCGACGCGGTCATGCGGCGACCACCGAGGAGAAGCGGGTCCCTGGCCGACTGAGGATATCCGTGTCGCGCGGGCCTACCGTGACGGCGCCGATCTCGACGTTCAGTTGACCGCCGATGAACTCGATGAACCGTCGGGCTTCGAGGGGCAGGTCCTCGAACGATGTGCACGCGGCTGTCGAGGTCAGCCAGCCGTCGAAGTACCGGTAGACAGGGGTGCACGTCTGAAGCGAGGCGTGCTCGGCGTCGAACTCGATGAGGAGCTCTCCGTTGCGCTCGTACCCGACGCACAGCCCGATCGAGTCGAAGGTGTCCAGGACGTCGAGCTTGGTGAGGACGACGCTGGTGAATCGGTTGACGCCGACAGCCCACCGTGCTTGAACGAGGTCCAGCCAGCCGCACCGGCGATCCCGGCCCGTCGTCGTCCCGACCTCCTCGCCGAGGGCGCGCAGCCGATCGCCGACCGCGCCATGGTCTTCGGAGACGAACGCGCCGCTGCCGACCATGGTCTGGTAGACCTTCAGCACGCCGATGCGATTCTGCACTCGGCTCACATCGAGCCCGCTCCCGCTTCCCACGGAGTGCACAGTCGTAGGCGAGGTCGTGACGAAGGGGTAGATCCCCTGCTCGAAGTCGATCAGCGGACCTTGCGCGCCTTCGAAAAGAACAGAGTGTCCCGTTGCGACGAGGTCGTCGATGAGCCGCGACGTGTCCACCGCCCGCTCTAGGAGCAGGGGACGATGGCGCTCGATCCACTCGATGTTCCTGTCGATCTCACTTTCGTCGAGTCCGAAGAAATCGACTGCAGCGCTGATGCGCTCGCGGACGATGTCGGGATCGCGCAGATCCGCGACCCGAAGTCCGATGCGGTTGATCTTGCACACGTTGGCGGGACCGATTCCTCGTTTCGTGGTTCCGATCGCTTTGTCGGACCGAAGGCGTTCCTGCTTTCGATCGACGTCGATGTGCAGAGGAAGGATCAGGTGCGCCCTGGTGCTTACAACGAGACGATCGCGAACGTCCGGTACGGCCGCGGAGAACGTTTCCAGCTCGTCGGCCAGACGCTCGGCGTTGATGAGCACCCCGTTCGCGAGCACGCCGATGGTCTCCGGCTGCCGCATCCCCGACGGCAGGATGTGATTCTTCACGACGATGTCGCGCCCCGACTCGCTGCGGAACACGGTCGTGTGTCCTGCGTTGTCGCCACCTTGCACCCGCACGACGATCTGGTGGTGGGCGGCGAGGCGATCGGCCATCGCGCCTTTGCCCCCGTCCCCCTGCTGGAGGTCACCCACCCACGTGGTCATCGCTCGCCGAGACGGCAGGACTCCGGCGGCCACGATCGGCGCAAGACGCGCTTCGCGCAGTTGAGTGAGGGCCGCCTGGACGAAAGGCGTGTCGATCTGGTCTGCGATGGACTGCATTGATTTCCCCGGTGTGAAGTGTCGATCAGGAGGACGAAGGATGAAGACCGATACCCGCCTCGAAGCCACGCCTGACAACGGGCTCGGCGAGCTCGCCGACGAGAGGGAGCCGGTGCTCGGGGACGATGCGCCGAAGGGCACCGGGCGTCAGCGTCGCCAGTGTCCGCTCGAGCGGCCCGCCGTTCGCGACCGGCGGCACGGGACCGATGTCGCGGGCGACGAGGCCGAGGAGGATTCCGGCGATGCACAGCTCGACGGCGACGATCCGGCTCACCCTGTCGAGAAGCTGTTCCACCGTGGGAATCGCGGCCAGCAGGCCGTCGACGGAGGCGCGAACGGACGCGGGATCGAGACCCCAGCGCTCGAGCGCGGGACCTGACCGGATGCGCCGCCAGCCGTCGCTCGCCGACGGGTCGGCCACGAACATCGCGGCCTGCTGATCCCACCAGTCGTAGTAGGGGATGGCCTCCAGCTCGTCGAGAGTCGAGTCGGTCGGCGGATTGGAGGGGTCGACGAAGTTGACGGAGCGCCGCAGGCCCATGATCGTGTTGCCGACCACGCTCTCGACCAGATCGTGCTCGACGGGGTTGGCGACGACAGCTGCGGACCGCACCCCGATCGACCGGAGGTAATCGAGGAGGACGACATCGTCCGGGTCCCTTTCGGTGCTCGTCTCCGAAGCGAAACGATCGAAACCGCGAGCGACGTGTGCCGGAAGCACGAGGGCCGCGCACGGGAGGTAATCGTCGACGACGGGAGCCCACGACCGGCCATGGGCCGATGCCACGCGGATGGCGGAGGCGGTTCTCGAGCCCCATTCCGCGAAGAGGGAGAGAGCGTCCCGAGGCCGTTCTGCGACGGCCGCGGCCAGCGTCTCAGCGAAGCCGGAGGCCAAGACGAGATCGTCCTGGAGCACCAGATGGTGCGTCGCATCCGGGGCGGCGGCACTCCAGGCAAGCCGGGCTGTACGCCACGCCGAGGGTGCACCGGTCGGGTCGGGGTCGCTCACGATCGAGAGGTCCAGTTCAGGGTGGGCGGCGCAGAGCTGCTCCGCAAGGCGACGGCGGCGCGGATGGCTCATCACCACCGCCGACACTCGAAGGGCTTCGTTCTCGGTCATCCGGGTCGCAGCCGCCTCTCCTGTCGCCATCACCACGGGTAGAAGGCATGTTACACCCTGCAACATCAGTGGCAAATTTCACCGAATGGGTGCTGCGGCCGGCGGTAGGGGACGGCATGATGGGCGCATGAGCTCACGTCCTCCCGCCGTGGTCGTGCGCGGCCTCCGCAAGTCGTACGGGTCGTTCGAGGCGCTGCGCGGCGTCGACTTCGAGATCGCCGACGGTGAGACGTTCGCGTTGCTCGGCCCCAACGGCGCGGGCAAGAGCACGACGATCGAGATCCTGGAGGGGTACCGCGACCGGTCGGGAGGCGAGGCGAGCGTGCTCGGCGTCGACCCCGGCAGGGCGGGCACCGCGTGGAAGGCTCGGCTCGGGATCGTGCTGCAGTCCGGCGCCGAGGCGGCGAACGTCACGGTGCTCGAGCAGCTCACGCAGTTCGCGCGGTACTACCCGCGCAGTCGCGACGTCGAGGAGGTCATCGCCGCTGTCGGGCTCGAAGAGAAGGCGAAGGTGCGCATCCGCAATCTGTCCGGGGGCCAGCGGCGGCGGCTGGACGTCGCGCTCGGCGTGATCGGGCGTCCCGAACTCCTCTTCCTCGACGAGCCGACGACCGGGTTCGACCCCGAGGCGCGGCGGCAGTTCTGGGAGCTGGTCCGCACGCTCAAGCGGGAGGGGACGACCATCCTGCTGACCACGCACTACCTGGACGAGGCCGCCCAGCTCAGCGACCGGGCCGCCGTGATCGCGCACGGCGTGCTGCTCGACATCGGCGCGGTGGACGCCATCGGCGGCGCGGTGGCGCGCATCCCGATCGTCCGCTGGCGGGACGTCGCCGGCGCGCCGCGCGAGGAGCGCACCCACACGCCGGGCGCCCTCGTCGCCCGGCTGACCGCGGAGGCCGGCGGCGAGCCGCGGGACCTGGAGGTCATCCGGCCGAGCCTGGAGGACATCTACCTCGGACTGGTCAGGGAGGCCGACGAGCGGGCCGCGAAGACCTCCGGCGAGGAGGTGGCCGCGTGACCTCGGTCGCGCTGGGCTGGGCCCGCATCCGTTACGAAGTGCTGGTGTACTTCCGGCAGGCGGACACGATCTTCTTCACCTTCCTCTTCCCGGTGGTGATGCTCGGGATCTTCTCGGTCGCGTTCCAGGGCCTGGGCAAGGTCGGCGCCGCCCCGGACGGCAGCGGCGGCATCACGCAGGCCGCCTACTACCTGCCGGGGATGATCGCGGCGGGCATCCTGCTGAGCGGTGTGCAGAACCTCGCCGTGGACATCGCCGTGGAGAAGAGCGACGGGACGCTGAAGCGCCTGGGCGGGACGCCGCTCCCCGTGGTCTCCTACTTCCTCGGCAAGATGGGGCAGGTCATCGCGACCAGCATCCTGCAGATCGCGCTGCTGCTGCTCGTCGCCCGGGTGGTGTTCGGTGTGGCGCTGCCGACCGAACCGGAGGCGTGGCTGCGGTTCGCCTGGATCTACGCGCTCGGCATCGTCACCTCGGCTGTGCTGGGCATCGCACTGTCCGCGGTGCCGCGCACGGGCAAGAGCGCGACGGCGGTGATCATCCCGATCGTGCTGATCCTGCAGTTCATCTCGGGGGTGTACCTGGCGTTCAACCTGCTGCCGACCTGGCTGCAGAACATCGCCAGCCTGTTCCCGCTGAAGTGGATCGCGCAGGGCATGCGCAGCGTCTTCCTGCCCGCGAGCTTCGAGGCCGCCGAGCCGAGCGGGAGCTGGCAGCTCGGCTGGATCGCCCTCGTGCTGCTGATTTGGCTCGTCGCCGGGCTGGTCGCGTGCCGGCTGACCTTCCGCTGGATCCGCAAGGACGGCTGAGCGGAGTCCACGCCCGCCCGGGAAATCCTCTGGTGTTCTCACGCGGAACGCGCTGAGATGGACCATGACCACCAACCTGACCCTGATCCAGCGTTCGCCGGATCCGGAGGCCGTCGGCGCCTCCCGAGATCGCCGGCCCACCCTGGCCGAACGGTTCAGGGCGATGGGGCGCAGCCGCATCGGTGCGCTCCTCCTGCTGCTCGCGACAGTGGTCGCCATCGTCTGGGCCAACGTCACCTTCGCCGGATACGAGCAGTTCTGGGACACGCACCTCACCTTCGGGCTGGGCGACTTCCATCTCGACTTCACGCTGCACGCGCTCGTCAACGACGCCCTGATGGCGATCTTCTTCTTCACGGTCGGGCTGGAGGTGCGGCGCGAGTTCGCGATCGGCGAGCTGACCAGCTGGTCGCGCGCGGTCGTCCCGGTGGTCGCCGCGGTCTTCGGGCTGGCGGTGCCCGCGGTCATCTTCGTGCTGTTCACCCTGGGGACGGGGCACGCGAACGCGTGGGGGGTCGTCATCTCGACCGACACGGCGTTCCTGGTCGGCGGTCTCGCCCTGATCGGGCCGCACGCGGTCGGCCGACTGCGGGTGTTCCTGCTCGCGCTCGCCGTGGTGGACGACATCGGCGCCCTGAGCATCATCGCGCTGGTCTACACGAAGGACTTCAACCCCATCCCGCTGATCGTGGCGGCGGTCGGGCTCGTCGGCGTGTACTTCACCCGGTACCTCCGCAACGGGCGCGGTCCGGTCTACGCGACGCTCGCCGTCGTCGTCTGGCTGGCGTTCCTGGCCTCGGGGGTGCACCCGACGCTCGCGGGCGTCGCCATCGCCCTGCTCGTCCCGGTGTACCGGCCCAACCGCCGCGATGTGGAGCACGCGCTCGACCTGGCGCGGACGTTCCGGCAGTCGCCGAACACCGAGTACGCCCGCGCGGCGGCGAACAGCCTTCGGGAGTCCATCTCGATCAACGAGCGGCTGCAGTCGGCCTGGTCGCCCTACGTCGCGTATGTCGTCCTCCCGCTCTTTGCGCTCGCCAACGCGGGCGTGCGGCTCAACGGCGACATCCT
This sequence comes from Leifsonia sp. Soil_N53, assembly GCF_057655165.1. NCBI lineage: Bacteria > Bacillati > Actinomycetota > Actinomycetes > Micrococcales > Microbacteriaceae > Leifsonia > Leifsonia sp. Soil_N53. The sequence continues at coordinate 80,891 of NZ_JBDGMM010000063.1, forward strand.
GCTCGGCGCCGTGGTCTCGCCGCTGGCCTGGGGCGTGGTGGCCGGGCTCGTGGTCGGCAAGTTCGTCGGGGTGTTCGGTTCGACCGTGCTGCTGCGCGCCCTTCGGATCGGCGAGTTCGGCCCCGGCCTGACGGTGGACCGGCTGGCCGGCGGCGCGGCGCTCTGCGGGATCGGCTTCACCATCTCGCTGTTCATCGTCGACCTGGCCGTCCCGGAGCCTGACGCCCAGAACGCCGCGCGCGTCGGCGTCCTGGCGGCGACCGTGATCGCGTTCGTCGTCGCGACGATCCTCTTCCGCATCTCCGACGCCTACCGGCCCAAGGAGGAGATGGGGCTCACCCTCGTGCGGCCGGTCGACCCCAAGCGCGACCACGTCTTCGGCGCCCCGGACGCGCCGTTCACGATCGTCGAGTACGGGGACTTCCAGTGCGGCTTCTGCCTCAAGGCGACCGGATCGGTGGAGGAGGTGCACAGGGAACTCGGCGACCAACTCCGATACGTCTGGCGGCACGCCCCGCTGACACGCTTCCATCCGAACGCGCTCGCCGCGGCGGAGGCGTCGGAGGCCGCGGCGCGCCAGGGCAAGTTCTTCGAGTTCGAGCGCAGCCTGTTCGCCGACCAGGAGCACCAGCTCCCGTCGGACATCATGCGCCGCGCGGTGGACCTCGGCCTCGACCTGGAGCGATTCGAGGACGACCTGGGCTCGCCGGAGGTCACGACGCGCGTCCGTGACGACATGCTCGACGCGGAGGCGATGGACATCACGGCCGTGCCGACCTTCTTCATCAACGGCCGCCGCCACGTCGGCCCGTACGACGCGCAGTCGCTCATCCGGGCGCTGCAGGCGAGCGTCGCCTCGCCGTGAGCCGCGGTCAGGCGACGGCCGCGCCCGGCACGGCGAGCTCGCCGGTCAGGTACTGGGACCGTCCGAAGCCGAAGGACCAGTCCTCCGGCCCGTTCTCGACGTAGCCGATGAAGACGTCCTCGCCGGCGACGCCGACCTCCCCGAGCCGCCGCGCGATCTCGGCGAACAGGCGCTGCTTGGCGGCGGCCGACCGGCCGCGCTGCGTGAAGACCTGGATGACGACGACGCCGTCGGTGCGGTCGAAGCCGAGGCCGGCGTCCTCCGCGATGATCGACCCGGACGGGCGCTCGGTGACGATCTGGAAGCGATCGCGGACGGGGATGCCGTACTCCCCGACGATGGCGTCGTGGACGGCGTCGGCGATGGCGCGGACGGCGGCCGGCCCCCGGCCTTCCTGCAGGTCGATGCGGACGAGTGGCATGGGGTCCTCCGATGGTCCAGGACGAACGAGTGCCCTCATTCTGTCAGAAAAGCTTGTCAGTTTGATAGAACATAAGGTGTAGGCTTGACAGGCGAGCACATCATCGCCGCAGCGAAGGAGTACCACGACATGACGAGCGAGAGCGCAGCGCTGCCGCAGCCCGAGCACGGTGCGCAGTTCGACCTGATCACGATCGGGCGCATCGGTGTCGACCTCTACCCGCTGCAGGACGGCGTCGGCCTGGAGGACGTCGAGACGTTCGGCAAGTTCCTCGGCGGCAGCGCGACCAACGTGGCGATCGCCGCCGCGCGGCACGGCCTCCGCTCCGCCGTGGTCACGGCCACCGGCGACGACCCGTTCGGGCGCTACGCGCACCGCGAGCTGCGCCGCCTCGGCGTCGACGACCGGTTCGTCGGCACCGTCGGCGCGCTCAAGACGCCGGTGACGTTCTGCGAGATCTTCCCGCCGGACGACTTCCCGCTCTACTTCTACCGCGACCCGATCGCGCCCGACCTGGCCATCACGGCCAAAGACCTCGACCTCGACGCGATCAGCCGGGCGCGCATCTACTGGTCGACGGTCACCGGGCTCTCCCGCGACCCGAGCCGCACCGCGCACCACGTGGCGTGGGAGGCGCGGGGACGCAAGCCCCTCACGATCCTCGACCTCGACTACCGCCCGATGTTCTGGTCGAGCGGCGCGGCGGCGACCGCCGAGGTGGAGCGCGCGCTCGGCCACGTCACGGTCGCGGTGGGCAACCGGGAGGAGTGCGAGATCGCGGTCGGCGAGACCGATCCGCACCGCGCGGCGGACGCCCTCCTCGAGCGCGGCGTGGAGCTCGCGGTCGTCAAGCAGGGCCCGCGCGGGGTGCTCGCCAAGACGCGCGACGAGGCCGTGGAGGTCCCGCCGTACTTCGTGGAGGTCGTCAACGGCCTGGGCGCGGGCGACGGCTTCGGCGGAGCGCTCTGCCACGGCCTCCTGCAGGGCTGGTCGCTGGAGCGCGTGATCCGCTTCGCCAACATCGCCGGAGCGATCGTGGCCACGCGCCGCGAGTGCTCGACCGCCATGCCGACGACCGCCGAGGTCGAATCCGTGCTGAAGGAGCTCCAGAATGTCCGCAGCTGACCTGATCGCCGGCGCCGCCCCGATCCTCGACGACGCCGCGTTCGAGCGCCTCCGCGCCCGCCGCCACGCCAGCCCCGGCGATGTCGCGACGGTGCTCGCCGCGCGCACCCGCCGCCCGCTGGTCCGCGACGACGGCCGGCTCTTCATCGTCGCCGCCGACCACCCGGCCCGCGGCGCCCTCGGCGTCGGGGACGACCCGATCGCGATGGCCGACCGGTACGACCTCCTGCAGCGGCTGGCTCTCGCGCTGTCCCGGCCCGGCGTCGACGGCGTGCTCGGCACCCCCGACATCATCGAAGACCTCGCGCTGCTCGGCGTCCTGGACGACAAGATCGCCGTCGGCTCGATGAACCGGGGAGGTCTGCGCGGCGCCGTCTTCGAGATGGACGACCGCTACACCGGCTACGACGTCGACGCGATGGTGCGCGACGGCGTCGACGCGGGCAAGCTGCTCGTCCGCGTCAACCTGGAGGACGCCGGCACCGCACGCACGCTGGAGGCGACGGCGCACGCGGTCACGGCCGCAGCGCAGGCGAAGCTCCCGATCCTCCTCGAGCCGTTCCTGAGCCGCTGGAGCGACGGCCGGATCGTCAACGACCTCACGCCGGAGGCGGTCATCCAGTCGGTGGCCATCGCCTCGGGCCTGGGCGCCTCGTCCGCCTACACCTGGCTCAAGCTCCCCGTCGTGCCGCAGATGGAGCGGGTGATGGCGGCGACCACGATGCCGACGCTCCTGCTCGGAGGCGACACCGACGCCGCGCCGGAGGAGACCTTCGCGTCGTGGGAGGCCGCGCTCGCGCTCCCCGGCGTGCACGGCCTCGTCGTCGGGCGCACGCTCCTCTATCCGAAGGACGGGGACGTCGGCCGCGCGGTCGACATCGCCGCCTCCCTCGTCCACGGCCGCTGATCCGGCCCCCCACCGCACGCAGTAGCACGAAGGAACACCATGACCAGCACCGAGACCACCACCACCGCCTCCGTCGTCGCCGGCGACCTGCCGACGATCCCGCATTGGATCGACGGGGCCGAGCGACCCTCCACGAGCGGGCGCACCGCTCCGGTCTTCAACCCGGCCCTCGGCGTCGCCACGGCGAACGTCGCCCTCGCCGACCAGGCCGAGGTCGATGCGGCGATCGCGTCGGCGCAGCGCGGCTTCGAGGTGTGGGGCCAGTACTCGATCGCCAAGCGGCAGTCGGTGCTGTTCGCGTTCCGCGAGCTGCTGAACGCGCGCAAGGGCGAGCTCGCCGCGATCATCACGGCCGAGCACGGCAAGGTGCTCTCCGACGCGATGGGCGAGATCCTGCGCGGGCAGGAGGTCGTGGAGCTGGCGACCGGCTTCCCGCACCTGATCAAGGGCGCGTTCTCCGAGAACGCGTCGACCGGCATCGACGTGTACTCCCTCAAGCAGCCGCTGGGCGTGGTGGGGATCATCTCGCCGTTCAACTTCCCGGCGATGGTGCCGATGTGGTTCTTCCCTGTCGCGATCGCGGCGGGCAATGCCGTGGTCCTCAAGCCGAGCGAGAAGGACCCGTCGGCCGCGCTCTGGCTGGCCGCGCTGTGGAAGGAGGCCGGCCTCCCGGACGGCGTCTTCACCGTGCTGCAAGGCGACAAGCTCGCCGTCGACGGCCTCCTCAACAGCCCGGTCGTGCAGTCCATCTCGTTCGTGGGCTCCACCCCGATCGCGCAGTACATCTACGAGACGGCCTCCAAGAACGGCAAGCGCGTCCAGGCGCTCGGCGGTGCGAAGAACCACATGCTGGTGCTGCCCGACGCCGATCTCGACCTGGTCGCCGACCAGGCGGTCAACGCCGGGTACGGCGCCGCGGGGGAGCGCTGCATGGCGGTCTCGGTCGTGCTGGCGGTCGAGCCGGTCGCCGACGACCTGATCGCCAAGATCACCGAGCGCATCGGCCGGCTGCGGATCGGCAACGGCGCGGGGGACGCGCAGGGCGAGCCGGACATGGGCCCCCTGATCACCGGGGCGCACCGCGACAAGGTCTCCGGCTACGTCGACATCGCCGAGCGGGACGGCGCGGACATTGTGGTCGACGGCCGTGGGTTCACGGTCGACGGCCACGAGGACGGCTTCTTCTTCGGCCCGACCCTGCTCGACAACGTCCCGCTGACCTCCGCCGCGTACCGCGAGGAGATCTTCGGACCGGTGCTGTCGGTCGTGCGGGTGCAGACGTTCCAGGAGGGACTCGACCTGATCAACTCCGGGCAGTTCGGCAACGGCACCGCGATCTTCACCAACGACGGCGGCGCGGCGCGGCGGTTCCAGAACGAGGTGCAGGTCGGAATGATCGGCATCAACGTGCCGATCCCCGTCCCGGTCGCCTACCACTCGTTCGGCGGCTGGAAGGCGTCGCTGTTCGGGGACGCCAAGGCGTACGGCGTGCACGGCTTCGACTTCTTCACCCGCGAGAAGGCGATCACCAGCCGCTGGCTCGACCCCGCGACGCGGCACGACTCCGGCAACAGCGGCATCAACCTCGGCTTCCCCCAGAACAGCTGAGGCCCCGGGGATGGCAGAGCACAACGAATGGTTTTTCCCGCGCGGCGCGCTCGGCGACCGCTGGTGGGAGTCCGTGGTGGACGACTCCCTCGACGGCTGGCAGCACACCGGCCTGCGGGTCGCGGAGCTCGCCGGCAACGCGGTCGAGCTGCCCGCCGGTGACGTCGAGCGCATCGTGGTCCCGCTCGCCGGGTCGTTCGCGGTCGAGCACGAGGGGGAGACGACCCACCTGGCCGGGCGGTCCAGCGTCTTCGACGGGCCGACCGACGTGCTCTACGTCGGCGCCGGCAACGCGCTGACGATCAGCGGCTTCGGCCGGGTCGCCGTGGCCGAGGCGCCGACGCGCGTCCGCAAGCCGTCGGCGTACCTCGCCAAGGCCGGCGTGCCCGTCGAGCTGCGCGGCGCGGGCCGCGACAGCCGCCAGGTGCACAACTTCGGCACCCCCGGCGCCTCCGGCGACCCGGGAGCGCTCGACGTCGCGGCGCTCATCGTCTGCGAGGTCATCACCCCCGCCGGCAACTGGTCGTCGCATCCCGCGCACAAGCACGACGAGGACGTTCCGGGGCACGAGTCCCAGCTCGAGGAGATCTACTACTTCGAGTCCGCTCCCGTGCGCGGCGCGAGCGCGCCGCCCACCGCCGACGCGTTCGGCAGCTTCGCCACCTACCGCTCGGCGGCAGGCGACATCGAGACGAACGCGCTCGTGCGCACCGGCGACATCGCCCTGGTGCCGTTCGGCTACCACGGCCCCGCCGTCGCGGCGCCGGAGTACGACCTCTACTACCTGAACGTCATGGCCGGCCCGGGCGACGAGCGCGCCTGGCTGATCAGCGACGACCCGCGCCAGGCGTGGCTGCGGAGCACGTGGGAGGGCGCGCAGCAGGACCCGCGCCTCCCCTACGGGACGAACGCCACCACCGCCGGCGGCGCGCCAGAGACCACCCCGGACACCGAAGGAGCCGTTCGATGACGACCCGCAGAATGACGGTGGCCCAGGCCCTCGTCGAGTTCCTCGCCAACCAGTGGACGGTCGACGGCGACGTCCGCGAGCGCACCATCCCGGGCGTCGTCGGGATCTTCGGGCACGGCAACGTGGCCGGACTCGGGCAGGCGCTCAAGCAGGCGAATGTACAGGACCCGACGCTGATGCCGTACTACCAGGCGCGCAACGAGCAGGCGATGGTCCACCAGGCGGTCGGATATGCGCGCATCCACCGCCGCCGTGCCACGCTCGCCTCCACCGCGTCGGTCGGCCCGGGCGCGGCGAATATGCTCACCGGCGCGGCGCTCGCGACCGCGAACCGCCTCCCCGCCCTGCTGCTGCCCTCCGACACATTCGCGACCCGCGTCGCGGACCCGGTGCTGCAGCAGCTCGAGCACCCGCACGACCTCGGCATCCAGGTCACCGACTCGTTCCGCCCGCTGTCGCGGTTCTTCGACCGCGTGCAGCGGCCCGAACAGCTCTTCTCGATCGCTCTCGCGGCCATGCGCGTCCTCACCGACCCGGCCGAGACGGGTGCGGTGACCATCGCGCTGCCGGAGGACGTCCAGGCCGAGGCACTCGACGTGCCGGAGGAGTTCCTGGCGCCGCGGGAGTGGCATGTCCGCCGTCCCGTGCCGGAGGGCTGGGCCCTGGCAGCGGCGGTCGAGGCGATCCGGGGCGCGCAGCGTCCGGTGATCGTCGCCGGCGGCGGGGTCCTCTACTCGGGCGCGGAGGACGCGCTGCGCGCGTTCGTGGAGGCCACCGGCATCCCCGCCGGGACGACGCAGGCCGGCGGCGGCTCGCTGAGCTGGGACCACCCGCAGTACCTGGGCGGCGTCGGCGCGACCGGCACCACCGCCGCGAACCGGATCACGGGGGAGGCCGACCTCGTGATCGGCATCGGCACCCGGTACAGCGACTTCACCACCGGCAGCCGCACCGTCTTCCGGAACCCCGCGGTGCGATTCGTGAACCTCAATGTCGCTCCCTTCGACGCCTACAAGCACGGGACGCAGCTCCCGCTGATCGCCGACGCGCGCGAGGCGCTCACCGCGTTGACCAGCGCGCTCGCCGGGCACAGCATGCACGCCGGCTACGCGACGTGGATCGCCGAGGAGAAGGCGGAGTGGGACGCGGTGGCGGACGCGGCGCTCGCGCCCGTTGCGACCGACGGCTCCGCTGCGACCGACCCGGCCGCACTGATCGGACAGCCGCAGATCATCGGCGCGGTGCAGCGCGCGTCCGACCCGCGCGACGTCGTCGTGCAGGCGGCGGGCTCCCTCCCCGGCGACCTCCACAAGCTCTGGCGCGTGCGCGACCCGCTCGGCTATCACGTCGAGTACGCGTTCTCGACGATGGGCTACGAGATCGCCGGCGGCCTGGGCGTCAAGCGCGGGCTGGAGGCGGCCGGCGACGATCGCGACGTCATCGTGCTGGTCGGCGACGGCTCCTACCTGATGCTGCACACCGAGCTGGCCACGGCGGTCGCCGAGGGCATCAAGATCGTCGTCGTGCTCATCCAGAACCACGGGTACGCCTCCATCGGCCACCTCTCCGAGACGGTCGGCTCCCAGCGCTACGGCACCCGTTACCGGTATCGCGACGAGGCCGAGCTGAACTTCGAGCGCGGGGACTTCCTGCCCGTCGACCTCGCCGCCAACGCCCGCAGCTTCGGCATCGACGTCATCGAGCTCGCGCCCGGCCCGGACGCGGCGGCCCGGCTGGAGGAGGCCGTGAAGGCGGCCAAGGCGAGCACTACGTCGACGCTCATCCACGTCGACTCCGATCCGTTCGTGTACGGCCCGGACGGCGAGGGCTGGTGGGACGTGCCGGTCGCGGAGGTCTCCGAACTGGAGAGCACCCAGACCGCCCGCGCCGCCTACCTCGAGCAGCAGAAGCGGCAGCGGCCCCTGCTCGGCTGAGCCCGCTGCACCGCTCCACCGCCCCGACCATCGAAGGACGACGATGACCGACACCGCCATCCACCGCCGCCCCGCCGACGCCCACACCTCCGGCCTCCGCATCGGCACCGCGCCCGACTCGTGGGGCGTCTGGTTCGCGGACGACCCTCGGCAGACCCCGTGGGACCGCTTCCTCGACGAGGCGCAGGCCGCCGGGTACCACTGGATCGAGCTCGGTCCGTACGGGTACCTCCCGACCGACCCTCGGCAGCTCCTCGACGAGCTCGCCGCGCGCGACCTGCGGATCAGCGGCGGCACCGTGTTCACGGGCTTCCACAAGGGCGCCGACCAGTGGGACCTCGTCGCTGAACAGGTCGAGAGGGTCGCGGCCCTGACCCGCGCGGTCGGCGGCGAGCACATCGTGGTCATCCCCGACCTCTGGCGGTCGGACGCAACCGGCGAGACGCTCGAGTCGCGCACCCTGACCGACGAGCAGTGGGAGTCACTCGCGGCAGGACACGACCGGCTCGGTCGTATGCTGCTGGAGGAATATGGTCTGCGCCAGCAGTTCCACTCGCACGCCGACTCCCATGTCGGCACGCATCGCGAGGTCGAGCGGTTGCTCGCGCAGACCGATCCGCGCTACGTGAACCTGTGCCTCGACACCGGTCACTTCGCCTACTACGGCGGCGACAACCTCAGACTCATCCGCGACCACCCGGACCGGATCGGCTACCTGCACCTCAAGCAGATCGACCCGGAGCTGCGCTTCGAGGTGCTGAAGAACGACATCGCGTTCGCCGACACCGCCACCGCCATCATGGTGGAGCCACCGGCGGGCATCCCGGACTTCGCGCCGATCATCGAGGCCGTCGCGGCCATCGACCCGGAGATCTTCGCGATCGTCGAGCAGGACATGCCCGGTGTCGACATCGACGTCCCGCTGGCGATCGCCACCCGCACCCGGCAGCACATCCTCGGGTGCTCGCCGCTGACCCGGACCCGCTGACCCGGACCGCTGACCGCCCCCTCCACCACGCACAGAATCGAGCCAGACCGAATGACCACCAGCAACCAGGACCTCTGCGTCGGCGTCGTCGGCGCCGGACTGATGGGCGCCGACCACATCCAGCGCATCGCCCGCACGATCAGCGGGGCGACGGTCTCCGCCATCGTCGAGCCCGATGCCGGCCGGGCCGAGGCCGCGGCGGCGACGGCTCCCGGCGCGCAGGCCTTCGCGAGCATCGAGGACGCGCTCGCGGCCTCGGCCCTCGACGCCGTGATCATCGCGACGCCCGGCCCGTTCCACGAGCCCGTGCTGGTGCCCGCGCTGGAGGCCGGGCTGCCGATCCTGTGCGAGAAGCCGCTCACGCCGGACAGCGTGTCGGCGCTGCGCATCGTGGAGCGGGAGCAGAAGCTCGACCGACCGCACATCCAGCTCGGCTTCATGCGCCGCTTCGACGACGAGTACCGCGCGCTGCGCGAGCTCATCGCCGGCGGGGACGCGGGGGAGCTGCTCATGCTCCGCGGAGTCCACCGCAACCCGTCCGTGCCCGAGAGCTACACCCAGTCGATGCTGATCACCGACTCGGTCGTGCACGAGCTCGACATCATGCCGTGGCTCGCCGGCTCGACGGTCCGCAGCGTCGAGGTCAAGCACGCCCGGCGCAACGCCCTCGCGCCCGAGCGGCTCCGGGAACCGATCCTGGTCCTCATCGAACTGGCGAACGGGGTGCTGGTGGACGTGGAGATGAACGTCAGCGCGCGTTTCGGCTACCAGGTCGGCACGGAGGCCGTGTTCCAGACCGGGATCGCCCGCATCGGCGAGCCGTCCGGGCTGCAGCGCTGGTCGGACGCACAGTTCTCGATCGCCGAGCACACCACGTTCACGACCCGGTTCGCGCGGGCGTACGACGCCCAGGTGCAGGCCTGGGTGAACGCGGTGCGCGACGGCTCCCTGGTCGCCGGACCCAGCGCGTGGGACGGCTATCTCGTGGCGCTCGCCTGCGAGGCCGGGGTCCGGGCGCTCGACGAGTCCGGCCCCATCCCGGTCGAGTCGCCCGCCCGCCCCGCGTTCTACGCCTGAGGGCCCGAGCCACGCTCGTCGGCCGTGTCAGCGGTCGACGAGCGTGAGCTCGAAGGAGTAGAGGTCGGGCCGGTAGACGTGCTGGCCGAACTCCACCGCCCGGCCGGAGTTGTCGAACGCGGTGCGCGACATCGTGAGCAGCGCCGACCCTCGGCGGATCTCCAACAGGTCCGCCTCGTTGGCGGTCGCGGCGCGCGCGCCGATCCGCTGGTTGGCGACGCGGATGGACACCCCGCGCGCCTTCAAGAGCTGGTAGAGGCCGCGGGTCTCCAGGTCCTCCCGGGTGATGTCGGTGAAGTCCTCCGGGAGCGTGTTCTCGAGGATCGCGAGCGGCACGCCGTCCGCCGACCGCAGCCGGGTGAGCTGCAGCACCGGGTCGCCGACCGGGACGCCCAGCTCCTTCGCCGCGGTCTCGTCCGCGATGCCGATCTCGTACGAGATGACCCGGGTCGTCGGGGTCTGGCCCGCCTGCCCGAGGTCCTCGTAGAGGCTGGTCAGCTCCACGTTGCGGGTCACACGGCCGTGGACCACCTGCGTCCCGATGCCGCGGCGGCGGACGAGGAGGCCCTTGTCGACGAGCTCCTGCAGCGCGCGCCGGATGGTCGGGCGGGACAGCCCGAGCCGGTTGCCGAGCGAGATCTCGTTCTCGAGGCGCGAGCCCGGGGGCACCGTCTCGGAGCGGATCGCCGCCTCCAGCGCCGTGGCGAGCTGGTAGTAGAGCGGCACCGGGCTGGCCTTGTCGAGGCTGTCGAACAGGTCCACGGGCAACGGGTACTCGGCTTGCATCCGTGTCCTCCACAGGTATCGCTAAATGTCAGAACAACCGTACACCTTGTGGATGATGTCAGCTCGTCAGGACAGCCGGACGTTCACTCCGTGGCGCTCAGCGCGATGGTCCCGATGCCGAGAGCGGCGAGGATCGCGGCCGAGATGCGCTCCAGCATCTTGGCCACCGTCGGCCGCTTGAGCCAGGCCATGGCGCGCGACGCCAGCAGGGTCACCCCCGTGAGGTAGGCGGCCGCGACGGCGGCGTCGATCGCGCCCAGCAGCAGCGTGTTGCCGATCGCGGAGCCGTCGTGCGGCACGAACTGCGGCGCGATGGCGAGGAAGAACAGACCGACTTTCGGGTTCATCACCGTCGACAGCATCCCGGCGAGGAAGCCGGAGCGCAGCGTCGTCGTCCGCACCTGCACGTCGGGGCCGTGCGCGGCCCGGCGGCGGCTGGCGATCAGCGCGGCGACGCCGAGGTAGATGAGGTAGAGGCCGCCGGCGATCTTGACGACGCGGTAGACCTCGGCGGACTGCTCCAGCAGCGCGGCCAGCCCGAACGCGACGGCGAGCGCCCACAGCATCGAACCCACCGCGGAGCCCGCCGACGCCGCGAGGCCGGCGCCCTGGCGAGCCAGGCTGTAGCGGAGCACGAGGAAGGTGTCGGGGCCGGGCGTCACCGCCAGGATCGCGCAGAGGCCCGCGAAGGCGAGCAGGGCGGGGGCTGTCATGGAGCAAGTGTAGAGGGGCGTAGGCTCCGGCCATGACGGACGACCTCCTCGCCGCAGTCCGTGCACGCTTCGACGGCCGGGCGGCGGAGTACGACCGGAGCGCGATGCACCGCGAGCTGGCTGCGGCGGTCGCGGACTTCGCCGACCTCGACGCCGTGGGAGACGTGCTCGACGTCGCAACCGGGACCGGCCTCGTGCTGAGGGCCCTCCGCGCTCGCGACCCCGCACTGCGGCTGACCGGCATCGACCTCTCCGGCGGGATGCTGAAGGTTGCCCGCGCCGAACTCCCGGACGCCACGCTGACCGAGGGCGACGCCACCGTGCTCCCCTTCGGGGACGACACGTTCGACCTGGTCACGTGCGCGACGGGGCTGCACCTGTTCCCGGACGCGGACGCCGCGGTCATGGAGTGGGCGCGCGTGCTCCGACCGGGAGGCCGGGTCGTCACCGCGACCTTCGGCGACGTCGACCTGTCCCAGCACGGTGGCCGGCCGGGCGCGGCGGTGGCCGGGCACGCCGGCGCGGGCCCGCACGGCGCCGAGCCGCCGCCCTACCCCACCCACCACGAGCGCTTCCGCACGCCGAAGCTCGTGGCCGAGGCTGTCGCCCCGGCCGGCCTCGTCGTCGCGCGGCACGCGTGGTGGACGCACGGCGACGACCGCGTCCTCCTTGCCGAGCTGCGTCGTGCGCCGGCGACTCCGGAGGTTCGGCGCGACACACCGCCCGGGAGTCCGTGACTGGCGGACATTCCGCGAGTGGAGCCGCGAATCTCCGGAGCTACGCGCAGCTACGCGGCGGCTGGCAGCCGCAGCTCGAGGGCGGTGCCGTCCGGGCCGGTGGAGGCCACGCGCACCTCGCCGCCGTGCCGCACCGCGACCTCGCGGACCAGCGCGAGCCCGATCCCGAATCCCGACCGGGAGCGGGCGTCGGTCGCGGCGGCGACGGGCGCCGCGCGCGCGAACCGGTCGAAGATCCGGGCGGGATCGATCCCCTGGATGCCGGGCCCCTGATCCGCGACCGTCAGGTACGCCGAACGCCCGTCCCGCCGGATCGTCGCCGTCACAACGCCGCCGGCGGGGGAGTGCGCGACCGCGTTGTCCAGCAGCGCTGTCGCGCAGCGCTGCAGCGTCGTGGCGGGGACGTCGCACGCCACCGCGTCCCGCACCTCCAGCAGCACCCGCACGTCCGCCTCCCCGGCGAGCACCTGCAGCGAGTCGACCGCGCGGCGCACCGGGTCGACCAGCGGCACCGGGCCGTCCGACGCGGCGGAGCGCTCCCGTTCCGGGTCGGCGGCGAGCAGCAGGTCGTTGACCACCTCGATCAGCGTCCGGGTGTCGTCGCGCAGCTCGGCCACCGTCGCGGCCGAGGGGTCGCCGTCCGGCAGGCCGCGCTGGAGCACCTGCAGGCGCGCGTCGAGCACCGCCAGCGGTGTGCGGAGCTCGTGGCTGGCGTCCGCCACGAAGTCCCGCTGCCGGCGCAGCGCCTCCCCGAGCGGCCGCACCGCCCGCCGCGTGACGACCACGGCGAGCACGCCGGCCACCGCGACCGCCAGCACGCCCACGATGATGAAGGCGAGCATCGCGTCGACCGTGTCGATGTAGATCTTGTGCTCGCCCGGGCGCGGGGCCTCCTGCAGCTCAGACGGCTGGAGCTGGTCGAGCACGAAGAAGAAGGCGACGCCGATCGCGGCGACGACTAGCGCACCGGAGGCGATGGTGAGCTGGAGGCCGACCGTCCGGGAGGCGCGCCGAACCTCCCGGTAGTCCACGTCGTCGCGCCGCGTCGCCGCCTTCGGGGCCGCCTTCCTCACAGCTGCCCCAGCCGGTAGCCCTCGCCGCGAACGGTCGCGATGATCTCGGGGTCGGTCTTGCGCCGCAGGTAGTGAACGTAGGTGTCCACGGTGCCGGGCTGCTCGTCCGCCTCGAACACGGCCTCCAGGATGTGCGCGCGCGAGAAGGTGCGCAACGGGCTCTCCGCCAGCAGCCGCAGCAGGTCGGACTCCCGTTCGGTGAGCTGGATGCGGCCCTCGTAGGGCGAGTAGATGCTGCGGCTCTCCGGGTAGAACCGCCACTCGCCGACCGGCAGCTCACGTCCCTCGCCGGTGAAGGTGCGGGTGAGCGCCCGCAGCCGCGCCAGCAGCTCGTCGAACTCGAACGGTTTGACGAGGTAGTCGTTCGCCCCGGCGTCCAGGCCGTCCACCCGGTCGCGGAGGGCGCCCAGCGCGGTGAGCATGATGATCGGCGCGACGACGCGGCCGTCCCGCAGCTTCCCGACCAGGGTCACCCCGTCGATGCCGGGCAGCCGGCGGTCGACCACCATCGCGTCGAAGCGCTCGCCGAGGCCGACCGACAGACCGGTCTCCCCGTCGACCACCCGCGTCACGTCGTACACCTCCGAGAGCACCTGCTCGATGAGCGAGCCGAGCCGCGCGTCGTCCTCGACGAGCAGCACACGCGGCCGGGCGGCTTCCATGTCGTTCAACTTAGCGCGGCCCCGTCCGCACGAGCGGTGGTGTCGTGGCGGTCATGGCGTCCTCCTCGACCAGCAAGCCTGCGCGCCTCCTCCCCAGATGCCGCCCAGAATCGGCCTCTCAGAGGATTCTGGGGTCCGCTGCGCGATGCTGACGGGATGCTGCGCAACAAGGTCCCGGCCGTCACCGCGCTGTTCTGGGTGACCAAGCTGCTCACCACCGCGATGGGCGAGACGACCTCCGACTTCCTGGTCAAGAATTTCGACCCCGTCGTCGCCGTGATCGCCGTGTTCGTGGTCTTCGCCGCCGCCCTCGCGCTGCAGTTCGCGGTGCGCCGGTACATCCCGTGGGTCTACTGGCTGGCGGTGCTGATGGTCGCGGTGTTCGGCACGATGGCCGCCGATGTCCTCCACATCGTCATCGGCGTCCCGTACCTGGCGTCGACGGCGGTGTTCGCGGTCGTCCTGGCCGCGGTGTTCGTCGTCTGGCACCGCACGCAGCGGACGCTGTCCGTGCACCGCATCGACACGCACGCCCGGGAGTTCTTCTACTGGTGCGCCGTGCTGGCGACGTTCGCGCTGGGCACCGCGGCCGGGGACCTGACCGCCACGACCTTCGGGCTCGGCTATCTGGTGTCCGGGATCCTGTTCGGCGTGCTGTTCGCCGTCCCGGGCGTCGCGTACCGCTGGTGGGGCTTCGGCGCGACCGCAGCCTTCTGGACCTCATATGTTCTGACCCGCCCGTTCGGGGCCTCGATCTCGGACTGGCTCGCCGTCTCGCACGCCCGCGGCGGCCTCGGCCTGGGCGCCGGGCCGGTCAGTCTGGCGCTGTTCGCGGGGATCGTGGCGTGCGTCGTGGTGCTGAGCGTGCGCCGTCCGGGTGCCCCGGGGACGCCGGCGGCGGAGGGGCGCGTGAGCGCGTCCATCCCCGCCGACTAGCGGATCCTCCGGGTTCCCTTCGAGCGAGCCGCTGGTACCCTCGATCGGGTATGCAGCCCGCAGACCCCTCTCGCTCCCGCGGCCGCCGCTCGGCGGGCCGTCGCGCCGCCGCACCCGCGGCGAGGCGAAGGGGTGCGCCGACGGCATCGCGCACTGCGTCCGGCCCGGGTGCCGCAGCCGTCGCGGCGCCCGCGCGCAGGCGGGCGCTGCGCCGTCCGCTCCGGCTCCCGCTCCATCACCGCCTCGGCGTCTCGCTCGCGGTCATCGCGCTGGTCTGCGGCTTCTCGATCGTGCCGACGGACGCCGCGCTCGCCGCGACGGTGATCGGCCCGGAGGCCACGACACTTGCGCCCGGTGCCCCCGCGCCCGCGCCTGCCCAGCACCTCCTGGTGGACGCCACGATCGGCGCGCCGGTCGTCAACCGCGACTCCCTCGGCGCGACGGACAGCATCGAGAGCCTCGCCCGCATCGGGACGAACGAGTCCTGGGCGCAGCTCGTGCTGATGTTCGGCGGCTGGCCGACGACCAAACCCAACGTGGACTTCATGCTGCGCTGGATGCGCCAGGAGAACGGCCCGCCGGACTGGTGGAACCGCAACAACCCGCTCAACAACGGCTACGGCTCGGGAGGCGGTGCGGGCTTCGGCAGCTACCCCGACCTCGTGACCGCGGCCAAGTACTGCGCCGAGAACCTCCAGCGCGGCTATCCCGGCGTGACCGCCGGACTCACCGCGGGCACGAGCGCCGACGTGACGGCCGCCGCGATCTGGGCCTCCCCGTGGGCGAGCAGCCACTACGGCTACGGCTCGCACTGGAGCACGGCCCCGGTCCAGATCGTGCAGGCCCCCGCCTCCGCCTGGGGCGACTAACCCCCACCCCCATTACGTGCCCCTCGGCCATGGGTTAGCGCGCAGCCTCGGAGGGTGCGCCCTCGCGGGTGATGATCGCGGCGTTCCCGTCCTCGTCCAGCTTCACGCCGAGGCGCGTGCGGAAGGCGCGGGTGAGCACCAGCAGGGTCACGATGCCGATCGCCAGCCAGATCAGGCCGTAGGTGAGCGCGTCGAAGTGGAGGTTCGCCCACAGCACGCCCGTCAGCAGCATCCCGATGGCCGGCAGCCCGATGTTGCGCACGATCTGCTTCGCGCCGTGCACCTGCCGCTTGCGGATCGCGAAGTGGATGATGACCGTCGCGTTCACCACGGTGAACGCGATGAGCGCGCCGAAGTTGATCATCGACGACACGAACTCCAGCGTGAAGGCCGCAGCGAGCAGCGACACCGCGCCGACCAGCAGCACGGCCACGGCCGGCGTGCGGAACCTCGGGTGGATGAACGAGAGCGTGCGCGAGAGGCGTCCGTCGCCGTTCCGCGCCATCACGTAGATCATGCGCGAGACGCTCGCGTGCGAGGCGAGGCTGGAGGCCACCGCCGCCGCGACCGCCGCCGAGATGAAGAGGATCTGGAAGAGCAGGCCGCCGGTCTTGAGCGCGATCTCCGGAAGGGTGTCGTCGGTGAAGTGGAAGCCGGCCAGGGTCGGGAAGCGCGACTGCGCGAACCAGGCGGCCACGAAGAAGATCGCGCCGCCGATCATCAGCGCGAGCACGATCGCCTTCGGCACCGTGCGGGCGTCCTTGGCCTCCTCGGTGTACATCGTGATCGCGTCGAAGCCGATGAACGAGAAGCAGACGACGGTCGCGCCGCCGATCACCGCGCCGAGGTGGACGCCCTCGTGGAACAGCGGCGCGAGGCTGAAGGCCGTCCCGTTGCCGGAGCCGGTGTTCAGCGACGCCCAGGTCAGCGCCACGAACACCGCGATCAGCACGATCTGGAACGCCACCAGGACGCCGTTGACCTTGGAGGTGGACGACATGCTGAACAGGTTCATCGCCGTGATCACCGCCACGTAGCCGACCACCCAGATCCAGCCGGGCACCTGCGGGAAGAACGACTCCAGGTAGAGCCGCACGATGAGCGCGTTGACCAGCGGCAGCAGCAGGTAGTCGAGCAGCGACGACCAGCCGACGAGGAAGCCGACGTTCGGGTGGATGGTCTCCGACGCGTAGGTGTAGGCGGAGCCCGCCGACGGGAAGACCCGCGTCATCCGGCCGTAGCTCACCGCGGTGAACACCATCGCCACGAGCGCGAAGAGGTACGCGGCCGGGACCACGCCGTTGGTCTCCCCGGTCACGATCCCGAAGGTGTCGAACACGGTCATCGGGGTCATGTAGCCGAGGCCGAGCCCGACGATCGCCCAGAGGCCGAGGGACCGTCGCAGTGCGGTGGGTGCGGGGTTGGTGGACACGCGAGCTCCTTCGCTGCAGTCGGGGACGTGCCATAGTAAACGCACATCGCGACGAATTCCGAATCGGAGACGACGGATCACATAGCCATACGGGCGATTTCACCACGGAATACGTGGCGAAATCGTGTTTTGTACACCGATCTCAGCCGTGGGCCTGCACGGGCCTCGCGGGCCCGGCTACTTCGCCAGCCACTCCCGCAGGCGGGGCAGCGGCCACGTCGTCACGATGCGCTCCGCCGGCACGCCATTGGCCGCCGCCCGCGCCGCGCCGTAGGCGAGGAAGTCGAGCTGCCCCGGCGCGTGCGCGTCGGTGTCGATCGAGAACAGGCAGCCCGCGTCGAGGGCGCGCTGGATGAGCTCGTCCGGCGGGTCCTGCCGCTCCGGGCGCGAGTTGATCTCGACCGCGACGCCGTTCTCGGCGCACGCCGCGAACACCGCGTCGGCGTCGAACTCGCTCGGCGGCCGGGTGCCGCGCGAGCCCTGCACGAGCCGTCCCGTGCAGTGGCCCAGCACGTTCGTGTGCGGGGCGCGGATGCCGCCGAGCATCCGCGCGGTCATCGTGCGGCTGTCCGCGCGCAGCTTGGAGTGCACGCTCGCGACCACGACGTCCAGCCGATCGAGCAGGGCGGGCGTCTGGTCGAGCGTGCCGTCCTCGAGGATGTCGACCTCGATGCCGGTCAGCAGGGTCACGCTGCCGGTGTCGAGCCCGGCGATGACGTCGAGCTGCTCCGTCAGCCGCTCGGCGCTGAGGCCGCTCGCGACCGTGAGCGTGGGGGAGTGGTCGGTGATCGCCTGGTATTCGCGGCCCAGCGTGGCCGCCGCCGCGGCCATCACCTCGATGGGCACCGTGCCGTCCGACCACTCGGTGTGGCTGTGGAGGTCGCCGCGCAGCTGGGCGCGCAGCTCCGCGCCGCCGGAGTCCAGCGGCTCGGCGTTGCGTTCGCGCAGGTCGGCGAGGTAGGCGGGGACCTCCCCGTCGACCGCCTGCGAGATCACCTGGAAGGTGCGGTCGCCGATCCCCTTCGTGCGCTTGAGCCGGCCGTCGGCGACCCGCGCCGCGACCTCGTCCGTCCCGAGCGGCGCGATGATCGCGGCCGCCTTCCGGAACGCCTGGACCTTGAACGACGGGGCGAGCTCGCGCTCGAGCCAGAAGGCGATCTCGTTCAACGCCGCAACCGGTTCCATGCCCCTATGCTCCCACCCACCCCTTCTACTCGCCGAGGGGTTACGGGGGGTTACGGGGGGAGGCGGGCGTCGGGGGCGCGCGCCGCTAGCGTCGGAGGGTGAGCAGCGCGATCGAGAACCTGGGCCGCGAGTCCCGCCTGTACGAGCCGAGCGCCGAGTTCGCGGCGCAGGCGAACGTCGGCGCCGACGTGTTCGCGGAGGCCGCCGCCGATCCGGTCGCCTTCTGGGAGAAGCAGGCCGCGCGCCTCGACTGGGCAGAGCCCTGGCACACCGCGCACACCTGGGAGCCCGCCACCGCCGGCCCGGACGGGGAGCTCAGCGTCCCGCGCGCCGAGTGGTTCGCCGGCGGCCGGCTGAACGCCGCAGTCAACTGCGTCGACCGGCACGTCGCCGCCGGGCGCGGCGACCGCGTCGCCCTGCACTTCGAAGGCGAGCCGGGCGACCGGGAGACCGTCACGTACGCCGAGCTGCAGCGCCGCGTCGCCCACGCCGCCAACGCCCTCACCGCCCTCGGCGTCGGGAGGGGCGACCGGGTCGTGGTCTACCTCCCGGTGCTCGTGGAGACCGTCGTCGTCACCCTCGCGATCGCCCGCGTCGGCGCCATCCACTCGCTCGTGTTCGGCGGCTTCTCCGCCGAGGCGCTGCGGTTCCGGGTGGAGGACACCGGCGCGAAACTCCTGGTGACCTCCGACGGGCAGTTCCGCCGCGGCGCCGCCGTGCCGGTGAAGGCGCAGGCCGACGCCGCCGTCGCGGGCGTCAACGCGATCGAGCACGTGCTCGTCGTGCGCCGCACCGGGGACCTCACCCCGGACATCCCGTGGACCCCCGGCCGCGACGTCTGGTGGCACGAGGCCGTCGAGACCGCCCCCGCCGAGCACGAGCCCGAGTTCTTCGACGCGGAGACCCCGCTCTTCATCATCTACACGTCGGGCACCACCGGGCGGCCGAAGGGCGTCGTCCACACCACCGGCGGCTATCTCACGCAGGCGTCGTGGAGCCACTGGGCGCTGTTCGACGCGAAGGACTCCGACGTCTACTGGTGCACCGCCGACCTCGCCTGGGTGACGGCGCACACCTATGTGCTGTACGGGCCGCTCTCCAACGGCGCGACCTCCGTCATCTACGAGGGGACGCCGAACACCCCGACCACCGCCAGGCACTTCGAGATCATCGAGCGCTGCGGCGTGACGACGTACTATACGGCGCCGACGCTGATCCGCACGTTCATGAGCTGGTTCCCGCAGGGGCTGAGCGCGGCGGGCGACTGGGACCTCTCCAGCATCCGCCTGCTGGGCACCGTGGGGGAGGCCATCAACCCGGAGGTCTGGGTGTGGTTCCGCGAGCAGCTCGGCGCCGGCCGCGCGCCCGTGGTCGACACCTGGTGGCAGTCGGAGTCCGGCGCGGCCATCGTCGCCCCGCTCCCCGGCGTCACCGCGCTGAAGCCCGGTTCGGCGACCGTCGCGGTCCCGGGCGTCAGCGTACGGGTCGTCGACGAGCACGGGGAGGACGTGCCGCGCGGCTCCGGCGGCTCCATCGTCATCGACGGCACCTGGCCGGCGATGTCGCGCACCGTGTGGGGCGACCCGGAGCGCTACCGCGACTCGTACTGGCGGGCGTTCGCCGACCGCGGCTACTTCCTCGCCGGCGACGGCGCGGCCGTGGACGACGACGGCTACCTGTGGCTGCTCGGGAGGCTCGACGACGTGATCAACGTCTCCGGCCACCGCCTCTCGACCATCGAGATCGAGTCGGCGCTGGTCGCGCATCCGTCGGTCGCGGAGGCCGCCGTGGTCGGCGTCGGCGATGCGACGACCGGCCAGGCGGTGGCGGCGTTCGTCATCGCGGCCGGCGAGGCGCCCGATCCGTCCGGCCTGCGCGACCAGGTGGCGCGCGCGATCGGAGCGATCGCCAAACCGCGTCACGTCGTGGTGGTGGACGACCTCCCGAAGACGCGCTCGGGCAAGATCATGCGCCGCCTGCTGGTCGACCTCTTCGACGGGAGGCCGCTCGGCGACACCACCTCGCTGCAGGACGAGACGGTGCCGGGCCGCATCGCGGAGGTGCTGGCGGCGCGCTGAGGCTCCGAGCTCAGCGCCCGGCGGGCACCGGCGTCGCCGCGATGATCGCCTCCCGGAACGCCTGCGCCAGCTCCGCCGCCGTCGGCCGCGCCTCCGGTTCGCGGGCCGTCATCGCGCGCAGCAGCGGCGTCCACGCGTCGGGGAGGTCGTCGGGCACCGGCGGGTCCGCCCGGAGCCGCGCCAGCGCGGACTCCACCGCGTCGCCCGGGTACGTCACCGTGCGCGTGAAGCACTCCAGCAGCACCAGCCCGAGCGAGTACACGTCGCTCGCCGGCGTCGCCGCCGTGTGGGACGCCTGCTCCGGGCTCAGGTAGGCCGCCGTGCCCGTCGTGGCCGTGCCGTCCTCCTCCGTCGTCGGCGCCGCCAGGACGCCCCCGGCGATGCCGAAGTCGGTCAGGCGCGCGCGGGCCCGGAAGGTCGTGGTGCCGTAGGTCACCAGCATGATGTTCGACGGCTTGATGTCGCGGTGCACGACGCCGTTCGCGTGCACGTACTCCAGCGCCTCGGCCAGGTCGTACGCCACCTCGGCGATCTCCTCGGTGCTGAGCGCGCGTTCGCTCAGAGTCGCGGCCAGGTCGCTGCCGGCCACCAGTTCCATGACCAGGAAGGGGCGCGGATCCTTCGGGGCCGAGTAGTCGATGCCCGCGTCGATCAGCGAGACGATGCCGTGGTGGCTCAGCCGGGCGAGCGCGGTCTGCTCGGTGCGGTACTGCGCCATCTGCTCCTCTGTCGCGGAGCGGTAGAGCTTGATGGCGACCTCGCGGCCGAGGATCTCGTCGGTCGCGCGGAAGACGCTCGCCTCCCCGCCGCGGCCGATCAGCGTCTGCGGGCGGTAGCGGCCGAGCAGGGCCGGGATCGGGGTGTCGCTCATCGTCCGGCGGCCGATCGCAGCAGGGCGAACGAGGTCTCGCCGAGGATCACGCTCTCGCCGTCGTGGAGGGCGAGCTCCGGATCGCTGGAGAGCTCCAGCTCCCAGTGCGCGCCCGGCGGCTGCGGCAGCACGAAGTCCACCCCGTTCTCGGCCGCGTTGAGCAGCAGGAGGAACGAGTCCGAGCCCTCGTGCATGAGCACGAACGCGATCGTGCGCGCCTCCGGATCGGACCAGTCGTCATCGGCGAACGGCTCGCCGTCCGCCCGCACGATGCGCACCGTGTCGGACCCGCCGACCTCGGGGGCCTGCCGGTACCACTCGGGCCGGAGGGCGGGCTCGGCGCGGCGCAGGCGGATGAGCGCTGCCGTGAACTCATGCAGCTCCCAGTCCGCGTTCGCCCAGTCGAACCAGGAGAGCTCGTTGTCCTGGCAGTACGCGTTGTTGTTGCCGTGCTGGGTGCGGCCGATCTCGTCGCCGCCGAGGATCATCGGCACGCCGGCCGACAGCAGCACCGTCGCGAGGAGGTTCTTGCGCTGCCGGACGCGCACGGCGTTGATGGCGGGGTCGTCGGTCGGCCCCTCCACTCCGTAGTTGCGCGAGCGGTTGTCGGATTCCCCGTCGCGGTTGTCCTCGCCGTTCGCCTCGTTGTGCTTCTCGTCGTAGCTCGTGAGGTCGGCGAGCGTGAAGCCGTCGTGCGCGGTGACGAAGTTGACGCTCGAGAGCGGCGCCCGGCGGGAGTCCTCGTAGATGTCCGGGCTGCCCAGCACGCGCTGTGACAGCGTCCCGAGCACGCCGGAGGTGCCGCGCCAGAAGTCGCGGACGTCGTCGCGGAACTTCCCATTCCATTCCGACCAGTCGGCAGGGAACCCGCCGAGCTGGTACCCGGCGGTGTCCCACGGCTCGGCGATCATCTTGACCCGCGCGAGGACCGGGTCCTGCTGGATGAGCGTGAGGAAGGCGCTGTGCAGGCTGGCGTCGCCGCCCTGCCGGGTGAGCGTGGTGGCGAGGTCGAACCGGAATCCGTCGATGTGGTAGTCCTCCACCCAGTAGCGCAGCGAGTCCATGATGAGCCGGAGGCCGGCGGGGTGGCTCACGTTGACGCTGTTCCCGGTGCCGGTGGTGTCGAAGTAGTGCGCCCGGTCGCCCTCCACCAGCCGGTAGTAGGAGGGGTTGTCGATGCCCTTGAAGCTGTACGTCGGCCCGAGGTCGTTGCCCTCGGCGGTGTGGTTGTAGACGACGTCGAGGATGACCTCCAGCCCGGCCGCGTGCAGCGCCTTGACCATGCCCTTGAACTCGTCGACCTGGTGCCCGGTGTCGCCGGTCGCGGCGTACTCGTTGTGCGGCGCGAAGAAGCCGATGGAGTTGTAGCCCCAGTAGTTGCGGAGGCCCTTCTCCTGCAGGTGCGGGTCCTGCACGAACTGGTGCACCGGCATCAGCTCGACCGCGGTGACGCCGAGGTTCTTCAGGTACTCGACGGCCGCGGGGTGGGCGAGTCCGGCGTAGGTGCCGCGGAACTCCTCGGGCACCCACTCCATCAGCCGGGTGAATCCCTTGACGTGGGTCTCGTAGATGATGGTCTCGCTGAGCGGGGTCGACGGGCGCTCGTGATCGCCCCAGTCGAACTCCTGGCGGTCGATGACGACGCCGAGCGCGACGTGCCGCGCGCCGTTCGTATCGCTGCGCCGCTTGGGCCGGCCGAGCTGGTGGCCGAAGACGGCCTGCGAGTTGTCCCAGGAGCCGGTGACGGCGCGGGCGCGCGTCGGCAGCAGCACCTTCGCGGGCGAGAAGCGCAGCCCGTTCGCCGGGTCCCACGGGCCGGCGACCCGGAGCCCGTAGCGCGTTCCGGGGACGAGGCCGGCGACGAAGCCGTGGAACACGTGACCGGTGCGGTTCGGGAGCTCGGTGCGCCGCTCGCGGCCGCGTGCGTCGAAGATCGAGACGCTGACGCTGGTCGCGTTCTCGCTGTAGACGGCCGCGTTGGCGCCGCCCTCGACGAGCGTGAGGCCGAGCGGATACGGGAGGGAGCCGTCGCCGCTCACCGGGCCGCCCAGAGGGCTCGGGCGCGCAGGGTGCGCGGAAGGGGGCAGAGCTGGGACACGGTGCCTCCGATGATCGTCAGACCGAAAGGCTACCTGCGCACGACCGGAGGCGGGAAGCGGTTGACACGGGCCGTGCCGACCGCTAACCCGCTCACGCGCTTACGCCTGCGCTGCCGACGCGAGGTCGCGGCTCTGCAGGCCGGCCCGGTCGAGCCGCGCTGCCGCGGCCTCGTCCAGGACGAGCACGGTGTCCGGATGCGTCTGCAGGACCGACGCCGGGCACTCCACCGAGAGCGGCCCTTCGACCGCGGCCCGGACGGCCTCCGCCTTCCGCTCCCCGAGCGCGACGAGCACGATGCGGCGCGCCCGCATGATCGTGCCGAGCCCCTGAGTCACGGCGTGCGTCGGCACGTCGGCGAGAGCGGGGAAGAACCGGGCGTTGTCCCGCCTGGTGCGCTCGCTGAGCTCGACGACGCGGGTGTGCGTCGCGAACGCCGAGCCGGGCTCGTTGAACCCGATGTGCCCGTTCGCGCCGATGCCGAGCACCTGGATGTCGACGCCCGACTCCTCGATGGCCCGCTCGTACTGCTCGGCGGCCGCTGCGAGGTCGGCGGCTGCGCCGTCGGGGACGCGCACGGCGGCCGGGCGCATCCGCAGCGGTGCGGTGACCGTGCGGTCGATGACCGTGCGGTAGCTCCGCGGATCGGCCGGGTCGAGACCGACGTACTCGTCGAGCGCGAAGCCGCTCGCCCGCGACAGGTCCAGCTCGCCGCGCTCCACCCGCCGGGCCAGCGCCGTGTAGGCGCCGAGCGGCGAGTCCCCGGTGGCGAGGCCGAGCACCGCGTCCGGGCGCTCGGCCACGACCGCGGCGAGCTCCGCCGCCGCCGACTCGCCGACCTCGGCGGGGGTCGGCAGGACGACGACCCGCATCAGCGTCCCGCCGGAGCGAGACCTGCGCCGACCGGCGCGCCGCCGAAGAGCTCGGCCAGCTGCGGGTGCGCCGCGGTGTAGCCGCGGAGCAGCTCGCGCGCGGTCGGGACGCTCTCGACCAGCGGGTGCAGCGCGAAGGCGAGGAGCGCCTCCGTCTCCGACCCGGTGAGGGCGGCGGCGATCGCGTGACGCTCGACCTCTTTCACCTGCGACATCAGACCGAGCTGGTGCAGGCTGGGGGCCGGGACCGAGAGCGGGTGGGCCCCGTTGGCGTCGACGAGCGTCGGCACCTCGATGACCGCGTCGTCCGGAAGGCCGGCGATCGTGCCGCGGTTGCGCACGTTGAGGATCATGGTCGCCTGCTCGTTGCGCGTGATCGCGTTCATCACGCCGAGCGCGACGCCCGCGTAGCCCTGGTCGGCCGGGTCGAAGGACGCCTCGTGGTGGTGCGCCGGCTCGTCCTGCGTGCCGCCGGTCGCCTCCGCCATGTAGGAGGCGCTCCGCCGCTCGACGGTGCGCCGCCACAGCCCGGCCTTGTCGCCGGCGTCGCGGGAGAGCTCCCAGAACTCGGACTGCGTGCGGGCGAGGAAGTCGCCGCGGGTCGTGCCCGCCTCGATCATCGCCCGGACCGCGTCGCGGTTGTAGTAGTAGTAGTAGAGGTACTCGTTGGGGATCACGCCGAGTTCGCGGATCCACTCGGTGCCGAAGACCTGACCCTCCTCGAGCTCTCCGAGCAGCCGGTCGTCGGCGAGGAACTCGGGCAGGATGTCGCGGCCGTCGTAGTACACCCCGCGCATCCAGCCGAGGTGGTTGAGCCCGACGTAGTCCATGTGGATGCGGCTCTGGTCGACGCCGAGCGCCGCCGCCACCCGCCGGCCCAGCCCGGAGGGCGTGTCGCAGATGCCGACCACGCGGTCGCCCAGGACGCCCTGCATGGCCTCGGTGATGATGCCCGCGGGGTTTGTGAAGTTCATCACGAAGGCGTTCGGCGCGAGCCGCTTGATCGTCTCGGCGACGCCGACCATCACGGGGACCGTGCGGAGCGCGTAGGCGATCCCGCCCGGACCGGTGGTCTCCTGGCCGAGCACGCCGAGGTCGAGCGCGACGTGCTCGTCGCAGCGCCGGCCCTCCAGCCCGCCGACGCGGATGGCGGAGAAGACGAAGTCGCTGCCGGCGATGGCCTCGTCGAGCGAGGTCGTGGTGGTCAGTCGCGGCGCACCGGGCGTGCCGGCGGCCAGCTGCGTCAGCAGGGCCGCCATCGTCGCGAGCTTGTCGGCATCCACGTCGTAGAGGCACACCTCATCGACGCGGGGGCTGCCCGTGTCCCGGAGCATGGCCTGCCAGACGTAGGGCGTACGGAATCCACCGCCGCCGAGGATGCTCAATTTCATGCGATCACGACCTCTCCGCCGCTCGCGCGGCACAATTCGATGGCTTCGGCCGGGGCGCCGTCGGTCGTGACGAGCACGTCGACGTCGGAGAGCGCGCACACACGGAGCGCACCCGTCCCGGGGAACTTGGCTTCGCTGGCGAGCAGGACGACCTTGTCGCTCGCCGCGATCATCGCTTGCTTGAGGGGGGTCTCCACCGCCATGTCGTCGACGATCGCTCCGCCCGCCCGGACGCCGGTGCAGGAGAGGAACATCACGTCGGCGCTGATCTGCTGCAGCGACGACACGGTGAGCGATCCGACCAGGGTGCGCATGTTGCGGCGGAGGACGCCGCCGAGCAGCACGACCCGCACGGCGCTGTCGTTGCGGAGCTCGTCGAAGACGGCGAGGTTCGAGGTGACGACCGTGATGTCCCTGCCGCGCAGCATCCGCGCCAGGAACGGCGTCGTCGTGCCGATGTCGAGGAGGACGACGCTGCCGTCCTCCACGAACTCGAGCGCGGCCTTCGCCACGCGCACCTTGAGGTCGATGTCGGCACTGTCGTCATAAGGGGTCTCGGGCGACTCTGCGCCCTCCTGGACCGTCATGCCCGAGCGGAGCAGGACGGCGCCGCCGTAGCTGCGCGTGAGCTCGCCGTTGCGGTCGAGGATCTCGAGGTCCCTGCGGATCGTGGAGGCGCTGACACCGAGC
Organism: Leifsonia sp. Soil_N53; assembly: GCF_057655165.1. Taxonomy (NCBI): domain Bacteria; kingdom Bacillati; phylum Actinomycetota; class Actinomycetes; order Micrococcales; family Microbacteriaceae; genus Leifsonia; species Leifsonia sp. Soil_N53. The sequence continues at coordinate 107,178 of NZ_JBDGMM010000063.1, forward strand.
GTCTCGGCCAGTTCGGGGACGCTGGCGGTCCCGCTGGCCCGCAGCTCGTTCAGGATGCGCTGGCGCCGTTCACTCACGATCATGCTCATCACGATAGCCGAAACATGCGCGAAATACGCAAACATGCGCAAACTTGGTCAAACCTGCGCAAGGGTGTTACGGTGTCCCGCATCCGTCCGGAGAAGTGCGAAGGAGTGAACTCTTGCATCACCGTCTGTCCCGACCCGGGGCCCTGCTCTTCACCGGGGACGTGTTCTGCGACCTGGTCTTCACGGGCGCCGACGTGCCGGTCCTCGGACAGGAGACCTACGCCGACCGGTTCGGCATCGCCGCCGGCGGCGCGGCCATCCGGGCGATGGCGGCGGCGCGGCTCGGCGCGGACTCCCGGCTGGTGGCCACGATGGGCGACGACGTCATCGGGTCGCACATCCACGCGCTCCTCCGCGCAGAGCCGAACCTCGACGTCGAGGAACTGGCGACGGTCGCGGGCTACCAGACCCCGATCAGCGTGGCGATCTCCGGCCCGCACGACCGCGGCTTCCTCACCTACGTGGAGGAGCACCCGGTCGCGGTCCCGCAGCGGCGCGACGATGTCGCCGCCGCACACGTCGACGTGGCCGACGCGGCCAGCGCGTGGGGCCGCGAGCTGCGCGAGGCCGGGACGGTGCTCGTCGGCGGGGTCGGCTGGGACGCGAGCGGCGAATGGTCCAGCGGGCTGCTCGCCCAGCTCGGCAACGTCGACGTCTTCGTCCCGAACCACGACGAGGCGATGGCGTACACCCGCACCGGCGATCCCGTCGCCGCCGCCCGCGCCCTGGCCGAGCACGTCGGGCTCGCCGTCGTCACGCGCGGAGCGGACGGCGTGGTCGCCGTCGACTCGGCCAACGGCGAAGAGGCCGAGGTGCGCGGCATCCGCGTCGCGGCCGTCGACCCGACCGGCGCCGGTGACGTGTTCACCGCCGCCCTCATGACGTCCTTCGGCGAGGAATGGACCCTCGCCGAACGACTCCGCTTCGCGACAGCGACGGCCGCCTACTCGGTGACCGGGCTGGGCGGGGGCGCGAGCGCACCGACTCCTGGAGAGCTCATCGGCTTCGTCGAACGACACGCCGCGGACTCCGACTGGGGCTTCCTCCACGCTTGGAGCCGGCGAGCGCCGCTCCAGCAGACCACGGCAACAGAAAGGTAATCCATGAAGAAGCAGTTCACCGCCCTAGCGGTCGGCGCGCTCACCGCGGCGACAGCGCTGCTCCTGGCAGGCTGCGCGCCGGGGACGTCGGGGACCGGCTCCGACACGTCGAAGGTCACGGCCTCCAAGACCGTGGAGTCCGGGAAGTACACGCTGACCGTCTGGGATCAGAACAACACCGGCGACATCGACACGGCGCAGAAGAAGCTCAACGCGGAGTTCGAGAAGAAGTACCCGAACGTCACGATCAAGCGCAACAGCCAGTCGTTCTCCGACCTGAAGACGACACTGAAGCTCGCCCTGTCCGGCAACAACCCGCCGGACGTCGTGCAGGCCAACCAGGGTTACCCCGACATGGGCGCGTTCGTCTCCGGAGGGATGCTCGCCCCGCTCGACGACTACTCGTCGCTGTACGGCTGGGCCCACTACTTCCCCTCCAACCTGCTCGCGCTCAACACCTTCAGCTCCGACGGCAAGCACTGGCAGACCGGCAACCTCTACGGGGTCTCGAACACCGGCGAGTTCGTCGGGGTCTACTACAACAAGAAGATCCTGAGCAGCCTCGGGGTGGAGGCGCCCAAGACCCTCGACGACCTGACCGCCGACCTCGCGAAGGCGAAGGCCGCCGGTGTCGAGCCGATGGCGTACGGCGACCTCGAGAAGGTGCGCGGCATCCAGCTCTACGGCGTGGTCCAGGCCGCGACGGCCGGGGCCAAGGCGGTCCAGGACCTCGTCGCGGGCAAGGCCGGCGCGTGGACGGACACGGCGAACGTCGACGCCGCCGCGACCATCCAGAGCTGGGCGCAGAAGGGCTACCTGCCGGCCGACGCGAACGGTGTCTCCCAGGACGCCGCGGTCGCCGACTTCGGCAAGGGCAAGGCCGCGTTCATCATCGACGGCACGTGGGACATGTCCACGATCGGCTCGGCCCTCGGCCAGTCGAACGCCGGCATGGTCGCGCTCACGCCCGCCGGCGCCTCCGCGCCGGTGACGCAGGGCGGCGAGGGCCTGGCCTGGGCGATGACGTCCAAGTCCGCCCACCCGAACGCGGCGGCGGCCTACATCGACTTCATCTCCGGCCGCGACAGCGCCCAGACGATGATCGACGCGAACAGCCTGCCGACCGTGCTGCCGGCCGGCCACACGTCCCAGGCCGGGACGCTGAACGCCAGCGTCTACGACCAGTACGCCTCGCTGACCGCCGGCAAGAGCATCGTGCCCTACCTCGACTACTCGACGCCGACGTTCTACACGACGCTGACCGCGGCCATGCAGGACCTCACCGCCCAGAAGACCACCCCGCAGCAGTTCTCCCAGACGCTGCAGGCCGACTACTCGGGCTTCGTCTCCGGAAACAAGTGATGGCCCAGACCCTTATCGCGACTGCCACCGACGCCCCGCGCACCCGCGCGCGGCGCCGGTGGCAGCCGGCCGCCTACCTGTACGTCGCGCCGTCCGTGCTGGTGCTGGCCGCGTTCATCGTGGTCCCGCTCCTGCAGACCTTCCAGTACTCGTTCTACGACTGGAACGGCATCGGGGCGTCGACCTGGGCCGGGCTGAAGAACTACGCGGCCGTCTTCACCGACGTCCACCTGCGGGACGCGTTCCTGCACGTGTCCGTGCTGCTCCTCTTCTATGCGGCCATCCCGGTGATCCTCGGCCTCGGCCTGACGATCGTGCTCTCGCACGCCAACCGGCTCCGCGGCGTGGGTTTCTTCCGCACGGTGCTGTTCCTCCCGCAGGTGATCGCCTCGGTGGTGGTCGGCACCATCTGGGTGTCGATCTACGCACCGCACGGCCTCCTGAACCAGGCGCTCGGGATGATCGGGCTCGGGGACCTGTCCCGGGCGTGGCTCGGCGACTACACCTTCGCGCTGGTCGCGATCGGCTTCATCGGGACCTGGGTGAACACCGGCCTGTGCCTGGTGCTCTTCCTCGGCGGCGTGCAGAACATCGAGCCGTCCGTGTTCGAGGCCGCCCGGATCGACGGCGCCGGGCCGTTGCGCGAGTTCTTCGGCGTGACGCTCCCCGCGCTGCGCGGCCAACTCGCGATCGCGCTGACGCTGACGGTGACGGCGACCCTCAAGTCGTTCGACATCGTCTACATCACCACACAGGGCGGCCCGGGCACCAGCACCACCGTCCCCGCCTTCGAGGCGTTCAACCGCGCCTTCAACACCGGCCAGGTGGGATCGGCGGCCGCTGTCGCGATCGCCCTGACCGTCCTCATCATGGTGATCTCGTGGCTGATCACCCGCCTGCAGCCGAAGGAGACCGCATGAGAATCGGCAGGGTCGAGAAGACCGTCGACTACATCATCCTGAGCGTCTTCGCGCTGTTCGCTCTGCTGCCGCTGGTCGGCGTGCTGTTCTCGTCGGTCATCCCCGCGGCCGACAACACCGGCGGATTCCAGCTGCCCCGGACCGTCCGGCTGCAGAACTACACCGATGCCTGGACGGAGGGCCACTTCTCGTCCTACATGGCCTCCAGCGTCCTGGTCGCCGTCGCCGTCGTCGTCCTCACGTTCGTGCTGGCGACGCTCGCCGGCTTCGCGTTCGCACGGATGACGTTCCCGGGCTCGGGCGTCCTGTTCTTCGTCCTGCTCGTGGGGCTGATGCTCCCCGAGGAGGCGTTCATCATCCCGCTCTACTTCAACCTGCGCACGGCAGGACTCACCGACACGTACTGGGCGCTGATCCTGCCGCAGACGGCGCAGTCGCTGGGCTTCGCCGCGTTCTGGATGCGCAACCACTTCCGCGCGTTCCCCGGCGAGATCATCGAGGCCGCCCGGCTCGACGGCGCGACGGACCGCCGCCTGCTCTGGCGGGTGCTCGTCCCGGCGTCCTGGCCGTCGATCGCGACGATGGCGGTCCTGGTGGGCATGTGGACGTGGAACGAGTTCCTCATCCCGCTGGTGATGATCACGCAGGATCAGCTCAGGACCGCGCCGCTCGGCCTGGCGTTCTTCCAGGGCCAGCACATGACGAACTATTCGCTGCTCTCCGCGGCCGGCGTGCTCATCGCGCTGCCGATCATCATCCTGTACCTGGTCCTCCAACGCCGCCTGATCAGCGGCATCGCCGGAGGCGTCGGGACGCGCTGAGCAGCAGCGGATCGGTCAGTCACCCCCTTCCGCGTCGGCCGCGCGGGACGCCGGGGTCACGCGCACCGTGTCCCCGAAGGCGGCGAGCACCCCGCCTTCGGCGTCGTCATCCGGTAGCGGGCCGTCCAGCGCGACCTCCACCCGGAGGCGCCCGCGGGTGAAGGCGAACACGCCGTCCGAGTACCGGACATGCGTGGCACGTGCGTCCGCCGGCACCGCGCGGCGCAGCTCGATGAGCCGCCGATACCAGGCGAGCAGTCGCGCGTGGTCCGGGTCGGCCAGCTCGGACCAGTCCAGCTTCGCGCTCGCGAACGTGGCCGGGTCCTGCGGGTCGGGGACCACGGCCGGGTCCCAGCCCATCCGCGAGAACTCGGCGATGCGCCCGGTGCGGGTCGCCTCCGCCAGTTCGGGCTCCGGGTGGGAGCTGAAGAACGGCCACGGCGTGCTCGCCCCCCACTCCTCGCCCATGAACAGCATGGGCGTGAACGGACCCAGCAGGACCAGCGCCGCCGCGGCCGCGAGCCGCCCTTCGTCGAGGGTGGCGGTCAGGCGGTCGCCGATCGCGCGGTTGCCGATCTGGTCGTGGTTCTGGCTGAAGGCGACGAGGCGGGTGAACGGCATCCCGGCATCGAGCGGTCTGCCGTGCCGCCGTTCGCGGAAGCTCGACCAGGTGCCGTCATGGAAGAAGCCGCGCTCGAAGACCTTGACCAGCGAACCGGGCCCGGCGAAGTCCGCGTAGTAGCCGCTCGTCTCCCCGGTGAGGTTGACGTGGACGGCGTGATGCACGTCGTCGTCCCACTGCGCGTCGAGGCCGTAGCCGTGCCGGCGCCGTTCGCGGATCAGCTTCGGGTCGTTGAGGTCGCTCTCGGCGATCAGCGTCGCCTGCCGTCCGGTCGTCTCGCCGACGGTGGCGGCCTCCCGTGCGAGCGCTTCGAGGATGTGCTCGGCGCTGCTGTCCTGGAGCGCGTGCACCGCATCCAGCCGCAGGCCGTCGACGTGCATGTCGCGCAGCCAGAACGCCGCGTTGTCGAGGATGAGCCGGCGCACCTCGCCGGACTTCGGACCGTCCAGATTGACGGAGGAACCCCAGGTGTTGCGACCCTCGCTCAGGTATGGGCCGAACACCGGGAGGTAGTTGCCGCTCGGCCCGAGGTGGTTGTAGACGACATCCTGGATGACGGCGATGCCGCGGCGGTGGCAGGCTTCCACGAATCGCTGGTACGCGTCGGGCCCGCCGTACGGCTCGTGCACGGCGAACCAGAGCACACCGTCGTAGCCCCAGCCGTGCGGCCCGTTGAAGGCGTTGACCGGCAGCAGTTCGACCGCGTCGACGCCGAGCCCGACGAGGTGATCGAGCCGCGCGGCCGCCGCGTCGAGTGTCCCCTCCGGGGTGAAGGTGCCGACGTGGAGCTCGTAGCTGACGCGGCCGGTCAGTGGGCGGGGCCGCCAGTCGTGGTCGGTCCAGGCGAACGCGCCCGGATCCCACTCGCGGCTCAGCCCGTGGACGCCGTCCGGCTGGCGCTGCGAGCGCGGGTCGGGATAAGGGCCGGCGCCGTCGACGACGAATCCGTAGTCGAGCGGGCCGTGGGCTGGGCCGGCCGAGTCGCCCGACCGGCCGCCCTCGAACGGCGTCGGCAGCCGCCACCACCCGTCGGCGGCCCTGCGCGCCGGATGCCGCCCGTGTCCGGCGACCTCCACCTCCACGGTGTTCGCATCCGGCGCCCAGACCGGGAAGGTGCGCGCGGGAGAGGTGCCCTCCGCGGTCATCGGACCACCGCCAGCAGTGCGACGGGGAACCGATCGAGGACCTCCGCGAGCCGAGCCGTGCCGCTCACCTCGCGCCCGGTCAGCTCGTCCCGGTAGGTTTCGGGCCCGACTTCCACGTTCGTCTCGCCCCAGCCGCCCGCCTCGGCCAGCCCGTACGGCAACCGGGTGGCGAGGGTGATCGCCCCGCCGCGGTCGAACGCCAGGAGGTGCCGTTCGTGCGGCCCCGACGCCGTCACCGGGCGGTACTCCGCGAAGAGCTCGGGTCGGTCGCGGCGCAGCCGCAGCGCCCGGGAGGTCACGAGCACTTTCGCCGCCCCCGACGAGTCGAGCGGCGGCAGCCAGCCCTCGTCGAGGTGAGCGAGCAGCCCGGCCGCGGCGTCGAACTCGACCGGACGCCGGTTGTCGGGGTCGACGAGCGACCGGTCCCAGCGCTCCGAGCCCTGGTAGACGTCGGGGACGCCCGGCATCGTGAGCTGGACGAGCTTCGCGCCCAGCCCGTTGCTCGCGCCGGGGGCGTCCACGATCGCAGAGATCGCGGCCACCTCCGCGGCCACCCGCCGATCGTCGAACGCCGCGTCCACCAGTTCGCCGAGCGCGCCCTCGAACGCCGGGTCCGGATCCGTCCAGCTGGTGCTCGCGCCGGCCTCCCGCGCGGCCTTGAGCGCGTACGCGTGGAGTCGGTCCCTGGAGGCCGGCCACGCGCCGACGATCGACTGCCAGAGCAGGTTCTCGAGCGACCCGTCGCCGGTCGACACGCGCTGCCGCACGGCCGCGAGGAACCGCGCCCAACGCTCGGGCAGCTCGGCCAGCACTGCGATCCGCGCCCGGGTGTCTTCGCTGCGCTTGGTGTCGTGGGTGCCGAGTGTCGTCAGCGAGAGCGGGAGGTCGTCCGCCCTCCGCTGCTGCAGGCGGTGGAAGCCTTCCGCCGGGAGCGCGAACTCGGCCGGGTCGCCACCGACCTCGGTCAACGATGTCAGCCGGCTGAACCGGTAGAACGCGTTGTCCTCCACACCCTTGGCCATGATCGCGCCGCTGGTCTGCTGGAAGCGAGCGGAAGCGGGGGAGAGGGCTCCGTCTGGGCCGGGCGCGAACGCCGTGCCGAGTGTCCGGAGCGCGTCCGCGAGGTCCGGCCGTGCCTCGGACGCGGCGTCGAGCGCCGCCCGCAGGTGGTCGGCGCCGAACGGGAGGTAGCTGCGGTAGACCGGGAAGCTCGCCGCCAGCTCGGCAACGGCATCGGCCAGGGTGTCCGCGGCTTCGCCCGCAGCGTCCTCGCCGAGTTCGCGCACCACCCGCAGCACCTCCGAGCGCAGGATCCCGTCCGCCGCGGCACGCTTGCGGCGGTGCACCAGCCCCGGCCAGTCCCGGCTCTCCTCGCGGGCGTCGTGCTCCTCCGCCAGAGCCGTCAGCGGTTCCTCGCCCGCGGGATCGACGAACACCCGGTCGACGATCCCGAGCGCGTCATACCCCGTCGTGCCCGCGATCGGCCAGCTCGGGATGCGCTCGTCGCCCTCCAGGATCTTCTCCACCCAGATCGGCCGCCCGTCCGTCAGCTCCGCCAGTCGGCGCAGGTAGTCGCCGGGATCGCGCAGACCGTCCGGATGGTCCACGCGGAGCCCGTCCACGATGCCGTCGCGCAGCCAGCGGCCGATCTCGGCGTGCGTGTCCTCGAAGACCCGCGGATCCTCCACGCGCACCCCGGCCAGCGTGTTCACCGCGAAGAACCGGCGGTAGTTCAGCTCGGCGTCGGCCCGGCGCCACGAGATCAGCTCGTAGTGCTGTCGGCCGTGCACATCGCGCGGCGACGCGAATTCCGTGCCGGGCGCGATCGGGAAGCGGTGCTCGTAATACACGAGCTCGCCGTCCACGACGCGCAGCGCATCCTCCTCGCCCGGCTCGTCGCCGAGGACGGGTATGCGCAGCCGGCCGCCGCCGAACGCCCAGTCGATGTCGAAGTGGTCCGCGTACGCGGAGTCCTGGCCCAGGCGGAGGACATCCCACCACCACGGGTTCTCCCGCGGCACGGCGACGCCGAGGTGGTTCGGCACGATGTCGACGATGACCTGGAGGCCGCGCAGGTGGGCCGCCTCCGCGAACTCGCGCAAAGCCTCCGGGCCGCCCCGCGCCTCGTCCACCCGGGTCGGGTCGACCACGTCGTACCCGTGCGCGGAGCCGGCGGCCGACTGGAGCAGCGGCGACAGGTAGACGGCGCCCGCGCCGAGGCGGTGCACGTGATCGAGAACCTGTGCGGCGTCGCGCAGCGTGAAGTCGGGGGTTATCTGGAGGCGGTAGGTGCTGGTCGGTACGTCGTGGTTCACACCATGGATTCTTTCGCGCGGCGCACCGCGCTGGAAGGGGGTGGACATTCCCGTGGAGAAACCGTGGCCGGGAGCTTCCTGTGGAGGAGTGAGGGGATTGAAAAACCGGGTCGGCTGTGCACCCTGGACCCGTCCCCGACTGCGTGGGAACGTCGGCGGCGACCCGAGCGAAAGGGGAACACGATGGGACTCGACGACAAGATCGAGAACGCCGCGGAGAACGCGGGCGGCAAGGCCAAAGAGGCGACCGGAAAGGCCACGGGCAACGAGCGCCTCGAAGCCGAAGGCAAGGGGGATCAGGCCAAGGCGGACCTCAAGAACGCCGGCGAGAAGGTGAAGGACGCCTTCAAGCACTGACGGAGCCGCGCCTCCGAGCCGTGCCGGCCCCCGCCCCGACAACGTGGGCGGGGGCTTTCCGCGTCGTAACGCGGTCTACTTCCCTAACCCGGAAGCGCCGCGATCGCGCCGATCTCGATCAGCGCCCCTGGCACTCCCAGTCCGGCGACGAGCGACGCCGTCACCAGCGGGGGTGCACCGTCTCGGGCGAGCTGCCCCGCGATCGCGCCGTAGGCGGCGCCGACGTCGGCTCCCACGTCGATGAGGACGAACCACTGCACGACGTCGTCGAGCCCGGCTCCCGCCGCGGCGAGGGCGACCCGCGCGTTGTCGAGGGCGCGCGCAGCCTGCGCGCCGACCTCGGGCGACACGATCGCGCCGGTCTCGTCGACGCCGTTCTGGCCGCCGAGATAGACGGTGGCGGACCCGGGCGGGACGACGGCGACATGGCTGAAGGCGGGGCTGCGGACGAGCCCGTCCGGCTGGAAGAAGGTGACGGCCATGCCGACATCCTGGCAGCCACCACCGACGGCCGGGCAGCCCTGCCCGGTTCACGTGAAAGGGAGGTCGCGCCGGCGCGAATGCGCAGGTGAAATCCAGCATGTTCACGCGCATACGGCCGCGGGACGCTGCAACGGAGGTCCGATACTCGCATCCATGAACACCAAGACTCAGACCGTCGTCGACACCGATCAGGCCGTGCCGCACGTCGAGCACGCCACCAGTGTGGTGACCGGCCAGCCGATCCTCATCCGCTGCGAATGCCCGCTGGGACGCGATCACACCTACCCCGAGTGGCAGGAGCGCTTCGGTGGCACGTCGACGACGAGTGAGTGACAGCGCGCGCGAGGTCGGCTTCGAACTCGGTCGGAGCCGCGTGTCCGACCTGGCGCACGCCCGTCGCGCGGAGTAGCTTGCGCTCCATGGGCGACCAGGTGGAGCGCGCCCGGGCGTGGCGTCGCGTCGGGGTGGGAGCGGTGTTCGCCGTCCTCGCCATGATCGCCACCGTCGTGCTCGCCGTGCTCATCCCCACCCAGGGGGAGAACCCGCGGGCGTGGGGGATCGTCGTGTGCGGCGCCGTGACGGTGCTGGTGTTCACGCAGCTCGCTCTGCGCAACTGGAGGCTGCTCAAGCACTACCGCGGCGACGACCTCCCCGTCGCGCACGCCGTCCACCGCCGCCTGCTGCACCACTGAGGCCTGCTGCACCACTGAGGCCTACGGCAGCAGGATCACCTTCCCGCCCGGATGCCCCGCCTCCACCAGCCGCGCCGCGTCGGCCGCCTCGACCAGGGGGAAGGTCCGTGCGATATCCAGCTCGAACTCGCCCGCTCCGATGAGGTCGAGCGCGAGTGCGTAGGCGTCGTCGCGCAGCCGGAGTTCCTCCTCGGTGAGCGGCACCGGATTGCCGCCGCCCCACGCCCGGATGCCCAGCTCGGCCGCGCGCGGGCCGACCACGATGGTGCCGATCCGGGAGCGGTCGTCGACCAGCGCGAAGGAGGCCTCCAGCGCCTCGTCCGAGCCGATCGCGTCGAGGATGAGGTCGTAGCCGTCCGGCGCTGCGGCCCGCAGCCGGTCGAGTAGCCCGGGGCCGTACGCGACGGGGACCGCGCCCAGCTCGCGCAGGCGCGCATGGTTCTCCGGCGACGCCGTCGCCACGACAGTGGCGCCCATCCGCCGGGCGAGCTGGATCGCCGCGCGTCCAACGCTGCCGGAGCCGCCGTGGACGAGCAGCGTGGTGCCGGGACCGACGCCCATCGAGACCAGCACCTGGTGCGCGGTGCCTACGGGGACGCCGATCGCAGCTGCCTGCTCCCAGCTCACGCCGGCCGGCTTGCGCACCAGTCGCGAGGCCGGCGCGACCAGGTGCGTCGTGTACGCGCCGTGCGCGCCGCGGACGATGACCTCGTCACCCGGCGCCCAGTCGCCCACACCCGACCCGACCGAGAGCACGACCCCTGCCGCATCGGTGCCCGGCACGCGCGGCGCGGTGATCGGCGGTGTGGGGCGATCGCCGCTGCGCAGCTTGCCGTCGATCGGGTTCACCCCGGCGGCGCGCACCGCCACGACCACGCCGTCCTCGGGCGCCACGGGATCGGGGACCGTCACCACCTCGAGCACGTCGGGACCGCCGAGTCGGTCGTACTGGATCTGGGTGGCCATGTGCGGAGGTCCTTCCGTCGCGTCGGTGTGACTGTCCTTCGAGTCAACCGGCGGGCGGGCGGATTGTTCCCGCGGAGATCGCTGTCGGCGTGGGCCACTCCGGCCGCCGGCCGGTCAGTTCGACGCGAACGCCGCCCGGTAACGCGTCGGCGGCACACCGACCTCCGCGTCGAAGTGGTGCCGCAGCAGCGTCGCGCTCGCGAACCCGCTGCGGCGGGCGACCTCCTCGACGGGCAGCTCGGTGGTCTCCAGCAGCAGCCGCGCGTGGAGGACACGCTGCGTCGTGAGCCACTGCATCGGCGGCACCCCGGTCTCGGCGACGAAGCGCCGCGAGAAGCTCCTGGTCGACATGTGGGTGCGGGCGGCGAGGCCGGAGACGGTGTGGTTCTCGTCGAGAGTGGTGGTGAGGTGGTCCAGCAGCTCGCTGAACGTGTCGTCCTCGCAGTCGGAGACCGGCTTCTCGATGTACTGACGCTGGCCGCCGTCGCGCTGCGGGGGCACGACCATGTTGCGCGCGATCGTGTTGGCGACCGCGCTGCCGAGCTCGCGCCGCACCAGGTGGAGGCAGGCGTCGATGCCGGCGGAGGTCCCCGCGCTCGTGATGACCGTGCCGTCGTCGATGAACAGCACGTCCGGGTCCACCTTCGCGAGCGGGAAGCGGCGCTGCAGCGCGTCGGCGTACCGCCAGTGCGTCGTGCACTCGCGGCCGTCGAGCAGGCCGGCGGCGCCGAGCACGAAGGCGCCGGAGCAGACGCTGAGCAGGATGGCGCCGCGGGCGTGGGCGCGGCGGAGGCCGTCGATCAGCTCCGGCGGGTACTCGTCGCGGATGGTGGCGGCGGGCACGGCGATGAGGTCGGCGTCCTCCATGGCCTCGAGCCCGTACGGCGCGATGAGCTGCACGCCGGTCTCGTTGCGGATGGGCTCGCCGGGGGTGGCGGAGCAGACCCGGAAGTCGAACGGCTCGATGCCCGCGTAGCTGCGGTCGAGGCCGAACACCTCGCAGATGACGCCGAACTCGAACATCGCGAACTCGTCGATGACGGGCACGGCCACGCGCTTCAACATGTCACCCAGTGTACTGGCCGTATCTTTACGAAGATAGACCCGAAGCCATATGGTGGCCGAATATTTTCGCTCGTAACGTTGATGTCATGGCAAACGGAACATGGGCACAGGGAATCGAACACGGCTGGGTGGCCCGCCCGGTCCGGACCAACGGCGGCCAGCCGAGCGCGCCGCGCCGGCGCCGCTTCGTGCTGAGCGACTGGCTCCCCGCGGCGGTCGCCGCGCGCGGAGGCCGCGTCACCCGCGAGACCGAGCGTGGGCTCGCGGACCTGCGCGCCGCACAGGACGCGCGGTCGACCGGGCGCTGACCGCTCAGGGCACACGGGCTCCCGTCGCGTGCGCCGCCTAGGCTGGTCCGATGGAGATCAGCGCTTCGGGATTCCTCTTCGACATGGACGGCACGCTCGTCGACTCGCACGCCGTCGTCGAGGCGGTCTGGAGCGAGTTCGGCGAACGGCACGGGCTGGAGCCCGCAGCGATCCTCGCGTACGCGCACGGCAGGCAGGCCGTCGACACGGTCGCGCACTTCCTCCCGGAGGTCCCCGCCGCGAAGCGCGCCGAGTTGGTCGCCGGGCTCGTGGCCGAGGAGGTCACGCGCACCGACGGCATCGTGGAGGTGCCGGGAGCGGCCGCGCTGCTGACGGCGCTCGCCGAGCCCGGCATCCCCGTTGCGATCGTCACGAGCGCCCCGCGCGAGCTCGCGGTCGTGCGGCTGCGCGCCGCGGGCGTCCCCGTGCCGGCCGTGCTGGTCGCCGCCGAGGACGTCTCGCGCGGCAAGCCCGATCCGCAGGGCTACCTGCTCGCCGCCGAGCGCCTGGGCGTGCCGATCGAGCGCTGCGTCGTGTTCGAGGACGCCGAAGCCGGCCTCCTCGCCGCCGCCGCTTCGGGAGGCCGGGTCGTGGTCGTCGGAGGCCACACGTCCGCGACGACCGCGGGGCTGGAGCGGCTGCGCGATTACACCGGCGCCGTGCCCGGCATCGAGAGCGCGTCGCTGCCCTCCTGACCCGCGCGAGACACAGGGTTGACGCCCCACCCCATCCGTTTTATCCTTTAGTCAACCGATTGATTGATAAAGAGTTAGGTTGACAATGACGGATGGCGAGCTCGACAGGGCCTTCGCGGCCCTGTCCGACCCGGTGCGGCGCGCGATGGTCGCGCGGCTCAGCCGGGGACCGGCGACGGTGAACGAGCTGGCCGAACCGTTCGACATCACCCTGCAGGCCGTCTCCAAGCACATCAGCGTGCTCGAGTCGGCCGGGCTGGTGTGGCGCACGCGTGAAGCACAGCGCCGCCCGGTCCACCTCGACGCCGTCGCGCTGGAGCGCCTGACGTCGTGGATCGACCGGTACCGCCTGGAGGCGGAGCAGCAGTACCGCAGGCTCGACGCCCTGCTCGCGGCGCCGAGCGCATCCTCACCAGAACAGAGCACACGGATCAAGGAGAAGGAATCATGACCAACCCGGTTGTCATCGATGCCGTACCCGGCACCTCGTACGCCGACATCACACGGGAGTTCGAGGCCCCGGTGGAGGCGGTCTTCCGCGCCCACGCCGACCCCGAGCAGTACGCGCAGTGGATCGGACCCCGCGGCCTCGACAACGCGATCACGCAGTGGGACTTCCGCACCGGAGGCGGCTACGCGTTCGAGCAGAAGGACGCCGACGGCACCGTCTACGCCTTCCGCGGCGTCATCCACACCGTCGTCGAGAACGAACTGATCATCCAGACGTTCGAGTACCTCGGCGCGCCGAACGAGGTCAGTCTCGACGTCCTCCGCTTCGAGTCCCTCCCCGGCGGGCGCTCGCGGCTGGCCGGCCACTCGGTCTTCCCGTCGAAGGAGGCGCTGGAGGCCATGGTCGCCTCCGGAATGGAGTACGGGATGCGCGAGGGCTACGAGAAGCTCGACGAGCTGCTGGAGCGGGGCTGAGTGCCATGACCAGGGTCATCGCCGACATCACGATGTCGCTGGACGGCTTCGTGACCGGCCCGGACGCCGGCCCCGGCAACGGGCTCGGTACCGGGGGAGAGCCGCTGCACCGCTGGGTGTTCTCGGACGATCCCGACGACCAGCGCATCCTCGCCGCGGCGACGGCGCGTTCGGGCGCCGTCGTGATGGGCCGCAACCTGTTCGATGTGATCGACGCACCGGACGGCTGGAGCGACGAGCTCGGCTACGGAGCGACGGAGGTCGGCAAGCCGTCGTTCGTCGTCGTGACGAGCACGGTCCCGCCGTCGGTGCGGCTCACCGGCCTCGAGTGGACCTTCGCGACGACCGGCATGGAGGACGCGGTCGCCACGGCCCGCTCGCTCGCCGAAGCGGCCTCCGCGGAGCGCGGCGCCGACCTCGACGCGATCCTGATGGGCGGAGGCGCCCTGGTCGGCTCGGCGCTCGCCGCGGGCCTGGTCGACACGCTCGTGCTGCACCTGTCGCCGATCATCCTCGGCGCGGGCACGCCCCTGTTCACCGGCGCCCGGACCACGCAGCTTGTGCAGCGGGAGGTCGTGGTCACCACGACGGCGACCCACCTGACCTACGACGTGGCGTGAGGGCACCGGGCAAGCTTCCTGCTCGTTTGAGCAGAGAGCGCGTTGCGGCGCGCACGTCATAGCCGCGACGTGGCAAGCTCTCCCTAAGTGCGGCGGGCCGCGCCTGGCGACAACGGCCGGCGGCCCGCCGACCCGCTTCTGGAGGTGGGGGTGCGCACCCAAAGAAAAAGCCCCGGCACTCGACCGGGGCTTCTTCATACTGTCTCAACCAGTGTGCGCCACGAGGGATTCGAACCCCCAACCTTCTGATCCGTAGTCAGATGCTCTATCCGTTGAGCTAGTGGCGCATGACCCGTTTCGCGATCTCCGCGCGGGCCTGTTAGAGCTTACATGACCGCCTCGCAGACCGCCAATCAGCAGCTCACGCGAACACCTCGTCCAGGAAGCAGGCCATCGCCCGCCAGCTGCGCGCGTCGGCCAGCGGACGGTAACGGTCGGTGCCGGGGATGGTGAACGCGTGCGGCGCTCCCGAGTACGTGGTGAGCTGCCAGTCGACGTGCGGCGCAGCGCGCAGCTCGTCCTCGAACGCCGCGATCGCCGTGTCGGGGACGACAGGGTCCGAGCCGCCGGTCAGCACGAGCAGGGAGGCCGCGATCGCCGCCGCGTCCGACGGGTCGTGGGCGATCAGGCCGCCGTGGAACGACACGACCCCGCGCGCCGGCGCTCCCGTGCGCGCGAACTCCAGGGCCGCCGTCCCGCCGAAGCAGTAGCCGATGACCGCGAGCCGGGCCGGGTCGACCGCGGCGTGCTGCTGCAGCCAGCTGAACCCGGCGGCGACGCGCGAGCGCAGCAGCGGGAGGTCGCGGTAGTACTGCCCGGCCACCGCGGACGCCTCGTCCCCGCTGGGCCGCACCTCCGCCCCGTACAGGTCCGCGGCGAACGCGACGTACCCCCGGCGGGCGAGCATCTGCGCGCGCATCCGCACGTTGTCGCCGACGCCGTGCCAGTCGTGCAGGATCAGCACGGCCGGGCGCCGTTCGTCGGCCTGGACGTCCCTGGCGAGGTAGCCCTCCAGCGGGAGTCCCTCGTGCTCGTAGGCGACGGTCTCCGCCTCGATCACGGAGTGCTCGCCGATCGGCACCTGTTCGAGCAGGGCCTCGTGGGCAGGGGAGAGGGCGGGCGACGGGGTCTCGATCGTCACGGGTGCGGCTCCAGGTTCGGGTGCGCGACGCGGGCGACGGTCGTCGCACGCGGCTGGCCTGCTGTGGCTGCATCGCGGAGTGCGCGCGGGAGCCCGAAAGGTGCGGGTTCGGGACCCCACGTCGTTCACGATACCTCTCCTGACGGGAAGGCGCGACGGACGTACGATGGGCGCATGGCCACGGAGTTCAGCAACGAGACCGACGCGAACCGTTACGCGATGCGGATCGACGGCGAGCTCGTCGGCGTCCTCGACTACAGCGTCCTCGGCTCGTCGATCTCGCTGACGAGGGCGTTCACGGTCCCCCCGCAGCGCGGCAAGGGGTATGCGGCCGACCTGGTCGCCTACGCGGTCGACGACATCGAGCGCAGCTCCGAGCTGAGCATCGTGCCCATGTGCTGGTACGTGGCCGAATGGTTCGACAAGCACCCGGAGCGCTCCGGCCTGCTGCAGCGGCGCGCCGGCTGACGGCGATGAGTGGCCCGGTGGATCGCACGTCCGCACGCGTGGTCCGCTTCGGCGACCCGTCCGCCATCGGCGTCGCGCGGGAGGTGCTGCGGCCGCCGCGCGGGAACGACGTGCTGGTGCGCGTCACGCACGCGGCGCTCGGCTCGACGGACGTGCTGGCCCGGCGGGGAGGCTACGTCCTCCAGCCGGTCCCGGGTTTCGTCCCCGGCTACGACTTCGTCGGCGTGCTGGAGACCGAGTCGGCGGTGTCCGTCGCGCTCGGCCTCCGCACCGGCGCCCGCGTCGCCGGGGTGCTCCCGCGGATGGGCGCGCACACGACCCGGCTCGTCGTGTCGCCGACGTACCTGGTCGCGCTCCCGGACACGCTGCCCTCGGCGGCCGCCGCGGTCCTTCCGCTGAACGGCGTGACCGCGGCGCTCGCGCTCCGCTATGCCGGCCCGGCGGCGAGCGTCCTCATCCAGGGCATCACCGGCGCGGTCGGATCGCTCGCGGCCCAGCTCGCCCTGCGCGACGGACGCATAGTCCTCGGGACGGGGACGACGCCGCCCCCTGGCCTGGACGCCTCGGCGGCCGGCCTCACCCTGGTCGACTACCGCGACCCCGGCTGGCCCGCCGAGGTCCGGAAGCTGACCGGAGGCGGCGCGGCGGCCGCGATCGACCACACCGGCTCGCCGCTCGTCCGCGAGGCCGTCGCCCCGACCGGCGTCATCGTCCGCACCGCCTTCGCGGGCCGCGCCGGCCACGAACGCGACGACGCGATCCGCGGGTCGACCACGGCCGTGCTCCACCGGTTCGGCCATCCGCGCGAGGTCGTCTGCTCGGTGCCGTTCTGGGTGCTGCGCAAGCGGGTGGAGTACCGGCGGATGCTGACGGGGCTGCTGGCGGACGTCGCGGAGGGACGGCTCACGGCGTTCGAGCCGGAGGTGATCCCGTTCGACGCGGTATGGGCGGCGCACCGGGCTGCGGATCAGCGGGTGGCGGGGCGGACTGTGGTTCTCGAGATGTAGGGCGCCGGCCCTCGCCGCGTGGGAGTGGATTCCCCCACTCCCACACGGCGTTTCGGGTAAGACCCCGGTGCGTTCGAGACGCCCCCTGCTTGCGTGCGGGCACCGGTGACCTCTCCAGGGTAACGACAGAATGGAACGTACAGTAGACCCCGTTCTGGTGCGGCGCAGGACGGGGCTGCCCCGCGCCGCATCCCGCTGGCTATCATGTGCGCCATGAGCACGAAGAGCAGGCAGGCACCGCATCAGGAGGAGACGCTGCACCTCGGTGCCCACCGCGGGATGTGGGGTGCGTTCGCCGGGTTGATCACGGCGGTCCTCATCGCGTACCCGCTGTCGGCGAGCGTCGCGTTCGCCACGCATCCGGCGACGCAGAAGCTGTTCGGGGAGCGGCTCGCGTCCGCGTCGCAGGCCGGTTTCCAGGCGTTCTGGTGGATCATCGCGCTCGGCTGCCTCGCGCTGCCGTTCATCGTCGGGTTCGGGATCGCGAAGATGTCGGGGCGGACGCTCGCCATCATCGGCGGCGTGGTCGTCGTCTTCCTCATCCTGGTGCTCGTGATGGGGCAGCTCTTCCTGTTCTGACCGGTCCGCCGGCTCCGGCTCGAACCGGACTCCGTCAGAAGTCGAGTTCGCCCGGGTCGTCCGCGTTCAGGTCGTCGGGGGAGCCCATGACGGCCGGGACGCACTCGGAGAACGCATAGCGCAGCAGCACCGGCCACTCGCTGGCGTCGACCAGGTCGAACACGTCGACCACCGCCGCGCCCCCGATGTGCGAGGGCACGCGCAGCTCGAACGGTGGCTCGCTCGTGCGCTCGAACTCGATCTCGTACGCGATGTCGCCGCGCTCGAGGACGGCAAGCACGATCTCCATGCCTTCTGTCCTACCCGTTCCGGCGCGGCGGCAGTACCCCCTCCTCGGAGTGTGTCCGCGTCGACCCCCGAGGCGGAACCCGCTACAGGTCGAGCAGGCCGCGCCGGAAGCCCTCCGCCACCGCCGCCGCGCGGTCGCCGACCCCGAGTTTGGCGTAGATGCTGAGCAGGTGGGTCTTCACCGTCCCCTCGCTCAGGTGGAGGCGCTCCCCGGCGACCCGGTTGGTCGCCCCGTCGGCGACGAGCGCGAGAACCTCCAGCTCACGCGGCGACAGCAGGTTCGCCTCGGGCGTCCGCACCCGGCCGACCAGCCGTGAGGCGACGGAAGGAGCGAGCACCGCGTCCCCGACGGCCGCGGCGCGGATCGCCCGCAGCAGGTCCTCCCTCGGCGCGTCCTTCAGCAGGTAGCCGGTGGCGCCGGCCTCGATCGCGGGCAGCACGTCCGAGTCGCCGTCGAAGGTGGTGAGCACCACCACGCGGGCCGGGAGGCCGAGCCGGGTCAGTTCGCGGATCGCGGCCACGCCGTCCATGCCGGGCATGCGGAGGTCCATCAGCACGACGTCCGGGGCGAGTGCCCGGGCGAGCCGCACGGCCTCGGCGCCGTCGGAGGCCTCGCCGACGACCTCCATGTCCGGGTCGGAGGCCACCATCCCGACGATCCCGTCCCGGACGACGGGATGGTCGTCGACGACGAGCAACCGCAACCGACCGGCGTCCGCGCCGCTCACGCGCGCACCTCCGCGCGGATCGCGGTGCCGTGCCCGGGCCGCGACTCGACGACCAGGCCGCCCGCCACCGACTCGATGCGCTCGCGCATGGCGACGAGGCCGTAGCCGCCGTCCCCCGCGCGGCCGGGCTGGCCGGAGCGCGCGGCCGGGTCGAAGCCGCGGCCGTCGTCGCGCACCTCCAGGCGCGTGCCGGTGGCGTCGGTCCGCAGCGTCAGCGTCACCCGGTGGGCGCCCGCGTGGCGTTCGACGTTGGCGAGGGCCTCCTGGGCTGTCCGCAGCAGCGCGACCTCCACGTCGGTGGACAGCGCGCTCGCGTCGCCGCTCGTCGTGACATCGGCCTGGATGCCGGTGCGCTCGGACCAGCTGCGCGCGAGCTGCGCGATCGCCTCCGGCAGCCGCATCGCGTCGAGCGCCACCGGCCGGAGGGCGCGCACCGAGCGCCGCGCTTCGGCGAGGCCGTCCCGGGCCAGCGCGAGGGCGGCGCCGGTGTGCCGGGTGCGGCCGGCCTCGTCCGGCGCCTGCTCGGCGGCCTGGAGCTGGGTGACGATCCCGGCGAACCCCTGGGCGAGCGTGTCGTGGATCTCGCGCGCGAGCCGCGACCGCTCGACCTCCGTCGCGGAGATCATCACCTGCCGCTCGGCGAGCCGGAGCGACCAGGACAGGCCGCACATGGCGACGACGTTGAGCAGCAGGATGCCGAGGGTCCCGACGATCCCGGCGGCGTCGAACCGCAGCGACGAGCTCTGCGCGATCCCCGCGACCAGCGCGGTGGCGCCGACCGCGAGCAGCTCCCACGGCCACGGCACGATCGTGTAGGCGAAGGTGAAGGTCGCGATCGTCAGGAACCCGAACCAGCTGTGCTGGAGGACGAGCACCAGGTTGAGCGCGATGAGCCCGGTCATGAACACGGTGACGACGAGCGGGCGCTCGCGGAGCCGGGCCGGCAGGCGGTGCAGCGTCAGGATCCACGCGGCCGTCACTGCGGAGAGGGTGAGCGTCGGTGCGAGCTCCGCCCAGTCCCCCCACTCCACGCCGAGGGTGAAGGCGACCAGCACCGCCAGCACGATGTACGGCGTGACCGTGAGCACGGTTTTCCAGCGCGGATCGATCACGTTCAGACCCTACGCGCTCACGGCTTTGGCGGGGAACAGCGCCCGCGTCCGCGGCAGGTTGACGATGATGACGACCGGCAGCACGAGCGCGCCGCAAACGGCCTGCTCCAGTCGCACCCAGTCCGGGAGGAAGCCGGGGATCGACACGATCACGACGATCGCGGCCAGCACGATCGGCGAGATGATCCGCAGCCGCAGCAGCGCGCCGCGGGAGCCGCGGGAGGCGGCGACGCCCAGCAGGAGCAGCACCAGGGCGCTGGCGAGCACGAATGAGCCGCGGATCCAGATGGCGATGTCGACCCCGATGCCGAGGACGGCGAGCACGGTGAGGAAGCCCAGCAGGGCCGTGCTGAGCGCGAGGAAGCAGCCGAGGAGGACGAGCACCGGGCGGAGGGCCGCGCGGCGGGCCGTGTCGAGCACGGCGGCGGTGGAGGTGGAGGTGGTGGTCTCTGTCATGTCCCCAGCCTCGCCGGAGGCCGCTCCGGCCGGATCGACCGAACGGCTGCACCCTGGCACCGATCGGTTGGTGGCGCACCTGTTGCCTCCGCCGTCCCCGGGGTGTACACGGGAGGGGAGACCTCGAATCGACAGGAGGATCCGGCATGTCTTCGATCGTGGTGCAGTCGTTCGTCACACTCGACGGCGTCGTCCAGGGGCCGGGCGGCCCGGAGGAGGACACGGAGGGAGGTTTCCAGCACGGCGGCTGGCAGTTCGACTACGACGACGACGGCACCGTCGCCGAGTGGGAGAAGAAGACCGAGGCGCTGCTGCTGGGGCGGCGCACGTACGAGCTCTTCGCGAGCTCGTGGGGTGTCTGGCCCGAGGACGCCGAGGGGTTCCAGGGCGAATTGACCCGGCGGTACAACCGCATCCCCAAGTACGTGGCCTCGCGCTCGCTGACGGACGTCGGCTGGAAGAACTCCTACCTGCTCGGCCCGGATGTGCCCGGTGCGGTCGAGAAGCTGCGCGGCGAGCCGGGCGGGGAGATCCGGGTATGGGGGAGCACGGAACTGATCCGGACGCTCGCCGAGCACGACCAGATCGACGAGTACCGGCTGCTGGTGCATCCGCTCGTCCTCGGCGTCGGCAAGAAGCTGTTCGGCGACGGATTCCCGTACACCCGGTTCGCGCTCGCGGAGTCGCGCTCGACCGCCTCCGGCGTGGTCGTCAACGTGTACCGCCGCGCCGCCGGCGCCTGAGCGCCGTCCTATGCTGACCGCATGGCCGGTGGAACCCACGACGACCGCAGCGTCGCGGAGCGCGTCTTCGCGATCGCGGACGCCTTCGAGCGCGGCGACGAGCTGACCCTGAGCGAGATCGCCCGGCGCGCGGGCCTCCCGGTGTCGACCACGCACCGGCTCCTCGCCGAGTGGGTGGCGTGGGGCGGCCTGGTCCGCGGGGAGGACGGCCGCTACCGGGTCGGCATCAAGCTCTGGCGGCTGGGGGTCCGGCAGCCGACCGCGCGCAGGCTCCGGCGCGCTGCACGCCCCTACCTCGACGACCTCCTGGAGGCGACCGGCGAGCACGTCCACCTCGCGGTGCGCGACGGCCTCGGCGCGGTCTACCTGGAGCGGCTGTCCAGTCCCGGCGCTGTGCGCGTCATCAGCGACGTCGGGTCGCGGCTCCCGCTGCACGCCACCGGCGTCGGCCTCGTCCTTCTCGCCTACGCCCCGGAGGGCACGCTGGCGGAGGTGCTCGCCGGGCACCCGCGCAAGTTCCAGCCCAACACGCTGACGGAGGAGAAGGAGCTGCGCGCGCGGCTGGCCGGCATCCGCGCGACCGGCGTCTCGCAGCCGATCGAGGAGCTCACCGAGGGCGCCTTCTCCGTCGCCGCGCCGGTGCGTGACGCGACGGGAGAGGTCGTGGCAGCGGTCTCGATCATCGCGCACGCCGAGCGCGCGGCCGAGCCGCAGTTCGCGTTCGGGGTGCGGATGGCGGCGCGGGGCATCTCGGCGGCGCTCGGTTCGGACGTCGAGTAGCCGCCGACCACGATCGGCCGACGATTCCTTTCCATTCAGTGGAAATGGCGCTCGGCCGCCGCCGCGATTCGCCCAGGATGGGACGACCTTCCCACTGACGCGAAAGGCGGAACATGCGAACCCAGGTCGCCATCATCGGGGCCGGGCCCGCAGGACTCCTGCTCGGCCACATCCTCCGACGAGCGGGGGTCGACTTCGTCATCCTCGAACAGAAGAGCCGGGAGTACGTGCTCGGCCGGGTGCGCGCCGGCGTCCTGGAGCAGGGCTCCGTCGACGTCCTCCGCGACCTCGGCCTCGACGCCGACCTCGCGGCCCGCGGGCTGACGCACCACGGCATCTACCTGCAATACGAAGGCGAGCGCCACCACCTCGACTTCACCGACCTCGTCGGCCGCACCGTCACCGTCTACGGCCAGCAGGCGCTCGTGCGGCACCTGCTCGCCGAGCACGACCGTGCCGGCTCCGACGTCCGGTTCGAGGTGGAGGGCGTCGCGCCGCACGACGTGGCCACCGGCGCGCCCTACCTCACACACGGCAGCGGCCAGGAGCGCATCGACTGCGACATCGTCGTCGGCGCCGACGGCTACCACGGGGTCTGCCGCCCGGCCATCCCCGGCGTCCAGGCGCTCGAGCGCAGCTACCCGTACGCCTGGCTCGGGATCCTCGCCGACGTCGCGCCCTCCACCGACGACCTCATCTACGCGCTGCACCCCGAAGGATTCGCGATGCACTCGATGCGCTCGCGGGAGGTCTCCCGGCTCTACCTGCAGGTCGACCCGGGCGAGTCGGTCGACGACTGGTCGGACCACCGGATCTGGGACGCACTGCAGACCCGGCTCGGCGTGCCCGGCTGGACGCTCCGGCAGGGTGCCATCACCGAGAAGTCGATCACCCCGATGCGCAGTTTCGTGGCCTCCACCCTGGAGCACGGGCGCCTCTTCCTCGTCGGCGACGCCGGGCACATCGTCCCGCCCACGGGTGCGAAGGGTCTCAACTCGGCTATCGCGGACGTGGCGCTGCTCGGTCGCTCGCTCGCGGCGCACTACCGCGGCGACGACTCCCTCCTGTCGCGCTACAGCGACGCCGCGCTCGCCCGCCAGTGGAAGGTGCAGCAGTTCTCGCAGTGGATGACGGAGATGCTGCACGTCCACCGCGAGGTCCCCGACGAGGCGGCCCGCGCCTTCCGCTACCGCAGCCAGCTCGGTCAGCTGGAGTACACCACCGGATCGCGTCACGCTCAGGCGGCCCTCGCCGAGCAGTACGCGGGCCTTCCCTTCTGAGGTACGACATGAGCACCGATCACGACCGGCCCGATGTCGGCGCCGAGCCGACGCAGAACCAGATCAGCGCCGAGATCACGGCCGCGCACGCAGCAGCCGCGGCCGCCGGGCCGCTGCCCGCGCACCCGCTGCGCGACTTCGGCCCCTATCGCAGCTCGCTGCTGCGGCATCCCACCCACGAGCTGGTGCGCGCCGACCCGGAGGAGATCGAGCTCGTCTCGCCCGCGTTCGGCCACTCCGACGTCGCGGCGGAGGAGAGCGACCTGACGATCCAGCACAGCGGCGAGCCGCTCGGCGAGCGCATCATCGTGACCGGCCGCGTGCTCGACGGCGACGGCAGGCCAGTGCGCAACCAGCTCATCGAGGTCTGGCAGGCGAACTCGTCGGGCCGTTACGTGCACAAGCGGGATCAGCATCCCGCACCGCTGGACCCCAACTTCACCGGCGTGGGGCGCGCGATCACCGGCGACGACGGGTCGTACCGCTTCGTGACCATCAAGCCGGGCCCGTACCCGTGGCGGAATCACCGGAACGCCTGGCGGCCGGCGCACATCCACTTCTCGCTGTTCGGGTCGCAGTTCACGCAGCGGCTCATCACGCAGATGTACTTCCCGAGCGACCCGCTGTTCGCGCTCGACCCGATCTACCAGTCGATCGCCGATCCGGCCGCGCGCCAGCGGCTGATCGCCGCGTACGATCACGACGTGAGCGAGCCGGAGTGGGCGCTCGGCTACCGGTGGGACATCGTGCTGACCGGCGCCAAGGCCACCTGGATGGAGCCGGAGGAGGGCGACCATGCCTGAGCTGACGAACCCGTTCCCGCAGACCCCGTCGCAGACGGTCGGCCCGTTCTTCGGCTACGCGCTGCCGTACGAGGGCGGCCCGGAGGTCGCCCCGCCGTGGCGGGCCGGCGCGATCCGCCTGCACGGCACCGTGTTCGACGGCGACGGCCAGCCGGTCCCTGACGCGATCCTAGAGGTCTGGGGCGCCGACGCCGACGGGGCTCCGATCGCCCGGCAGGGCAGCCTCCAGCGCGACGGTCACACGGTAACCGGGTTCGGGCGCGCTGCGGTCGACAGGGCCGGCCACTACTCGTTCACGACGGTCCGGCCCGGGGCGACCGCGCCGGGCCGCGCCCCCTACCTCCTGGTGACCGTGTTCGCGCGCGGTCTGCTGCACCACCTCTTCACGCGCGCCTACCTGGAGGACGGCGACCCGTTCCTCGCCACGGTGCCGGAGGGCCGGCGCGCCACGCTGCTGGCGGTGCCGGACGGCGAGGACAGCTACCGGTTCGACATCCGCCTCCAGGGCGAGGGCGAGACCGTCTTCCTCGACTTCATGGGGGACGGGCGTGGCTGAACCCTTCGACTGGGGTCTCCTCGAACCCGCCGGTGCACCGGATGCTCCGGCCGGCGACGATCGGGTGCTCGCCGCCATGATCGCGGTCGAGGAGGCGCTGGCCGCCGCCTGGGACGAGCTGGACGGCACGGCGGCACTGCCCCGGTACGAGCCGCTCGCCTTCGACGCCGCGACGATCGACCGTGCCCGGCTGGTCGCGGGCGCACGCGAGGCCGGGGTGCCCGTCATCGCGCTCGTCGAGCAGTTGCGCGAGCAGGCGGGCGACCGGGCGGGCCGCGTGCACCGGGGCGCGACCAGTCAGGACATCGTGGACTCGGCGCTGGTGCTGGTGTCCCGGGATTCGCTCGCGCGTGCGCGCGACGCCCTGTCTGCCGCGGCCGCCGAGCTGGCGGACCGCGCCCTCCGGTCGCGCGCGACGCCCCTGCTCGCCCGCACCCTGACCCAACGGGCGGAGCCGACGACGCTCGGGGCGGCTCTCGCGTCGTGGCTCGATGCGGTGGTGTCGGCCCTGGAGGTCATCGACCGCCTCGACTTCCCGGTCCAGCTCGGCGGCGCCGTGGGGACCGGAGCAGCGTTCGCGCGTCTCGCCGCCCGCGCTGACGCCCCCCAGGCCCTGCGCGCCGGTGTCGCCGGCCGGCTCGGGCTCGACGATCCGGGGCGCTCCTGGCACACCGATCGCGGACCGGTGCTGGCGATCGCGGACGCGGCGGCGCGCGTGGCTGCGGTGGTCGGCCGGATCGGCCGCGACCTCGGGCTCGCGGCCCGCGACGGTGTCCTCGTCCCCGCGACCGGGGGAGGCTCGTCCGCGATGCCGCACAAGCAGAACCCGGTCGACGCCGTCCTGCTCGCCGCCGGCGGCCTCCGTGCTCCCGGCCTACTCACCACGGTGCACACCGCCGCGCTCAGCTCGGACGCGCGGCCGGCGGGCGAGTGGCACGCGGAATGGCAGGCCTGGCGAGGACTGCTGCGCATCGCGGTCGAGAGCGGCGAGGTGCTGGCGCACGCGGTGTCCGACTTCGTCGTGGTCGAGGAGGGCGGGGCCTTCGCCGTGGATGCCGACGCCGCTGCCCTGGCCTCCGCCGGCACGGTCGTGGACGCCGCGGTCGCGCGCTATCAGGCCTATGCCGAACCCGACCGAGAGGCGGACTCATGACCATCCCGCGACTGCGCGGCTCGATGACCGCGGCCTCTCCGTCGGCCGCCGCCCCGCGCCTCCTGGTGCTGCTGCCCTCCCTCGGCACGACGACCGAGCTGTGGGACGGCGTGGTCGCGCGGCTGTCCGCCTCACCGGACGCGCCGCGGATCCTGCGCGTCGACCTCCCCGGCCACGGCGCGTCGCCGGCCACGCGCGAGCCGTTCACGGTGACCGAGCTGGCCGCCGCGGTGCTGGCGCTTGTGGACGAGGTCGGGGGCGGGGCGTTCGACCTCGCGGGCGATTCGCTCGGCGGAGCGGTCGCGCTGGAGGGGGCCATCGCGGCTCCGGAGCGGGTCCGCAGCCTCGCCCTGTTCTGCTCGGGCGCACGCATCGGCACACCGGACGGCTGGGCGGACCGCGCTGCCCAGGTCCGCGCGTCGGGGACCGCCTCGGTGGTGGCCGGGAGTGCCCAGCGCTGGTTTGCGCCGGGTTACCTCGACGCGCATCCCGACGGCCCCGGCGGCCACGCCCTCCGCACTCTGCTCGACGTCGATGACGAGTCCTATGCGCTGTCCTGCGAGGCGCTCGCCGGATTCGACCGCCGCGACGCGCTCGCCGGCGTGCAGGTGCCATCACTGCTCGTGGCCGGTGCGCACGACCAGGTGACCACGTCGGCGCTGATGGCGACGGACGCTGCCGCCCTCCCCGACGCACGGTTCGTGGAGCTGGCGCACGCCGGCCACCTCGTCCCGCTGGAGGATCCGGCCGAGACCGCGGCCCTGCTCTCGGCGCTGCTCGCGGGGGGAGGCGCCGACCAGGGTTCGGCCTTCGAGCGCGGCATGGCCGTGCGCCGGGCGGTGCTGGGCGACGCGCACGTCGACCGCGCCACGGCCGCCATCACCCCGGAGACCGCAGACTTCCAGGACTTCATCACCCGCTATGCCTGGGGCGAGGTCTGGGCGCGGCCGCAGCTGACCCGGCCGGAGCGCTCGATCGCGACCCTCGCCAGCCTGGTCACCGGCGGCCACGAGAACGAACTGCGCATGCACGTGCGCGCCGCGCTGCGCAACGGCCTGACCCGCACCCAGATCGCGGAGGTCATCCAGCACACCGCGCTGTACGCGGGCCTCCCCGCCGCCAACGGCGCGCTCGCGATCATGAGAGAGGTCTTCATGGAGGAGACGAATGGATAAGACGTTCACATCGGCCGCTGCCGCGGTCGCGGACATCCCGGAAGGCGCCTCGCTCGCCGTCGGCGGTTTCGGACTCTCGGGGGTTCCGATCGTGACCATCCGGGCCCTGCTCGCCCGGGGCGTCGGCGGACTGGAGGTCGTGTCGAACAACTGCGGCGTCGACGGCTGGGGCCTGGGCGAGCTGCTGGCCGCCGGCCGCATCCGCCGGGTGATCGCCAGCTACATCGGCGAGAACAAGGAGTTCGCCCGCCAGTACCTCGGCGGCGAGGTGGAGGTCGAGCTGACCCCGCAGGGCACGCTGGCCGAGCGGCTGCGCGCCGGGGGCGTCGGCATCCCGGCGTTCTACACGGCGACCGGCGCAGGCACCGCGGTGTCCGACGGCGGGATGCCGATCCGGTACGCCGCCGACGGCTCGGTGGCCGAGGCGAGCGCGCCGAAGGAGCTGCGGCCGTTCGACGTCTTCGGCCGCAGCCGGGAGTACGTGCTGGAGACCGCGATCCGCACGGACTTCGGGCTGGTGCGCGCCGCGGTCGGCGACCGGCACGGCAACCTGCGCTTCGAGAAGTCGACCCGCAACTTCAACCCGCTGGCGGGCATGGCCGGCCGGATCACCATCGCCGAGGTGGACGAGCTCGTGGAGCCCGGCGTGCTCGGGCCGGACGACATCCACCTGCCGGGGATCTATGTGGACCGCGTGATCGCGCTGACGGCCGAGCAGTCGTCGGACCTGCCGATCGAGAAGGTCACCGTCCGCCCCCGACCCACCGCCCCGGAAGGGAACTGACATGCCGCGCACGCGCGACGAGATGGCGGCCCGCGCCGCCCTGGAGCTGGAGGACGGCTCCTACGTCAACCTGGGCATCGGCCTCCCCACGCTGATCCCGAACCACCTGCCGCAGGACGTGCACGTCGTCCTGCATTCCGAGAACGGCATATTGGGCGTCGGCCCCTACCCGTGGGAGGGCGAGCAGGACCCGAAGCTCATCAACGCGGGCAAGGAGACGGTCACCGTCCTCCCTGGCGCCAGCTACTTCGACTCGGCCGCGAGCTTCGGGATGATCCGGGGCGGCCGGATCGCCACCGCCGTGCTCGGGGCGATGCAGGTCTCGGCCGGCGGCGACATCGCGAACTGGGCGGTGCCCGGCAAGATGGTCAAGGGCATGGGCGGTGCGATGGATCTCGTCAACGGCGCCGAACGGGTCATCGTCGTCATGGAGCACGTCGCCAAGGACGGCTCGGCCAAGCTCGTCGAGCAGTGCACCCTCCCGCTGACCGGCCGCGGCTGCGTCGACCGGATCATCACCGATCTCGCGGTCATCGACGTCACCGGCGCCGGGTTCGTGCTGCGCGAGGTGGCTCCCGGCGTCACCGTCGACGAGGTGGTCGCCGCCACGGGTGCGGCGCTGGCCATCCCGGCCTCGGTGACCGCGGGAACGGAGACCGCGCATGCCTGAGCTGCGCGAGGTCGTCGTCTGCTCCCCGCTCCGCACGCCCGTCGGCCGGATGGGCGGTGCGCTCGCTCCGGTGTCCGCGCTGTCGCTCGCCGAGACCGTGCTGCGCGCGCTGCTCGACCGCACGGGTCTCGACCCGGCCGCGGTGGAGGGCGTGATCGGCTCGCAGGGCTATCCGACGATGGAGGCTCCGGCGTTCGGCCGCGTCGCCGCGCTGAACGCCGGCTTCCCGGTCACCACGACGGGCTATCAGCTCGACCGACGCTGCGGCTCCGGCCTCCAGGCGGTGATCAATGCGGCGATGGAGGTGCAGACCGGCGCGAGCGACGTGCTGATCGCGCTGGGCGCCGAGTCGATGTCGAACGCTCCTCTCTATACCGAGCAGGGCCGCCGCGGCCTTCCGCCCGGCGGCCTGATGCTGCACGACGCGCTCGCGCGCGGCCGCGAGACGGTCGGCGGCAGGAACTTCCCGACTCCGGAGGGCAACGTCGGTTCGGCGGAGACGCTACGCCGTGAGTACGGCATCGCGCGTGAAGCGCAGGATGAACTCGCCCTCCGCTCGCACCAGCGCGCGGTCGCCGCGCAGCAGTCCGGCGCGTTCGACGCCGAGCTCGTCCCCGTCACCGTTCCCGGGCGCAAGGTCGACGTCGTCGTGGACCGGGACGAGCATCCGCGAGCGGACACCACGCTGGAGGCGCTGGCCGGCCTGCGCCCGATCCTCGGTCGCGGCGACTCCGGGGCGACCGTCACGGCGGGCAACTCCAGCGGCCAGAACGACGCTGCCGCCGCTGCCATCGTCACGACGCCGGAGCGCGCGGCCGCACTCGGCCTCACCGCCGTGCTGCGGTTGCGGTCGTGGGCCGTCGCCGGCAACGACCCGGCGGTGTTCGGCGTCGCGCCCGTCCCCGCGGCCAACCGTGCGCTGGAGCGGGCCGGCGTCGCCTGGGACGACATCGACGTGATCGAGCTCAACGAGGCGTTCGCCGTGCAGGTGCTCGCCTGCCTCGCCGACTGGGGCATCGACGCCGCTGACCCGCGACTCAACCCGCGCGGCAGCGGCATCTCGATCGGGCATCCGATCGGCGCCACCGGCCTCCGGATGCTCGCGACGCTCGCCCACGAGCTCCCCGCCCTCGACGGCACACTCGCGGTGGAGACCATGTGCATCGGCGGAGGTCAGGGCCTCGCCGCCGTGTTCGAGCGCGTCTGAGCGCGCCGAGGCCGCGTCCGCGCCCTCCACGGGGGCCGTGCGAGCGGGACGGCGCGACGCGTAGGGTGAGGTGGGGCGCGGGGCGTGGGGCACGCGGCCCAGGGGAGGTTCGATGACGCAGGACGATGCGGTCGCGGTGGCGATCCGAGGTCTGCACAAGCGGTTCGGGGCGAAGGCGGCGGTCGACGGGATCGACCTCGACGTGCCCTCGGGCAGCTTCTACGGGCTCGTCGGGCCGAACGGCGCAGGCAAGACCACGACGCTCAACATGGTCACCGGCCTGCTGCGGCCCGACGCCGGACAGGTGCTCATCCACGGCGTCGACATGTGGCGCGACCCGCTGGCGGGCAAGGCGCTGGTCGGGTTGCTCTCCGACGGCGTCCGGCTGTTCGACCGGCTCACCGGCGAGCAGCTGGTCGAGTACGCCGGACTCCTGAGCGGCATGGACCGCCCGACCGCGATCGAGCGCACCCACGACCTCCTGAGCCTGCTCGACCTGGCGTCGGCGGGCGGGACGCTCGTGGTGGACTACTCCGCCGGCATGACGAAGAAGATCGCGCTCGCCGCGGCGATGGTGCACGCCCCGCGCGTGCTCGTGCTGGACGAGCCGTTCGAGTCCGTCGACCCGGTGTCCGCCGCCAACATCCGCGACATCCTGCACGGCTACGTCCGCAGCGGCGGCACGGTCATCGTCTCGTCGCACGTCATGGACCTGGTGGAGCGGATGTGCGACCACGTCGCCGTGATCACCGACGGCCACGTGGTCGCCGCGGGCACCGTCGACGAGGTGCGCGCGGGCTCCACGCTGGAGGACCGCTTCGTCGCGCTGGTCGGCGGCCGTCGCGTGGGGGAGGGGCCGGAGTGGTTGCGACACTCGTAAGGCTGCGCCTGCTCGTCCTCCGCAACTCGTTCCGCCGCAGCACGTCGCAGCTCGTCGCCGTCATCTTCGGCGGCGTGTACGCGCTCATCGCGGTCGTGATCGTCCTCGGCGGCCTCGTGCTGCTCGGCTTCGCGCCGACCGAGGTGACGCGCACGGTGGTGGTCATCGGCGGGTCGGCCGCCGTCCTGGGCTGGGCGGTCTTCCCGCTGCTGCTCTCCGGGATCGAGCAGACCCTCGACCCGGCGCGCCTCGCGATCTACCCGATCCCGCTGCGTCCGCTCATGCTCGGGATGCTGCTGAGCGCGGTCGTCGGGGTCGCGGGCGCGGCGACCACGCTGGCCTCGCTGGCCACCTCCCTGAGCTGGATCCGCCTCCCGGGCGTCGCCGTGGTCGCCCTCCTGACCGGCGCGCTCGGCGCCGCGACCTGCGTCGTCGTGTCGCGCGCCATCACGTCGGTGTCGAGCGGGCTGTCCGGCGGCCGGCGCTTCCGCGAGGCCAGCGGGCTGCTCATCCTCATCCCGCTCATCCTCGCCGGGCCGATCGTCATCGGCATCACGCGGGGCCTCCGCACGTCGTCCGACGCGCTGCCGGCGGTGGCGGACGGGCTGTCCTGGTCGCCGCTCGGCGCGGTCTGGGCGGTGCCGTCGCAGCTGGCGCTGGGCGATCCGCTCGGCGCGCTGGCGCGACTCCTGATCGCCGTGGCGACGTTCGTGGTCCTGTGGCTGGTCTGGCGCTGGGGGCTCGCCCGCTCGCTGGTCACGCCGGCGCGGGCATCGTCCCGGGTGCGGGCGCAGGGGAAGCTGGGCTGGTTCGGCATCCTGCCCGGCACGGCCTCCGGGGCCATCGCGGCGCGCTGCCTGACCTACTGGTTCCGCGATCCGCGGTACTTGCGGCAGCTCCTGGTCGTCCCGCTCATGCCGGTGCTGTTCTGGTTCTACTCGACCCTCAACCACTCGACGGCGCTGGCCGTGATCGGGGCTCCCGTCGTGGCGTTCTCGCTCGGCATCGGGATGATCGCCGACGTCTCGTACGACTCGACGGCGTTCGCGCTGCACGTGGCGAAGGCCGTGCCGGGACGTGCGGACCGCTGGGGCCGGTCGGCGGCGCTGCTCACGTTCGCGGTGCCGGCGGTCGTGCTCATCGCGATCTTCGGCGCTGCCGTGGGCGACGCCTGGCACAACCTCCCCGGACTGCTCGGCCTCTCGCTCGGGATCCTGCTGACCGGGTCCGCGGTGTGCGCGGTGACGTCTGCCCGCCTGGTGTTCCCGGTGCCGGAGCCGGGCGACAACCCGTTCCGCTCGCGGCCCGGCGCCAACATCTCCCTGCTCGGCCCGACGTTCCTGGCCTGGGGCGTGATCGCGGTGCTCTGCCTGCCCGAGATCGTCCTGTTCGTCGTCGGCCTGGTGACGGGAGAGGCGATCTGGGGCTGGGCGGCGCTCGCCGTGGGCGTCGCGCTGGGCGGCGTGCTCGTGGCCGTCGGCGTGCGGATCGGCGGCAGCATCCTCGACGCCAGGGCTCCCGAGCTCCTGCTGCAGTTGCGGAAGGACGCCTGACCGTGGCCGCGGAGCATGTCACGGGCTGGACCGACTGCCTCGACCGCTTGCTGGCGACGGCCTGAGCCCGACCCCTATGCTGGCCGCATGGGCAGCATCGCAGTGCACGAGTTCGTCTCCCTCGACGGAGTCTTCGAAGACCCGAGCTGGACGTTCGAGTACGGCTTCGATCCCGAGATGGGCGAGGACCTCGCCCGCATCACGAACGCGTCGGAGGCCATCCTGCTCGGCCGGCGCACGTTCGAGATGTTCGCCCCGGCCTGGTCGGCGCGCACCATCGAGGACGATCCCGGCGCCTCGTTCTTCAACGACTCACCGAAGCTCGTCGTCAGCTCGACGCTCGACGACGCGAGTGCAGAGGCGACCTGGGCCAACTCGCGGTCGCTCGGCGGCTACGACGCCGACCGGGTGCGCGAGGTCAAGGCGGGCATCAGCGGCGGCCTCTACATCAGCGGCAGCGGCTCGCTCGTACGTGCGCTGCTCGCGGACGGGCTGATCGACGCCCTCCACCTGTTCGTGTATCCGGTCGTCCGCGGCTCGGGCGCGCGGCTGTTCCCGGAGGGCACTCCGGAGGCGAAGCTCCGGCTGCGGCACTCCGACGCGTACGCCAACGGTGTCCTCCACCTCCTCTACTCGCCGGCCTGATCTCCACAGATCTCGAATGCGGTCAGATGCTGACCGCAGCGCCGGATAGCGTCATACCCGGCGGGTGACGGCGTCTCCTCAGGGAGGCGGATGTCGCCGGTCCGCGCTAGCGTAAGCACTGTACGGGGGTCATCGCACAGTGCCGTGCCGGCGGGGGTCGGCGGCGGCGCGCGCCCCGGCATAAACTCCACCAGATCAGAACCAGGAATCACTGTGACTCTTCTTCGATTGGCGCTGCGGTTCATCCGCCCCTACTGGGGTGCGGTCGCGGCCGTGGTCGTCCTGCAGCTCATCGCGACCATCGCCGCCCTCTATCTGCCCACGCTCAACGCCGACATCATCGACAAGGGCGTGGTCACCGGCGACACGGGCTTCATCTGGTCGACCGGCGGCATGATGCTCGTCGTCTGCTTCGTGCAGGTCGCCGCCGCCATCACGGCGACCTACTTCGGCGCGCGCGCGTCGATGTCGCTCGGGCGCGACGTGCGCCGCTCCTTCTACCGCAAGGTGGACGCGCTCCCGGCGCTCGACCTGGCGCGCTGGGGCATGCCGACCCTCATCACGCGCAACACCAACGACGTCCAGCAGGTGCAGATGCTCGTGCTGCTGACGCTCAACTTCATGGTGTCCACACCGATCATGTGCATCGCCGGCATCATCCTCGCCGTGCAGGTCGACGCCGGGCTCTCCTGGCTCATCTGGGTCTCGGTCGCCGTGCTGTTCGTGGTGGTGGGCATCCTGGTCTGGGTGCTGCTCCCGATGTTCCGCGAGATGCAGGACCGCATCGACGGCGTCAACGGCGTCATCCGCGAGCAGATCGTCGGCATCCGCGTCATCCGGGCGTTCGTGCGAGAGAAGTTCGAGACAGCGCGCTACGACGACGCGAACGCGGCCCTCACCCGCATCTCGGTCAAGGTCGGCAACGTGTTCGTGCTGATGTTCCCGGTGATCATGCTCATCCTGAACGCCGCGACGGTCGCCGTGCTCTGGTTCGGCGGTCACCGCGTCGACGCGGGCGACATCCAGATCGGCGCGCTCACGGCGTTCCTCCAGTACCTCCTCCAGATCCTGGTCGCGGTCATGATGGGCGTCTTCATGGCCATGATGATCCCGCGCGCGATGGTCTGCGCGGAGCGCATCGACGAGGTCCTCAGCGCGGTGCCCTCGACGGGCGCCGGCGCGGGGACCGGGAGCGTCCCCCGCGACGGCCGGGTGGAGGTCGCGGGCGTGACCTTCGGCTACCCCGGGGCGGAGAAGCCGGTCCTGAACGACGTCAGCTTCACCGCCGAGCCCGGTCGGGTCACCGCGATCGTCGGCTCGACGGGCTCCGGCAAGTCCACGCTGGTCTCGGTCATCGCCGACCTGTTCACGCCCCAGAGCGGGCATGTGAGCGTGGGTGGCGTCCGCGTCGACTCCCTCAACCGCGAGCAGCTCTCCGGCGTGCTCGGGCTCGTGCCGCAGAAGCCCTACCTCTTCTCCGGGACGGTCGCGAGCAACCTGCGCTTCGGCCGTCCGGACGCCACGGACGACGAGCTGTGGGAGGCTCTGCGGGTCGCGCAGGCGGAGGACTTCGTCCGCGCCAAGGAGCACGGCCTCCAGGAGCGCATCGCCCAGGGCGGCACCAACGTCTCCGGCGGCCAGCGCCAGCGGTTGTGCATCGCCCGCGCGCTGGTGGCGGAGCCCCGGGTCCTGCTGTTCGACGACTCGTTCTCCGCGCTCGACGTCGCGACGGACGCCCGGCTGAGGAGCGCCCTGGCGCAGTCCACCGGCAACGCCACCATGATCGTCGTCGCGCAGCGCGTCTCGACGATCCGCGAAGCCGATCAGATCATCGTGCTCGACGACGGCAGAGTCGTCGGACGCGGAACCCACGACGAGTTGCTGGAGACGAGCGAGACGTATCGCGAGATCGTCGAGTCCCAGCTCAGCCTGGAGGTGGCCTGAGATGGCGCGCCAGAAGAAGAACCGTACCGCCGCGTCGAGCGGCGCGGCCGCTGCCGACCAGAAGGAAGGGGTCCTCACCGAGGCCGGCGTCCAGACGGCGATCGACGAGCTCGAGCTCGAATACGACTACGAGCCGTCGGAGGCCGACGGCGACATGTTCGGCGGCGCGCCCGCCAAGAAGGCCGAGCACTTCTGGCCGTCGTTCAAACGACTGCTCGGGCTGCTGAAGCCCGAATGGGTCGCGATGACGTTCGTGACCCTGCTGGTGGTCGTCTCGGTCGCGCTCATCGTGATCGCGCCGAAGATCCTCGGCAACGCCACCGACGTCATCTTCAAGGGCGCCGTCGGAACGATCACCCCGAACGGCCTGGTCCCGGGGCACGGAATCGACTTCGTCGAGCTCGGCCGCCTCCTCACGATCGTGCTGGCGATGTACATCGCCGCCTCCCTGCTGCAGTGGTGGCAGGGCTACATCCTGAACGCGCTCGTGATGCGGGTCGTGTACCGGCTGCGCGCCGACGTCGAGAAGAAGCTGAACCGGCTCCCGCTCAGCTACTTCGACACCCGGCAGCGCGGCGACCTGATGTCGCGGGTGACCAACGACGTCGACAACATCCAGACGGCGCTGCAGCAGGCGTTCTCGCAGCTCATCCAGTCGGTGCTGACGGTCATCGGCATCGGCATCATGATGTTCATCGTCTCGTGGCAGCTCGCCCTCATCGCGCTCATCTCGATCCCGCTCTCCGGCGTGATCGCGGGCGTGATCGGCACCCGCTCGCAGAAGCTGTTCAAGCAGCAGTGGAACTCGACGGGCGCCCTCAACGGGCACATCGAGGAGTCCTACTCGGGGCTCGACCTGGTGCGCGCCTTCGGACGCGACGCCGTCATGCTCGAGGAGTTCGACCAGCGCAACGAGAAGCTCTGGAAGTCGACGGTGGGCGCCCAGTTCGTGTCCGGCATGATCATGCCGGCGATGAACTTCGTCTCCTACCTGTCGTACGTGCTCATCGCGGTCGTCGGCGGCCTCCGTGTGGCCTCGGGTCAGATGACCATCGGCGACGCGACCGCGTTCATCCAGTACTCGCGCGAGTTCTCCCAGCCGATCGGCCAGATCGCGGGCATGGCCAACATGCTGCAGTCCGGCGTGGCCTCGGCGGAGCGCACGTTCGAGTTCCTCGACGCGCAGGAGCAGTCGGCAGACGTCGAGACGCAGCACCTGCCCGAGCGGGCCGACGGCCGCGTCGAGCTCGACGGCGTGGACTTCTCGTACGACCCCGAGACCGAGCTGATCCGCGACCTCTCGCTCTCGGTCGCGCCCGGTCACACGGTCGCGATCGTCGGTCCGACGGGCGCGGGCAAGACCACGCTGGTCAACCTCATCATGCGGTTCTACGAGCTGAACGGCGGCACCATCCGCCTCGACGGGATCGACACGACGGACCTGTCCCGTGCCGAGCTGCGCGGTCAGGTCGGAATGGTGCTGCAGGACGCCTGGCTGTTCTCCGGCACGATCCGCGAGAACATCCGCTACGGCCGGCTCGACGCGACGGACGAGGAGGTCGTGGAGGCCGCGAAGGCGACGATGGTCGACCGGTTCGTCCGCCAGCTCCCCGACGGCTACGACACGAAGATCGAGGCGGACGGCAGCAACGTCTCCGCCGGCGAGCGCCAGCTGCTGACGATCGCGCGCGCCTTCATAGCCAACCCGTCGCTGCTCATCCTGGACGAGGCCACCTCGTCGGTGGACACCCGCACCGAGCTGCTGGTGCAGCACGCGATGGCCGCGCTGCGGAGCGACCGCACGTCCTTCGTGATCGCGCACCGGCTCTCCACGATCCGCGACGCGCACACCATCCTGGTGATGGAGCACGGCCGCATCGTCGAGCAGGGCGATCACGCGACGCTCCTGGCGAGGAAGGGCGCGTACTACGAGCTGTACATGACCCAGTTCCGCGGCGCCGCGATCGAGGAGGAGAGCGGGCCTGAGGGGCAGTCGGGCGCCGACGAGTCGGCCGAGGAGGTCCCGACCGCCTAGGCGTTCGCGACGCTTACTCCGATTCGTTCGAAATGTGAACGAGTTGAGGGGAGCGGGCGCGGGTCGTAGAACGTCAGTATGACGATCGACTCCCGCGCCGCGCTCCCGCCCGGACCGACCTACGACTACGGCGGCCACAGCGTGCAGATCGTGCCGGAGCCGGACTCCGCCACGCGGTGGCGAGTGATGGAGGGCGACGGCTACTTCGGGATCGTCGCCACAGCGGACCCGGTCAAGGGCGAGCCGGAGGTCCATTTCGCCGTCCTCTTCCCGGGTGAGGAGGAGATCCCGCCCACGAAGGTCGTCCCGCTGTGGACGACCGCCGTCGAGTTCCTCCTCGACGCGGGTGACCCGCAGCGCCCGCCCGTGACCTGACCCGGTGACAAAGCCCTGTGGCGGTGCAGGCCGCGGCCGTTCCCACACACGACTCGGCCCCGGTGCACGGGGCACCGGGGCCGGGGAGGCGGACGCTGCGGGCGCCGGCCTCGGGTCGTCGGGCGACTCTCGCTAGGCGAGGGCGCCGATCGCGAAGCTCACCGCGCCCTGGTCGTCGACCTGGGCGTCGAGCACCTTGTCATCGAGGGCGACTGCGGCGCCCGGCTCCAGGAAGAGTCGCGCCCCGTCGGACTCGACCACCTGGTCGGCGGGCTCCGGAGCGTCGGTGACAGCGGCGGCGAACGCGGTGTTCTGCGGGTTGCTGCTGCTGATCCGCAGCCCGGCGTCGTCCTGTGGCGCCTGGTCGGTGAGGGTCTTGACGATCGTGCTGGCGTTCTCGGTCAGGGTGAGCACATGCTCTCCTTTCGTTGTTCCTCCAGGAGCCGCCCACGGTCCCGCGGTCGGCGACGGAACGCAACCCCGCCCTCCGCCATTGCCAGGAAACATCCACGCAGCGGGAAGGCGGAGCACAGCCCGTGTCGTTTCGTCGCCCCCGCTTCTGCGCCGGACGCAGGGGAGAATGAACCCATGGCGAACATCCCCTTGGTCTCCCTCAACGACGGCAACCGCATCCCGCAGCTCGGGTTCGGCGTCTACAAGATCCCGGAAGCCGAGACCGTCGATGCCGTGCTGACCGCTCTGGACGCGGGCTACCGTCACATCGACACCGCCGCCTTCTACGAGAACGAGCGTGGCGTGGGCGAGGCCGTGCGGCGCAGCGGGCTACCGCGCGACGAGGTGTTCGTGACCACCAAGGTGTGGTGGACCGACAACGGCAACGACTCGACGCTGCGCTCGTTCGACGCCAGCCTGGAGCGCCTCGGCTTCGACACGGTCGACCTGTTCCTCATCCACTGGCCGGCCCCGAAGCACGACAAGTACGTGGAGACGTGGCGGGCGCTGGAGCGACTGCAGGCGGAGGGCAGGACCCGGTCGATCGGCGTCGCCAACTTCCACACCCACCACCTCGACCGGCTCGCCGCCGAGACGGAGACGGTCCCCGCGGTGAACCAGGTCGAGCTGCACCCGTGGCTGCCCCAGCGCGAGGTGCGCGCTTACGACTCGGCGCACGGCATCGTGACCGAGGCGTGGTCGCCGCTCGCCCGAGGCCGCGTGCTCGATGACCGGCTGCTCGCCGGCCTCGCCGCGAAACACGGCGTGACACCGGCGCAGGTCGTCATCCGCTGGCAGCTCCAGCTCGGCAACGTCGTCATCCCCAAGTCCTCCACCCCGGACCGCATCCGCGCCAACCTCGACGTCTTCGGCTTCGACCTCGACCCCGAAGACCTCGCCGCGATCGCAACCCTCGAGTCTGGCGAACGCACCGGCAAAGACCCCGACGACCTCGGCTGACCCCGCCACCCGCGCACCGCCGCGAGCGGAGGACTCCCGCCCTCCTCACGCTCGAACCGCAGCTAACGGAGGACTCCCGACCCCTGACGGCCCAAACCTCCTCCGCTCGTACCACCCGCGCACACCGTCACCAACGGAGGATCCGCGGGCGCGCCGGGGCGCCAGTCCCTCCGGTACGGGCCCCGGATCGGCGCGCCGGCCCGGATCTCCTCCGTTGCGGCCGCCCCGTCACTCCCCGCTCGGGTGCGCCCCCACCACATCGAGCAGCCACGCGAGCGAGAACGCTCGCTCGCGCCACGCCGCGTACCGCCCCGAGACCCCGCCGTGGCCCGCCGCCATCTCGGTCTTGAGCAGCGCGTCGGCGCCGACCTCCCGGAGCTTCGCCACCCACTTCGCCGGCTCGACGTACAGCACACGGGTGTCGTTCAGGCTGGTGACGGCGAGGATGCGCGGGTACGCGGTGTGATGGATGTTCTCCACGGGCGCGTACGACTTCATGTAGTAGTACACGTCCTCGTCGTGGAGCGGGTCGCCCCACTCGTCCCACTCGATCACCGTCAACGGCAGCGAGGGGTCGAGGATGGTGGTCAGCGGGTCCACGAACGGCACCTCGGCGAGCACGCCCGCGAACAGCCGCGGCGCGAGGTTGGCGACGGCGCCCATCAGGAGGCCGCCGGCGCTCCCGCCCTGGGCCGCGAGCTGGGGCGGCGTCGTCCAGCCCTGGTCGACGAGGTGCTTCGCCGCCGCCACGAAGTCGGTGAAGGTGTTCTTCTTGTGCAGCTTCTTCCCGTGCTCGTACCACAGCCTCCCGAGCTCGCCGCCGCCGCGCACGTGCGCGATCGCGAACACGACGCCGCGGTCGAGGAGGCTGAGCCGCGGGATGCCGAACGACGGGTCCATGCTGGCCTCGTACGAGCCGTACCCGTAGAGCACGAGCGGCGCCGGCTCGCCCGGCGTGACCAGGTCGCGGCGGTAGACGAGCGAGATCGGGACGCGTGTGCCGTCGGGCGCGGTGGCCCACTCCCGGCGCTGCTCGAACAGCTCCGGCTCGAACTCGCCGAGCACCGGCTGCTGCTTGCGCAGCGTGAGCTGGCGGGTGCGCACGTCGTAGTCGTACACGCTGGACGGCGTGACGAAGCTGCCGTAGCCGAGCCGCAGGAAGGGCTGCGTCCACTCCGGGTTGCCGCCCGCGCCGACGGTGAAAAGCTCCTCGTCGAAGTGCAGTTCGTGGAGGATGTCGTCGACGTCGCCGGCCGTACTGCCCTCGGTCGGGTCCGGGAGGCACGCGACCGCGAGCCGCGTCATCCCCTCGCGGCGGTACTCGAGCGCCACGAAGTCGCGGAACGCGTCCACCCCTTCGATGCGCACGGCCGGGTCGTGGGGGAGCAGGGTCCGCCGCGGGCCCTGCGGGTCGTCGGCCGCGACGCTCACGAGTTCGAAGTTGACGGCGCCGTCGTTGTGGACGATGAGGAGGCGGTCGCGGCCTCCCGCGACGACGTGCTCGATGTCGTACTCGACGCCCTCCGTGCGCGGCCACACGACGCGGAACTCACCCGTCGGGTCGCCCGCGTCCAGCAGCCAGCTCTCGCTGGTGATGTTGGAGCCCGCCTCGATGACCAGGAACCGGCGGCTGCGGGTGAGGCCGACACCGATCCAGTACCGTTCGTCCGGTTCGTGGAAGACCTGCGCGTCGGTCTCCCCGTCCGGGCCCTGGCCGACCCGGTGCCGCCAGACGGTGTCCGGCCGCCAGGCGTCGTCCACGGTGGTGTAGAAAAGGTACTCGCCGCTCGGGTCGAAGAGCGCGCCGGCGGCGGTGCCGGCGATTTCGTCGGGGAAGGTGGTCTTGTCGGCACCCGTGCCGCTGTCGGCCAGCGACCGCACCCGGATCGTGTACCGCTCGTCGCCCTCCGTGTCGACGCCGTAGAGCAGGCGGGTGCCGTCGGCGCTGACATCGAAGCTGCCGAGCGCATAGAAGTCGTGCCCCTCGGCCTCCGCGTTGTCGTCGAGCAGGATCTGCTCTCCCGGGAGGCCGCGCTGCTGCGCCTCCTCGTCGAGCGCCGGCGGCTCCCAGTCGTCGGGGCCGGCGATGGGGGCGCGGCAGTGGATGCCGTACTGCTTTCCCTCGACGGTGCGCGTGTAGTACCACCAGTCGCCCTCGCGGGTCGGGACGCTCAGGTCGGTCTCGCGGGTGCGCGACTTGATCTCGTCGAAGATCTGCTCGCGCAGGACGGCGAGCTTCTCGGTGCGCGCGTTGGTGTACGCGTTCTCCTCGTGGAGGTGGGCGATGACCGCGGGATCCTCCTTGTCGCGCAGCCACTCGTAGTCGTCGACGACGACGTCCCCGTGGTGGCTTCGCTCGGTCGGCTTCTTCGCGGTGATCGGCGGCGTGAGCATCCCCCCAGGCTACCGAACGGGGGCGGTCGCGGCGTCCTGGGTCTGGAGGTCTGTGGAGAGCGGAGGGAGTGGGGTGGCTGTGGAGGAGCAGGGCGTCGCATCGGGAGCGGCGGGCCGAAGCCCCGGACCGGCTGGCAGCGCCGACCTCACGCCGCCAGCGCGCACGCGACCGCGACCAGCGACGACCGGATGCGCTCGAGATCCGCCGGCGCGCCCAGGCTGCGCCTCGCCTGCCCGATCGCGTCGCGGAGATTCGTCCGCGCTTCCGGGTCGCGGGGCCGACGGGCCGACCCGAGCCGCGCGTCTAACGCGGGGCCGAGCGCGATCGCCGCCTCGATGCAGTTGATCGGCTGCACCCGGCCGCGGCCGCCGAGCAGGCTGCGGGCCCGGTGGGCGGGCGCCAGCTGCTCCACTCGCGCGAGCGCGGTGTGGAAGGCGGCGACTCGGGTCGCGCGGTCTTCGGCGTCCGGGGCGAGGGCTGCGCTCAGCGCGACGAGCAGTTCGGACAGGCGTCTGCGGAGCACGTCGGTCGACCGGACGGGGAGGATGAACCACGCCGATGCCACTCCGAGCAGCGCGCCGACGACGATGGCGCCCATCCGTTCGGCGAGCAGGCCGGCCTCCCCGGCGAGCCCGGCGGGTCCGAGCAGCGGGGAGACGCCGAGCAGCTCCTGAAGAAGGGTGAGGACGAGGGTGACGGTGAGCGCCCAGTACGCGTAGCTGTAGGTGCGCAGCCAGGTCCCGACGAACAGCGCGACGAAGATGACCACGACCGCGGCGAATCCGCTCGCGCTCGGAACCGCGAGCGCCAGCGCGACGGCCGCGAGCGAGCCGCCGAGCGCTCCGACGACGCGGAGCGCGCTCTTGTGGAGGACGTCGCCGCGGCCGCGGTTGCCGGCGTTCACGATGTAGGCGGTGAGGACGACCCACATCGCGTGCGCCGGGAACAGCAGCCAGCCGACGACGAACGCGGCCGCGAGGGCGACGGCGAGCTGGATCGCCATCCGGGTGCTCGCGGGGAGGCGTCGGTGCGGGGTGGCCGGGGGAGTCGGGCCGGCGGACGAGGGAGGCGGGGCGGGCGGACCTGCGGGGGAGGTGCGCTGGCCGGGCGCCTCTGCGGGGGAGGTGGTGGGATCGCCGGGCGGAAGGCTGTCCGGCGACGGGGGTCGCGGGATCGCCGCTTCGGCCGCGCCCGCCGCCCCCATCAGCACGAGCACCTCCCGCGCCAGCCCCACCCACAGCACCGCGACCACCCCGCTGAGCAGCGCCAGCAACGTGGACACCCACGCCGGCACATCCGCCGCCGGTGCGATCGGGACGACGAGCATCGCCATGAGCGGGAGCGCCCCCAGTGCGCCCAACCGAGCAGCGCGAGGGCCGAACCGGCGCAGCCACAGCGGCACGCTCATCCCCGCGACGAACACCGCGGCGCCGATCGCGGGAGCGGCGACGAGGAGCCAGCCGACCCCGGCCGCGGCGACCCCGATCACGGGGATCAGCAGCGCCGAGCGGGCGAACTCGGCGCGGCCGGCGAACTCGCGACGTCCGAGGCTCAGCGCCACGACGGTCGCGAGTACAGCAGCCGACCCGCCCGCCCCGGAACCCGCTCCGGCGAGGAGGCTCGCGACCAGCCACACGGTGGCGCAGGCGCCCGCGGCGGCCGCAGTGGTCACGAGAGCCGCGAGGCCGGTGCGGAGGTGGGTCACGCTGACATCCTGGCACTGACGACGCGAACTGGAGCGCGACGACGGGCGAAGCTCTCGGTACCCCGCCTACCGCGCCGCCCCGAACGCCAGCAGTCCCGCCCCCGCGCGCCCCGCGTCCCCGCCGAGCCCGCTGCGGACGATCGCGGGCCGCTCCCGCCACGCGAGTCCCGCCGTCACGGCGCGTTCCAGCGGGTCGAACAGCGCGTCGCCCGCGTGCGAGACGCCGCCGCCCAGCACGACCACCTTCGGGTCGAGCAGCAGAGTGAGGATGGTCAGGCCCTGCGCGAGCACGTCCACCGCCTCCCCCCAGATGCGGTCGGCGAGCGGGTCGCTGCCGAGGCGCGCCACGATGCGGCGGGTGCTCAGGGGGTCGCCGCCGGCCTCCCGGTAGCGGCGCGCGACGCCGGCCCCGGACATGTAGACCTCGAGGCAGCCGCGCTGGCCGCAGGTGCACGGCTCGCCGCCGGGGATCACCGGGATGTGCCCGAATTCGCCGGCTGCGCCTGTCGCGCCGGTGATCGTCCCTCCCGCGGTGACGAGGGCCGCGGCGACGCCGGTGCCGATCGGGACCAGCACGAAGTCGTCCGAGCCCCGCGCCGCGCCATAGGTGCGCTCCGCCAGGCCGGCCGCGCGGACGTCGTGGCCGACCGCGACAGGGAGCCGCAGCTCGCGTTGCAGGATGTCGAGCAGCGGGACCTCGCGCCAGTCCAGGTTGGAGGCGTAGTGCACGATTCCGCGCTGCTCGTCCAGCATCCCCGGAGTGGCGACGCCCGCGCCGACGACCTCGCTCCCGGCCGTCCCGGCGATGCCGCGGAGGTCGTGGAACAGGGTCACGAGCGCGTCGAGGATGTCGCTGCCGGGGGTGGGACGCGTCAGCTCCGCGATCACGGCGCCACCTTCCGCGACGACCGCGCCCTTCATGGCGGTGCCGCCGAGGTCGACGGCGAGGACGACGGAGGAGTCGGTGAAGTCGGTGAAGTCGGTGGCCATGCGCGAGCCGGAGTCCGGGCCGGCGGCGTCTGACAGCGCCACCGTCCCGCCGCTCATGCCGCCACCTCCCGCACCGCCGCGACGACGGCAGCCACCACGGGCCCCGACGTCACGACCCGCTCGCCGGAGTCGTAGGCGCTCGTCGCGAGCGACCCGCTGGCAACCTTGGTCGCAGCCCGCAGGTGGACTTCGCGCACGCCCGTCCGGCGCACCAGCTCGGCCACGTTCGACGGGCGCACCCCGCCCCCGGCCAGCACCGCGATCCGGTCGCCGGCCTGCGTGACGAGTGCCGCGAGCTCGGCGGCACCCTCCAGCGTGGAGGACGCCCCGCCCGACGTGAGCACCCGCGCGACGCCGAGGTCCACCAGTGTCTCGAGCGCGGCGGCGCGGTCGGGGACCTGGTCGAACGCCTTGTGGAAGGTGACCGGCGCATCGCCGCACGCGTCCACGAGCTGCCGGGTGGCGTCGACGTCCACGGAGCCGTCCGGCAGCAGTGCGCCGACCACGAAGCCGAGGGGGACACCGTGCGGATTGGGCAGCGCCCGCACCGCGTGGATGTCCGCCACCATCGCGGCGAGCTCGTCCGCGTCGAACACGAAGTCACCGGCGCGCTGGCGCACCAGCACGTTGACGCCCAGCCGTTCCGCGATCCGCAGAGCGGCCGACACCGTGCCGATCGACGGGGTCAGCCCGCCGTCGCCCAGCGCGCTGCACAGCTCGATGCGATCGGCCTCCGCGGACTCCGCGACGCGCACGCCGGCGAGGTCCTCCAGGCAGATCTCCACGGCCACCCCGGTCTCCACCACCACCCCAGCACCCTCCACCGCCCCGGCACCGCTCACGCGACGCGCTCCAGCGCGGCAGCCAGGTCGGCGCCGACCTCGATGCGCCCGACCGGCACGCCGCCGCCGAGCACCGGGAGGTCCACGAGCGCGCCCGCGCCCGAGATGTCCGTGCCGAGCGCCTCCAGTACCCGGAGGGCGATCAGCGTCGTGGCGCGCGGGCTGCCGTCGACGATCTTCATCGCGACCGCGGTCCCGTCGGCCGCGGCGACGCCGATCACGCCCTCCGCGCCGCCCTTGGCCAGCGCGCCGGGGACGGTCTCCATCAGGGTCGAGTTCTGGTGCCCGCTGCCGCCGACGTAGAAGGGGTGCGCGCGCATCGCGTCGGCGACCGCGCGCTCCGGGGTCCCAGGCGCTGCGGTGACGAGGCGGCCGAACGCGCGGGCGACGCCGTGCACGGTCGTCCCGAACAGCGGCGCCCCGCAGCCGTCGACAGCGTCGTGCTCGACGGCGACGCCCGTCAGCGCGGCCATGGTGTCGCGCACGTGCTGCTGGACCGGGTGCGACGGGTCGAGGTAGCCGTCCGTCGGCCAGCCGTTCGCGGCGGCGGCGAGCAGCATCGCGGCGTGCTTGCCGGAGCAGTTCATCCGGATGCGGGCGCGCGGCTCGCCGGCGCGGATCATCCGCTCGAAGGTGCCTTCGTCCTCCGGCCGGTCGACCGGGCAGCCCAGCGCCGACTCGTCGACCCCGGCCGCAGCCAGGATGCCGCGCACGACACGCACGTGCTCGTCCTCCCCGGTGTGGCTGCCTGCCGCGATGGCCAGCGACGG
The DNA here is from genome assembly GCF_057655165.1 of Leifsonia sp. Soil_N53. Classification (NCBI taxonomy): domain Bacteria; kingdom Bacillati; phylum Actinomycetota; class Actinomycetes; order Micrococcales; family Microbacteriaceae; genus Leifsonia; species Leifsonia sp. Soil_N53. Next base: position 152,139 of record NZ_JBDGMM010000063.1, read on the forward strand.
TCCGGAGAGGGAGGCGGCCGCGGTGAGGCAGGCCAGCGCCTGCAGCGGCTTGACCGTGCTGCGCGGCAGCACCACCGCCTCCGGGTCGCCCAGTTCGAGCAGGATGCCGCCGTCCGAATCCAGCGCGACGAGGCTGCCGAAGTGCCGGCTCTCGATCAGCCCGGAGCGTCGGACGGCGGCGAGCTCGGCGAGCCCGGGGACGGCGGAGGCGGTGCTAGACATGGGTCTCTTCCTGGTGCTGGGCCGCCGGCAGGGCCGGCAGCGCGGGCTGCGCGGAGGGGCGTCGCCTGGGTCCGCGCTGCAGGCGGGAGGCGAACGCCGAGAGGCTGCCGTTGACGACCAGGTAGATGACCGTCACGGCGACGTAGGTGGGGATGAGCAGGTGCAGGTAGGAGGCGAGCACCTGCCCGCGGTAGAGCAGCTCGGTGAACGCCACGATGTAGCCGAGCGAGGTGTCCTTCAGGAGGCTGACGAACTGGGTGACCAGCGACGGCGCCACGTTCCGCGCGGCCTGCGGGAGCACCACGAACCGCATCGCCTGGCCCGGCCGCATCCCGAGGCTGAGCGCCGCCTCGCGCTGACCGCGGGGGAGGCTCAGGATGCCGGCGCGCACGATCTCCGCGAACACGGCCGAATTGGCGATCGTCAGCGGCACGACCAGCTTCCACAGCACCGGCAGGTTGATGCCGAGCTGCGGGAGGCCGAAGAGCATGAGGTAGATGACCAGCAGCACCGGGACCGTGCGCGCGATCTCGATGTAGAGCCCGCACAGCCAGCGCACCGAGCGCAGGCGGCTGATCCGCCCGAGGGCCAGGAGCACCCCGAGGAGGCCACCGAGGACGGCGACGATCGCCGCGGCTTCCAGGGTCCCGAGGAGTCCGACCAGCAGGTAGTTCCAGATCGGCCACTCGGTGAACGGCGCCCAGCGCTCGGGCGCGAGCTGCCCGTGCGACGCGAACTGCCACAGCCCATAGCCGAGCAGCCCGGCGATCGCGAGGCAGCTGAGGACGGTGCCGATCAGGATGTTGCGGCGCCCGCGCGGGCCGGGGACGTCGTACATGAACGCGGCGGCATATGCGCGGCGGGGACGCTTGCCGCGCGACGAGCGCGACGACGAGCGCGGCGCCGGACGGTCGGGGATGAGTTGTGCGGTCATCGCGTGATCGCCACCTTCCGCTCCACCCAGCCGGCGGCCAGGCCGATCGCCAGCGCGATGGCCATGTAGAGGATGCCCGCGCTGGAGAAGATCAGGATGGGCTGCGCCGCGACGAGGTTGATCTTGTTCACCTCGGCGGTCAGCTCCACGACGCCCACGGCGGCGGCCAGGGCGGTGTTCATCGCAAGCGCGATCATCACGTTGCCGATGGGCTGCACCACCGCGCGCAGCGCCTGCGGCACGACGACGAGCCGCAGCGACTGGCCGAGGGTGAAGCCCAGGGCACGGGAGGCCTCCACCTGCCCGACCGGCACGGTGTTCACGCCCGAGCGCACGGCTTCCGCGACGTAGGCGGCCTCGTAGACGGTGAGGACGATGATCGCGGTCGGCGTCAGCGGCAGCAGCAGGCCGGCGTCCGGGAGGGCGAACACGGCGAGCAGCAGCAGCGCCAGCAGCGGCACGTTGATGAAGAACTGCACGTAGAGGAACGCCGCGGCGCGCAGCACCGGGATCGGGCTCACGCGCGCGATCGTGATCAGCACGCCGAGCACGATCGAGCCGACGCCGGCGATGATCGCCATCATCAGCGTCGTGCCGAGGGCCTGCAGCAGCGGCCCGAGGTTGTCGATCAGGGGGTTCATCGCTCGCTCACTCGTGAGGAAGTCGGAGGGGGCGGGCGGAGCCGGAGGACCGGCTCCGCCCGGGGGCTCCCGGACTCAGGGCCCGGGAACTCGAGGGTCGGGCTCAGGAGCCCGGGACCGAGCCGATCTCCGGCGGGGTCGGGATGGCCGAGTCGGTCACGGTGCCGAGCGTGGTCTTCCACGCCTGGCCCCACTGACCGCCCTTCTGGATGGTCTTCAGCCAGTTGTTGACGAACGACTTGAAATCGCTGTCGCCGTGCGGGAGGCCGATGCCGTAGGGCTCCTTGGTGAACGGCTGGCCGACCACCTTGATCTGCTTCTCGCTGGCGGCGTCGCTGGCGAGCAGGGTGTAGTCCTGCACGTAGGCGTCGCCGCGGCCCTGGATGAGCGCCTGGACGGCGGCCGGGTCGGTGGCGAACGCGGTGACGGTCGCCTTCGGCGCGACCTTCGGCACCTCGGTGACGGCCGGCGTGTTCGCGCCGACGATCACGTTCTTGCCGTCGAGGTCCTTCTCGCTCTTGATGTCCTTGTTGTCGCTCTTGACGGCGACGGACAGCCCCGACTCGAAGTACGGGCCGGCGAAGTCGACCTGCGTCGCGCGCTGCTCGGTGATCGTGTACGTGTTGAAGACGACGTCGACGGTGCCGTTCTGCAGCATCGCCTCCCGGGTCTCCGACGCCGGCGGGACGATCTCCACGTTCGGCTTGCCGAGGATGTAGATCGCGAGCAGCTTGGCCAGGTCGGCGTCGAAGCCGGTGACCGAGCTCGGGTCGGTCGGGTCCTGCTGCGAGAGCAGCGGGGCGTCGAGCGCTTCGGCGACGATGAGCTTGCCGCGCTTCTTGATCTTCTCCATCGTGGAGCCGGGGATGATCAGGTCGGCCTTGGCGACGGGGGCGCCGGAGAAGACCGGGTCGGTCTTGGCCGTGGAGCCGGCTCCGTCGCCGGGGAGGGCCGTGGTGCCGGAGGAGCAGGCGGTGACGGCGAGCGTCACAGCCGCGAGCAGGGCGCCGGCGAAGGCGGCCCGGCGGCGGGTCGTGCGGGTCGTGCTGCGGGTCATTGCATCCCTTTCTGAGTTCGGACGGTTCGTGGTGCTGTGGAGCGTGGTGCGACGGCGTCAGTGCGAGAGCACGGAGGCCAGGAACGACTTGGCCCGCTCGGTGCGGGGCGAGTCGAAGAATTCGGCGGGCGTCGCCTGCTCGACGATCTGCCCGTGGTCCATGAAGACGACGCGGTCGGCGGCGCGGCGGGCGAAGCCCATCTCGTGCGTGACGACGATCATCGTCATCCCCTCACGGGCCAGGGAGGTCATCACGTCGAGCACCTCGCCGACCATCTCGGGGTCGAGCGCGCTGGTGGGCTCGTCGAACAGCATCACCTTGGGCTGCATGGCGAGGGCGCGGGCGATCGCGGCGCGCTGCTGCTGACCGCCGGAGAGCTGCGCCGGGTGGCTGCCGGCCTTGTCGGCGATGCCGACCCGGTCGAGCAGTTCGAGGGCCTGGCGCTCGGCCTCCGCCTTCTTCACCTTGCGCACCTTGACCGGCGCGAGCGCGACGTTGTCGAGGACGGTGCGGTGCGCGAACAGATTGAACGACTGGAACACCATGCCGACCTCCGCGCGCAGGCGGGCCAGGTCGGCGCCCTCCTGGGGGAGCAGTTCGCCGTCGACGCGGATCTCGCCGCCGTCGATGGTCTCCAGGCGGTTGATCGAGCGGCAGAGCGTGGACTTGCCGGAGCCGGACGGCCCGACCACCACGACCACCTCGCTCGGTGCGACGTCGAGGTCGATCGAGCGGAGGACGTGCAGGTCGCCGAAGTGCTTGTCGACGCCGCGCAGGCTCACCATCGGGCGAGAGTTCGGTGTTTCCATCGGGTTCCTCGTATCGTCATCGGTCGGGATGCGACGAGCGTACTAAGTAACTCATGTTCTTGCAATTTCGAATTTGGTTGATTCGAAATCGAAGAAAGTCGTTACAGTATTCTCAACGAAGACGTGCACGCGACGGATGCGTGCGAACGAGGGGGATGCGCTGAAGATGAGCGGCACGCACACCGCGGCACCCGGGAACACGCCGTCCACTCCGGGCGGGATCCTCCATCTCGTCCGCTCGGGACGCGCCGGCTCGCGCGCCGACATCGCACGCCACACCGGGCTGTCGCCCTCCACGGTCACCCAGAGGGTCGACGCGCTGCTCGCCGCCGGCTTCCTCCGCGAGGCGGGAGAGGGCGTCTCGCACGGCGGCCGACGCCCGCGCGCTCTGGAGGTCGACCCGAGCTCCGGCGTGGTCGTCGCCGCCGACCTCGGCTCGCACCACGCCACCTTCGGTCTGTTCGACCTGTCCGGGCGACTGCTGGCCTCCCGCAACGAGGCCATGGACATCGGCTCGGGACCGGACCGCGTGCTCGCCTGGGTCGCCGCGAGCGCCGAGGACCTGCGCGCGCAGCACGCGGCGCCTGCGCAGGAGCTGCGCGGCATCGGGATCGGCATGCCGGGACCCGTGGACTCCAGCACCGGCCGGATGGTCTCGCCGTCGAGGATGCCCGGCTGGAACGGGCTGGACGTCGCTGCCGCGCTGGCCTCCCGCACCGGCTTGACCGTCGCCGTCGACAACGACGCCAACCTCATGGCGCTCGGCGAGTTCGACGCCACCGCTCAGACCCCCGGCGCGCTCTCCGCCGACGGCCAGCTGGTGTTCGTCAAAGCCGGATCGAGCATCGGCTGCGGGATCGTCGCCTTCGGCGGTGTCTACCGCGGCCACCACGGCATGGCGGGCGACATCAGCCACGTCACGGTACCGGGGGCGCCGGAGGTGCTCTGCTCCTGCGGCCGCGTCGGCTGCCTCGACGCCGTCGCCGGGGGCGCCGCGATCGTTCAGGCCCTGCGCCGGGACGGCGTCGACGTCGCCGACACCCGCGACGTCCTCGCGCTCGCCAGCGACGCGCATCCGCTGGCGACGCTCATGCTGCGGGAGGCCGGCCTCCGCACCGGTGGGGTGCTCGCCACGATCATGAACTTCTTCAACCCGCAGCGGCTGGTGCTCGGCGGCATCCTCGGTGAGGCGGAGGCCTTCGTCGCCGGGGTGCGCTCGGCGATCTACTCCGATTGCCTGCCGATGATCACCGATCAGCTCGACATCGCGGTCAGCGTGGCGAAGCAGGAGGCCGGCATCCGCGGCGCCGCCCGGCTCGTGCTCGACGCCCTCTTCGACCCGGCGCAGGTCGACCGCGCGGTGCGATGAACGTGGAGTCCGCACGCCGGCACGGCGCGATCGTGGTCGGCGCCGGCCGGATGGGCGAGGCGCATGCGGAGGCGTGGGCGGCGTGCGGCGTCCCGGTCCGCTGGGTCGTCTCGCCCCGCCGGCGCCCCGACCTGGCGGCCGCGCCCGATGCGCGCTGGGCGACCTCGCTCGCGGAGGCGCTCGCCGACCCGGGAGCGGACCTCGTCTCGATCTGCACCCCCACCCCCAGCCACGCCGACCTCGCGGTGGCGGCGCTCGCCGCGGGCAGGAACGTGCTGCTCGAGAAGCCCATCGCGCTCACACTCGCCGACGCCGAGCGGGTGGCGGAGGCCGCGGGCCGGTCGGCGGCAGTCCTGATGGTGGCTCACGTCGTGCGCTTCTTCCCGGGGTACGCGGCACTCGCCGCGCGGGTCGCGGCCGGTGCGGTCGGACGGCCGAGGGCCGTGCTCGGGTCGCGGCTGTCGGCCGAGCCGAGCTGGGCGGAGTGGCTGGCGGACGAGAGCCGCTCCGGCGGGATGATCGTCGACTTCGCCATCCACGACGTCGACCAGGCGAACGCGTATCTCGGCGAGCCGGTCGCCGTCACGGCGGTCCGCGCACCGGGCGACGGCTTCGGGGCCCCGGCCGCGATCACGGTCGAGTACGCCTCGGGCGGTGTGGCCCAGCTGCTCGCCGCCGCCGACCTCCCCGCGGGCACGCCGTTCCGCACGACGCTGGAGGTCGTCGGCGACCGCGCCACGGACGCGATGGCCGAGCTCGCAGGCGACCCGTTCGCGGCCCAGGCCCGCTACTTCCTGGAGTGCGTCGAGAACGGCGCGGAGCCGGCGCGCTCGCCGGTGGCCGCGGCGATCGACGCGCTGCGCGTGTGCCTGGCGGCGCGGGAGTCCGCGCGGCGGGGCGTCCGCGTGCTGCTCGACGGCCGACCCGGCTGAAGCGGCCGGAGGCCGTCCGCAGCCGCGGGTAAGGTGGCCCCGTGAGCGAGACATGGTGGAAGTCGGCAGTCGTCTATCAGATCTACCCGCGCAGCTTCGCGGACAGCGACGGCGACGGCATCGGCGACCTCCGCGGCATCATCCAGCACCTGGACTACCTGCACGAGCTCGGAGTCGACGTGGTGTGGCTGTCGCCCATTTACGCGTCACCGCACGATGACAACGGCTACGACATCAGCGACTACCGTGCGATCGACCCGCTGTTCGGCACCTTCGAGGACTTCGACGAGCTGCTGGCCGGCCTCCATGCGCGCGGCATCAAGCTGGTGATGGACCTGGTGGTCAACCACACCTCGGACGAGCACCCGTGGTTCATCGAGTCCGCGGCGTCGCTCGACAGCCCGAAGCGCGACTGGTACTGGTGGCGGCCGCCGCGCGACGGCGTGGAGGCAGGCGCGCACGGCGCCGAGCCGAACAATTGGGGGTCGTTCTTCTCGGGTCCTGCCTGGCAGCTCGATCCCGCCACCGGCGAGTACTACCTCCACCTCTTCTCGCGCAAGCAGCCGGACCTCAACTGGGAGAACCCGGAGGTGCGCGAGGCCGTCTACGACATGATGAACTGGTGGCTCGACCGCGGGGTCGACGGCTTCCGCATGGATGTCATCAACTTCATCTCCAAGGTGACGGCACTGCCCGACGGCGAGGTGCCGCCCGGCCGGCTGTACGGGGACGGCTACCCGTTCTTCGGCCAGGGGCCGCGCATCCACGAGTTCCTGCACGAGATGCACGAGCGCGTCTTCGCCGGCCGCGCCGACCGTATCCTCACTGTGGGCGAGATGCCCGGCGTCTCCGTCGAGCAGGCGCGACTGTTCACCGACCCCGCGCGCGAGGAGGTCGACATGGTGTTCCAGTTCGAGCACGTCGACCTCGACCACGGGCCGGGCGGCAAGTGGGACGATCGCCCAGCGAGCGTGCTCGACCTCAAGCGCAACCTCGCCAAGTGGCAGGAGGGTCTCGCCGAGATCGGCTGGAACAGCCTCTACTGGAACAACCACGACCAGCCCCGCGTGGTCAGCCGGTTCGGCGACGACCGGCCGGAGCACCGGGTCGCCTCGGCGAAGGCGCTCGGAACCGTGCTGCACCTGATGCGCGGGACGCCCTACGTCTACCAGGGCGAGGAGCTCGGGATGGCGAACGTGCCCTTCGAGTCCATCGACGACTTCCGCGACATCGAGACGCTCAACCACTACGCGGAGGCCGTCGACATCCAGGGCCAGGACGCCGGCACGGTCATGGCCGCGCTGCGCCGCACGAGCCGGGACAACGCGCGAACGCCGATGCAGTGGTCGGCGGCCCACGCCGCGGGCTTCACGACGGGCACGCCGTGGATCGAGGCCAACCCCGACCACGTGCTCGTGAACGCGGCCGCCGAGACGGGTGCGGCGGACTCGGTGTTCGCCCACTACCGTCGGCTGATCGACCTCCGGCACCGCTCGGACGTAGTCGCCGACGGCGGCTTCACGCTCGTGCTGGCCGACCATCCGCAGGTGTTCGCGTACGTGCGCGAGCTCGACGGGAGACGTCTGCTCGTGCTCGTGAACCTGACGGGCGAGCCGGCGCAGTACGACCCCGACGAGCTCGGCGGCTGGGACGGTGCGGCCCTGGTGCTCGGCAATCCGGCCGACTCGGCCGGCCGCGGAGTCTCCGGCACGCTCGAGCCGTGGGAGGCGCTGGTCTTCGAACAGTCCTGATCCGCGGGGTTGTGCTCCCGGCGCAGTGGGGTGTGTGATGGGCGACAACGTCGCCCGGACGCGGCGACGGGAGCGGGGGTGGCGTGCCATGGGGAACTACGTCGCGAGAGCAGAGGTGGACATCAGCGCGCCCCGACGTGAGGTCTGGAACCTGCTGACCTCGAGCGGGTCGCACCCCGAGATCCTGTTCGGCGCGGAGGTCGTCTCCGACTGGCGGCTCGGCTCGCGCATCGTCTGGCGCGGCGAGTGGCAGGGCAAGACGTTCGAGGATCACGGCCGGGTGATCGAGCTGGACGACCGCGAGGAGCCGTGGCGGATCGTGCTCACGCACTTCAGCCCGCTCAGCGGCCTGCCGGACGTGCCGGACAACTACCACGCGCTGCACTTCGAGCTGGACGCGACGCCGGCAGGCACCCACGTCACGCTCGATCAGGACAACAACCCGACCGTGGAGGCCGCGCAGCACTCCAGGGACAACTGGGTCGCCATGCTCCAGGGGGTCAAGCAGGTCGCCGAGCGCTCGGCGGCCCGCCGGCCGGCCTGATCAGCCGTTCTTGCCCTTGCCACCACCGCCGCCGGGACCCTGTCCCGGGTTCGGCGCGGGCGGACCGGGAGGCGCCGGCTGCGTCGGCGCCGCCGGCTTCGGCTTCGGAGCGGCCGGCACGCCCACGTACTTGGCGGGCGGGGCCGGGAACGCCGAGCCGCCGTACGCCGCGTCGAGCGCCGTCTGGATGCGCTTCACGATCGAGAACTTGACGTCGCCGCCGCCGACCCCCTGGAACCTCTGGCTGCGGAGCGCCACGCCACCCGAGATGTTGCCCACCCAGGTCGCCTGCGCGATCTTGCTCGTGGAGGTCACCAGCCAGTTCTCGACCGAGTTGTCCGTCGTTCCGGTCTTGCCGAAGATCGGCACGCCGTCGTTCGGGTTGGCGGACGCCGCCGTGCCGCCTCCACGGAGCACGCCCTGGAGTGCGTAGATCGCCGCGGCCGCGACCCCTGGGTCGATCGGCGTGGTCGAGCACTGAGTCTTGGGCACGGCGTGCTCTGCGCCGTCGGAGGTGACGATCTTGTCGATCGCGACGGGGCTGCACGCCTTGCCGTTGTTCGCGATGCCGGCGTACGCGGTGGCCATCGTGATCGGCGCGATGTAGTTGGTGCCGAGCACGGAGGAGGGGTTCGCCCGGAACGGGTTGGATTCCTCGTCCGCGCCGTGCACCAGGAGGTCCTGGGCGCGCTCCTTGATCCCGCAGAGGTCGAGCTTGGTCGCCATCATCGCGAAGATCGAGTTGATGGACGCGGCGGTCGCGTTCATCACCGTCGTGGCGGTCACCGACTCGCCTTCGTCGTTGGCGACGTTCCACGGGGCGCCGCCGATGTCGTTGCACGGGTCGCTCTCGTGGAACGCGGTCTGCGGGAAGACGTGCTGGGAGCCGTTGACCGTCTCGTACAGCGAGTGGCCCTCCTGCAGCCACTCCAGCAGGTCGAACGCCTTGTACGACGAACCGGTCTGGAAGCCCTCGGAGCCGCCGTAGTCGTAGTCGGCGTTGTAGTTCACCGCCGTGGTCCCTGGCGCCGGCGCCGCGGTGTTGTCGTACGGCCGGTTCTGCACCATCGTGACGACGCGGCCGGTGCCGACCTCCACCGAGACGTTGGACGAGCCGAGGTCGAGGTTGGGACTGGTCGGCGGGATGTAGGCGGACACCGCCTGCTGCGCCTGCGACTGGAGGTCGAGGTTCAGCGTCGTGTAGATCTGGAGGCCGCCGCGGGTCAGGAAGCTGGCGCGGTCGTCGGAGGTCTTGCCGAAGATCGCGTCCTGCTCGATGGTGCGCTCGACGTAGTCGCAGAAGAACGCCGCGTTGTACTGCTGGGCGGTCATGCAGCCGTTCTGCATCTGGCTGATCTTGGGCTCGATCTTCGTGGCCTTCGCCGCGTCGTGCTCCTCCGGGGTGATCTTGCCGTTCACCAGCATGCGGTCGAGCACGTAGTTGCGCCGGGCGAGGGTCTGGGCGTATCCGTCGGCCGCGCCGTTGACCTTGTTGTCCGGCTGGTCGATGCGGAGGTTGTCCGGGTTGTTCAGGATGGCGATCAGCGTCGCCGCCTGCGGCAGCGAGATGTCCTTCGCCGACACCCCGAAGTAGTACTCGGCGGCCGACTGGACGCCGTAGACGCGGCCGCCGAACAGGGCGATGTTCAGGTAGCTCTGCAGGATGTCGTTCTTCGAGTACTCCTTCTCGAGCCCGATCGCGTAGCGCATCTCCTTGAGCTTGCGCACCGGGTCGACGGCGGTCGCGTCGTCGTAGCACGCCTGATAGACCTTGTACTGCTTCTTCTGGACGGCTTCCGCCGCCGTGGGGTCGGGCTGCTTGCTCTCGCAGCGCTGCACCAGGATGTTCTTGACGTACTGCTGCGTGATCGACGATCCGCCCTGAACCGATTTGTGCAGCGCGGTCAGCACTGCTCCGCGGATGGTGCCGGTGACGTCCACGCCGCCGTGCTCGTAGAACCGCGGGTCCTCCGTCGCGATCGCGGCGTCCTTGAGGTTCTGGGAGATGGCGTCCCAGCCCACCTCCACGCGGTTCTGGGAGTAGAACGTGGCGATCGGCACCGGCTTGCCGCCGGCGGTCGCGTACATCGTGGAGGCCTGCGCGAGCGGCTCCACCTTGATGTACTCGGGGAGGCCGTCGAAGACGTTGATGGTCGAGTCCGCGGCCGATCCGGTGAGGGCGACGGCCGGCGTGACGGCGGCGGCGGCGAGGAGTCCGGCGATGCCGCTCAGTGCCACGAATCCGAGCAGCGCGGGCGCCCACTTCCACCTTCTGCGTCCGTCAGCCGTCATGCGCGCCATGATACGCGTGCCCGCTGTCGCGTCCCCGAGGGTGCGCCCGCGTTGTGGAGAACTTCCTCAGGAACACAGCTGGGGAGGAGAGCGACGGTGTCACTCCTCGCCGCGCAGCTTGTCGCACAGGACGGCCAGCTGCTCCAGCTCTTCGGGCGAGAGCCGCGTGCCGACCCGCTGCGCGATCGAGCGCATGTGGTCGAAGGCGACGCGGCGGAACATCTCGAATCCGGTGTCGGTCAGCTTGATCACCGTTCCGCGCGCGTCGGACGGCTCGGGGCACTTGGCCACGAGGCCGCGGGCGACCAGCCGGTCGATCAGCCTGCTCACGCTCGGCTGGGTGAGCAGGACGTGCTTGTTGAGATCGCGCAGCCGCAAGGAACGGTCGGGCTGACGGGACAGGTTGAACAGCACGTCGTACTCGTTGAACGAGATGTCCCTGGTCGGGAACTCGGCCGCCAGCGTCCGCATGACGGCGACCTGCGCCCGGAACAGCGATTCCCACGCCGACACCGCTGTCGTCCTGACCCGCTTCACCGGACCTGTCGCGGTCGTGCCCATGCTCATGACGCCACCCCTTCGCGCTCGAGTAGTCAATGCATTCGCATCTTCTCATCATGCGCCGACAGTGCCCATCCGTGCCAGCACGGCTTCAGAAGCCGGCCCGCGGATTAAGAGATTGAGGGCCGGCCGCAGAGGCTAGCGGCCGGCCCTCTCCCTTGCACCAAGAGTGTCCTGCAATCACATTCCGCGATGGCTGCCACAGCAAACAACCATTGCTCTTGAACTATATAACGAAGAGGTAACGGGTGCTAGTTATCAAGTCGTTATTTTTGCTGCGAGTTCCCTTTGGGTCGGTTATCCCCCCGCTGAGGGTGGACCGGTCGGTCTGAGAGGAGTGCTTGACTTCTGCGATCCGTTTCGCTAATTTCTTAGCGTAGTTACTAACCACTAACGTGTGAAATGCGAGTAGATGGTTGTCGGATGGCCGAGGAAGCGAGGGTGCGGGTGTTCTTCCCACCGATGATCGGCCTCGCAGTCTTGGGGCTTGTCTCAGTCGTGCTCATGATTTCGATTCGCTCGGGCTCGCTCACGCGAAATCTGGCGATCGGCATCCGCACCAAGTACACACTTCACTCGGATGAGGCATGGGAGGCCGCACAGCGGTCCTCACGCCCGTATCTCCTTGCCATCTCGCTGGTCGCGGTCGGGCATCTGGCCGCGCTCCTCGTCATCGAACTCTCCGGTCCCTCTGAGGCGGTGGGAAACACCCTCGCGCTGAGTGGATTCGGCGTCATCGTGATCATGTCGCTCTTGGCTGGGCGCGCCGCAAACCAGGCCGCGAAAGCCGTCATCGCCCGGAGCGCGCCACCCCAGGGATAGGCGCGTCGCCTAAGCATGTTGCCGAAACGGCATCACGTCCCTGGTGGGTTGGAATCCCGCACGCGGCGGCGATAGCCCTCAAAATCCAGTGCTCGATCATCTACCGCGTCTCCGCTCGGATCGTTCGTCATCACCTTCGGATCGATTGCCATTGAAATCGCCATCGCTGTCCTTATCTGGGTCCGCGGCAAGGCACGTATCGTCGCGGTCGCTTTGTCGAGCGCACTTCATCTGGCGATCATCGCGCTCATTGGAATCGGCAGCTTCGGCTTGATCATGATCGGGCTGGTTTTCACCTCAGCTTTCGCTGCGGACCTGTTTCCTACGGGCGCAAGACGGCTGTTCGTATGACCACTTGACCCACCACTCCAAAGCGAATACTCTAAGCAAAGTATTCGGAGGTGAGCAATGGCTAAGCGTGCGGTGTCGAACCCCCTGGCGCTGGCTGTGCTGGCCTGCCTCTGGGAGAAGCCGATGTACCCGTACGAGATGACGACGACGATGCGGGAGCGCGGCAAGGAGGACAGCATCCGGCTCAACTTCGGCTCCCTGTACGCCGTCATCAAGTCGCTCGAGAAGCACGGCTTCATCCGGGTCGCGCAGACCGAGCGCGAAGGCAACCGGCCCGAGCGCGTGGTCTACGAGATCACCGCGGAGGGCCGCGCGGAGGCCGACGACTGGATGCGCGAGCTGATTGCCTTCCCCGTCAAGGAGTACCCCGCGATCGAGACGGGCCTCTCCCTGCTGCCCATGCTGTCGCCCGACGTGGCGGTCGAGCTCCTCGAGCGCCGGCGCGATCTGCTGGAGGCCGAGCTCGCCGAGCGCGCAGAGGTGTACGCGCGCGCACTCGCCATGCCGCTCCCCGAGCTGTTCATGATCGAGTCCCGCTACCGGGTCGCGATGCTGGAGGCCGAGCGGGCGTTCATCGCCGACCTCGCCGCCGGCATCCGCGACCGGTCGCTGGGCGGCATCGACTGGTGGGAGCGGCTGTGGCAGCTGTTCGGCCAGGGCTACGACATGGCGGAGGTCCGCGACCGGATCGCCGCCGGAGACTTCGGACAGGAGGCGGCCGATCTGTTCGGCACGGCGGAAGCGCCGAGCCGGGCGGACACCTGAGTCCACAGTCTGGGCACTGCACAGAACGATGGCCGGAGAGCGGCAACTCTCCGGCCATCCACACCTTCGATTCGTTCCTTGCGGAACCTGCGTCAACAGTCACCGAGGGCATTTCCATGATATGCCCGCCCGGTGGCTGCCCGAGATGAAAGGAAGCCACCCGTGGCATCACAGAACGGCTCGGCCATCGCGGCCGAGCACCTCGTCAAGTCCTACAGCGGAGGCCGGGGCAAGCCCGCCATCCGCGCCGTCGACGACCTCGGCTTCGAGGTCGCCACCGGCACCGTCTTCGGTCTGCTCGGCCCCAACGGCGCCGGCAAGTCCACCACGATGAAGATCCTGTCCACCCTGGCGCGCGCCGACGCCGGCTCGGCGTTCGTCGCGGGCATCGACGTCAGCAGCAACCCCGGCAGAGTGCGCAGGGCGATCGGCTTCGTCGCGCAGAAGCCGGTGTCCGACCCCAACGACACCGGTGCCGAGAACCTCGTCCTCGCCGGCCGGCTGCAGGGCATGAGCGGCCGCGACGCCAAGGCCCGCGCCCGCGAACTCCTCGACCGCTTCGGTCTCGCCGAGCACGCCAAGCGCCAGGTGAAGGCCTACTCAGGCGGGATGGCGCGCAAGCTGGACGTCGCCATCGGGCTCATGCACCGGCCGGAGGTGCTCTTCCTGGACGAGCCCACCACCGGCCTCGACCCGGAGGCCCGCGCCGAGCTGTGGGCGGAGCTGGAGCGGATGACCGGGGCGGAGAACCTCACCGTCCTGCTCACCACCCACTACCTGGACGAGGCCGACCGCCTCGCCGACCGGCTGGCGATCGTCGACCACGGCCGCATCGTCACCGGGGGCACCCCCGAGGAGCTCAAGAACGGCCTCCGCGGCGACGCCGTCATCGTGGAGCTGTCGCCCGACGCCGATCCGTTCGCCGCGCTCACGGCGCTCGAACGCGTGGACGCCCTCCGCGAGGTCGGCGGCGACGGCCGCACGCTCCGCGCCCGCGCGGACAACGGGGCGGCGACCCTCCCCGCCGCCCTCGCCGCACTGGAGGCCGCGGCGGTCGCCGTCGCCTCCGCCACTGTCGCCCGGCCCAGCCTCGACGACGTCTACCTGCGGCACACCGGCCGCACCTTCACGCGGGCTCAGGAGTCCGCCGAGCACGTTCTGGAGACCGCATCATGACCGCCATCGCGACCGTTCCCGCGCGCGCAGCGCGACGCCCCGGGCCGACCTTCCTGACCCATACGCTGCTGCTCACCGGCCGCCAGCTGCGCTGGGCCCTGCGGATGCCCGCGTTCCTGGTGATGAACCTGGTGCAGCCGGTGATCTGGCTGCTCCTGTTCGGGCAGCTCTTCAAGTCCGTCATCGAGATCCCCGGGTTCGGGGTCGGCCAGAGCTACCTGGAGTACCTGACGCCAGGCGTCGTGATGATGCTCGCGCTGTTCGGGAGCGCCTGGTCGGGCACGGTGTACATCCAGGACATGGACCGCGGGGTGATGGACCGGTTCCTCACCTCGCCCACCAACCGCGGCGCGATGATCGTCTCGACGCTCGTCTACCAGTCGATCCTCGCGGTGCTGCAGTCGCTCATCGTGGTCGGTATCGCATTCTGGGCGGGCGCACGGTTCGACGGCGGGCTGGGCGGGATGCTGCTCCTCCTGCTCGGGGTCGTGCTGCTCACCGCCGTGTTCTGCTCGTTCTCGAACGCGGTGGCGCTGCTCGCCCGCGACCAGACCGCGCTGATCGGCATCTCGCAGCTCATCACGCTGCCGCTGATGTTCCTCAGCTCCGCGATCATGAACACGAAGCTGTCGCCCGACTGGGTCCAGACCGCCGCCGCCTACAATCCCTTCGAGTGGGCCGTGATCGTAGGCCGCGAGGCCCTGAGCGCCACCCCCGACTGGCCCACCCTCTGGGCCCACGCCGCCCTCCTCGCTGCGCTAGCCGTCGTCATGGCCGCCCTAGCCACCAACGCCTTCCGCATCTACCAACGCAGCGCCTAACCCCACACCAACAGTTCCGGAGTTATGTACGCGACACGCCGTCGCTTACGTACACAACTCCGGAACTGTTGGTTTTAGAAGAGGTCGGGGGAGGGGGCGCTGGCGTAGCGGATGGAGACGTCGGCGTGGCGGTCGAAGCGGTAGCCGACGCCGCGGACGGTGCGCACGATGTCCTCGTAGCGGCCGAGCTTGGCGCGCAGGCGGCGCACGTGCACGTCGATGGTGCGCTCGTTCGGGATCTCGTCCTCGTCGGCGTTCGACCAGAGCGACGCGATGAGCTCGGCGCGCTCGATGGTACGGCCCTCGCGCAGCACGAGGTACTGCAGCAGCTCGAACTCCTTGTAGGTGAGCGAGACGGTCTGGTTGTCGAGGATGAGGCGCTTGCGCGAGATGTCGACCACGACACCGGAGGCGGCGCGGTCCTCGTCCTCGTCGACGGTCGTGGTGTGGCGGTGCTTGGCGATCGCGGCCGGGTCCTGCAGGGCCAGGCGGACCACATCCACATCGCGTCCGCCGGCGCCGGCCGGGGCCAGGGCGACGGCGGCGTAGGTCTCGGCGGCCGGAACGAGCTCGGCCGTCAGCTGCTTGAGGGCCTCGACGATGCGGCCGAGGTCGGTGCCGGCGGCGGCGGCCTTCAGCTCGTCGATGCCGACGTAGAGGACGAAACCGCGGGCCTCGGTCCCCTCGGGGACGGCGCGGAGGCGGGGGGCCGGGGCGGGCGCGACGGCGGCCGGGGCGACAGCAGCGGAGGGGCGGAGGGTGTCGATGGTTGCAAGAGACATGGGAGGGGAGTCCTTTGGTGTGATGATGCGTCCGGACCCGGGTGCGGCTGGCCTCCTGCGGCGAAGCTCCGACGAGGGGCTTCTGCGAGGGGTGAGCCGGAACGGGATTTCCGGTGTGACGAGGTGTCCCTGTTCAGAAAGGGACTGATGCACGGGTGCGTTCGTGTGGCGCGCCCGGGGAGCTGTGCCCGGAGCCGACGCTCGTCTGCGTCGGTGGGCGACCGCTCGGCGAAAGGGTCGTCAGATTAGCGACACATTCGGCAACACGTGACCGAGTCGCGGCCGGGCATCATCATGCCGGCATCCCCAGGGGCCTCGAAGGAGGTCAGGGTGCGCGAGTTGTCAGTCATGTTGAGAAGTAAACCGCCCCGTGACACGTCGTGTCAAATCGTGACGGAATGTTGCAGGAGAGCTGGACGCTCTACACAGTGCCGTACAAACGGTCACCGGCGTCGCCCAGACCGGGCACAATGTACCCGTTCTCGTTCAACCGCTCGTCCAGAGCGCCCAGCACGATGGTGACGTCACGGCCCTCTGTCGCCTTCTCCAGGGCCGCCAGGCCCTCGGGGGCGGCGAGCAGGCAGATCGCGGTGACATCCACGGCGTTGCGGGTGAAGAGGAACTCGATCGCGGCGCCTAGCGAGCCGCCGGTGGCGAGCATCGGGTCGAGCACGAAGCACTGGCGGTCGGAGAGGTCCATCGGGAGGCGCTCGGCGTACGTGGTCGGCTCGAGCGTCTCCTCGTTGCGGACCATGCCGAGGAAGCCGACCTCGGCGGTCGGCATCAGCTTGACCATGCCCTCCAGCATCCCGAGGCCCGCGCGCAGGATCGGCACGACCAGCGGACGCGGCTGGCTGAGGGTGACGCCCATCGTGGTCGTCACCGGGGTCTGGATCTCCACGGGCTCCACACGCACTGCGCGGGTGGCCTCGTAGGCCAGCAGGGTGACGAGCTCCTCCGTGAGCGCCCGGAACACCGGCGCCGGGGTCTCCTTGTTGCGGAGCACGGAGAGCTTGTGGGTGATCAGGGGGTGGTCAGCTACGTGCACTCGCATAGGCTCAAGGCTAGCCGAAGCCGCCCTACCGCGGACCGGCCCGAGCCAGGAGCAGCAGTGACCCTTCCCGTTCCCGCCGACTACGAGCGGTGGATGCGCCGCGCCGTCGCGGACGCGCGGCTCGCCTTCGACAGTGGCGACGTGCCGGTCGCGGCGCTCGTGCTGGACGAGGACGGCGCCGTGATCGGCACCGGGCGCAACGAGCGCGAACTGCATCGCGACCCGACCGCCCACGCCGAGATCCTCGCGCTGCGCGCCGCCGCGGCGACTCGCGACGACTGGCACCTGGAGGGCTGCACGCTCGTCGTGACGCTGGAGCCGTGCGTGATGTGCGCCGGCGCGGTGCTGGCCGCGCGCGTCCCGACCGTGGTCTTCGGCGCGTGGGACGAGAAGGCCGGCGCGGCGGGCTCGGTCTACGACGTGCTCCGCGACCGCAGGCTCAACCACCAGGTCGAGGTGTACCCGGGCGTCCTCGCCGAGGAGTGCGCCGACCTCCTCCTCGACTTCTTCCGCGCCAAGCGCTGACCCCCAACAATCTCTTCCGGACTTCTGCACGCGACACGCCGGTCGGCGGCGTGCACAACTCAGGAAGCGATGGCTGGTGTCAGCGGGGGAGGGACTCCAGCCACTCGGAGAAGGCGGCGCGGGAGGCCTCCTGCATCCGGGCGGAGTACAGCTCGCGGTCCTCGCGCAGGGCCTCCGGGTCGAGGGCGTGCTCGTCGAGTTCGTTGTACCCGTCGGCCACCCACTGCTCGTGCATCTCGTCCGTCACCTCGGGATGGAACTGCACCGCCAGCGCGAAGCCGCCGATCGAGAACGCCTCGTTGGAGTAATCGCTCGACGACGCCAGCCGGGTCGCCCGCTCCGGCAGGTCGAACGTGTCGCCGTGCCACTCCACCACCGGCACCCCGTCGAAGTGCCGGATCGGCGACGCCGCCCCGGCCTCCGTCGGCTCCACGCGCCGGAAACCGATCTGGGTGGTTTCACCCTTGTAGACGCGCTCGCCGAGGGCGCCGGCCATGAGCTGCGCGCCGAGGCACACGCCGAGTGTCGGCCGCTCCGCGTCGAGGCGGGCGCGCAGCAGGTCTCGCTCGGCGGCGAGGAACGGGAACTCGTCGGTCTGGTACGCGCCCATCTCGCCGCCCAGCACGACGACGAGGTCGGCCGCCTCCGGATCGATCGCGGCCACGTCCTCCGCCGTCACGTCTACGATGCGCAGGTCATAGCCGTGCTCGACGAGGACGGGCCCGATGTTGCCGAGGTGGATGGACGGGTCGTGCTGCAGGATCAGCGCGGTGCGGGTCACTCGAGTCCTTTGACGATGATGGTGTCGGTGGCGGGATGCTGCTCGTTCGGGTCGACCCACACGTCCGGCTCGATGTAGATGACGCGCGCGACCGGGACCGCGTCGCGGATGCGGCGCTCGATCATGTCGATCGCGGCCGAGACCTCCAGCATGCTCAAGTCGCCTGCGACCGCCAGCTTGGCGCCGACGAGCAGTTCGTCCGGCCCGAGGTAGAGCGTGCGCATGTGGATGATGCGCTCGACCTCGTCGCCGGCCAGGATGGCCTGCCGGATGGCGTCGACGTCCGCGTCCGAGGCGCCCTCGCCGACCAGGAGGCTCTTGGTCTCGATGCCCAGGACGATCGCGACCGAGACCAGCAGCAGGCCGATCAGCACGGTCCCGACGCCGTCCCAGACGCCGTTGCCCGTGATGATCGTGAGTCCGACGCCGATGAGGGCGAAGACCAGACCGATCAACGCCGCGACGTCCTCCAGCAGGACTACCGGCAGCTCTGGAGCCTTCGCACGGCGGATGAACTGCGGCCACGACATCCCCTTGCGGAGCGGGTTCGACTCGCGGACGGCCGTGCGCAGCGAGAACGACTCCAGGCCGATCGCGATGAACAGCACCAGCAGCGGCAGCCACCAGTTGTCCAGCGGGTGCGGGTGCGTCAGCTTCTCCACGCCTTCGTACAGCGAGAAGACGCCGCCGACGGAGAACAGGATGATCGAGACGACGAACGCGTACACGTAGCGCTCGCGGCCGTAGCCGAACGGGTGCTCCTTGTCGGCCTTCTTCTTGGCCTGGCGTCCGCCGAGCAGCAGGAGGAGCTGGTTGCCCGAGTCCGCGACCGAGTGCACGCCCTCCGCCAGCATCGAGGAGGACCCGGAGAACGCCCACGCGATGAACTTGGTCAGCGCGATCCCCAGGTTGGCGGCGAAGGCCGCGACGATCGCCCTGGTGCCACCTTCTGCGCTCATGCCCTCATCCTAGGATGGGCCCATGAGCGACACGCAGAACGTCACGCTGCCCACCATCGCGATGCTCGGGGCGGGCTCGATGGGCCGCGCCATCCTGTCCGGGTTGACCGCTCCGGGCGTGACCGTGTCCGGCGGCATCCGGGTGACCAACCGGTCCGCGGCGAAGGCCGCCGAGCTCTCCGGCGTCGCGGGCGTGACCGCGTATTCGACCGCGGACGACGCCGATGCGAACCGCCTCGCTGTCGACGGCGCCGAGCTCGTGATCGTCGCCGTCAAGCCCGGGATGGTGCCCGACCTGCTGCGCGAGATCGCCGACTCACTGACGCCCGGCGCGGTCGTCGTCAGCGTCGCGGCCGGAGTCACGGTCGCGACCTTCGAGTCGTTGCTGCCGTCGTCCGTCGTCGTGGTCCGCTCGATGCCCAACACGCCCGCCGTCGTGGGCAAGGCCGTCACCGGGATCAGCCCCGGAACCCGCACGCGGCCAGACGACCTCGCCCTGGTCCGTGCGCTGTTCGAGACCGTGGGGGAGGTCGTGGAGGTGCCCGAGTCGCAGCTCGACGCGCTCAGCACCATCTCCGGATCCGGGCCCGCGTACGTGTTCCTCCTCGTGGAGGCGCTGACCGCCGCCGCCGTCGAGAAGGGCTTCACCCCCGAGCAGGCCAGCACCCTGGTCAACGGCACCTTCCTCGGCGCCGCCGAACTGCTCGTCGCCTCCGGCGAGGACCCCGCCGAGCTCCGCCGCCGCGTCACCAGCCCCAACGGCACCACCGAGCGCGCCATCGAGGTCCTCACCGCCGCCAACCTCCCCACCCTCTTCACCCGCGCCACCGACGCCGCCCTCACCCGAGCCCGCGAACTAGCCGCCGAGTAGCCCGCCCCCCGCGTCCGCAGCCATCTCTTCCGGAGTTCTGCACGCAACACGCCGATTGCCGGCGTGCATTACTCCGGAACTGATCGTGCGAGTGCTCGGCGGACGGACAGGAGGGCGCGCGGGATGGGGGGTTTCAGGTCGTCCGCGGTGAGGAAGACGACGGTCCAGCCGCGCTCCGTGAGGCGCTCCCGTCTGGCGATGTCCTCGCGAAAGGCCGCGCGGTCGGTTCGGTGGATGTCGCCAAGGTATTCGATCGCCACGCGTCGATCCGGATAGGCCAGATCGACCATCGCGACCGATCGGCCGTCGTGGAGGACCCGATAATTCAGCTCGGGCGCAGGCAACCCCGCGCCGACCAACAGGAGCCGTAACCGCGTCTCCTGAGGCGAGAGCGGGCCGTAACGGACTGCCTCGAAGGCCATACGTAGACGACGGATGCCGGGGCGACGCCCGTGGTGGCGGACCGCTCGCTCGAGATCCGCCACCGTCCACGCCGAAGGGACGTTCGAATGCGGCTCGTCTCCGGTCACGAGCCAATCCCCGATGACGACCAGATCCTCGAACGGGAGCGTCCGCGAGAGCTGCGCCCATGCGTCCTCGGCGGCGATGACGCGCAGACCGTCGACGTTGACGACTTTGTGACCGGCCGATCGCAGCTCGTGACCGACGACCCCGATCATCTGCGGAGGTTTCGCCGGTGCGAATACCGCGACGTGGATGTCCTTCGGGACCGCCCAGTTGGGTAGCGGAAATCCGTGGAGCATCGCCGCGGAATGGTGGCTGAACGCGTGCCGCCCGCGCTCGAACGCCGAGTAGGCGCGACACGCGTCTCGGTGGCCTTCATATCCGACGCCGACGCTGCGTATGCCGCGGAACGGCCGCTGCATCGCGGACCCGTCGAGTTGCCGCCGAGTCATGCCGGCCGCGCGGCCCTGCTGCACCGTGAACCCCGCGTGATCAACCAGCCCGTCGTGTGTCTCCATCCCTCGACCCTGCCGCGCTGACCGTCACCCGTTCGAGTTATCAACACCCAGGCCATCTCTTCCGGAGTTATGCACGCAACACGCCGGTCGCAGCTGTACACAACTCCGGAACTGTTGGATGGGGGAGGGCGGTTAGGTGTCGAGGGCGGCGAAGCGTTCTATGTCGGTGGAGGTTCCGGAGATGATGATGAGGTCGTGGTTGGAGACGACGGTGTCGGCGGTGGCGTAGGTGAAGGGTTTGCCGGGGCTCTTCACGCCGACGACGGTGATGTTGTATTTGCTGCGGACGCCGGACGTCGTCAGGTCTACGCCTTGGATCGGCCTCGGCGGGTACATCTTGACCAGTGCGAAGTCGTCGTCGAACTCGATGAAGTCGAGCATCCGGCCCGACACCAGGTGGGCCACGCGCTCGCCCGCCTCGGCCTCCGGGTAGATGACATGGTTGGCGCCGATCCGCTCCAGGATCTTGCCGTGCGACTGCGAGATCGCCTTCGCCCAGATCTGCGGCACGTGGAGGTCCACCAGGTTCGCGGCGATGAGCACACTCGCCTCGATGGACGACCCGACCGCGACGACCGCGATGGAGAAGTCCTCCGCCCCGATCTGGCGCAGGGTCTCGATCGAGCGGGCGTCCGCCTGCACCGTGTGGGTGACCCGGTCGGCCCACTTCTGCACAAGGGCGGCGTCGGTGTCGATGGCGAGAACCTCGCGGCCCAGCCGGTCGAGCTGCCCGGCGGTGGCCGCGCCGAACCGGCCGAGGCCGATCACGAGGACGGGAGCGTTGTGCTTCATCCGGTCAACCAACGAGCGGCCTCTCCTCGGGGTTCTGGTAGAGCTGCCTGCGCTGGCTCTGCGCCAGCGCCGCGGCGAGAGTCACTGTACCAACGCGACCGCAGAACATCGTGGCCGCCATCACGTAGACGCCGGCGTCCGGCAGGCGCTCGGTCAGCCCCGTGGACAGACCGCAGGTCGCGAACGCGGAGATGACGTCGAAGAGCACGTGGTCCAGCGGCGCCTTGGTGATCTGCAGGATCAGGATGCTCGCGACCGCGACGATCGTCGCGCCCCAGAGCGCGACCGCGACCGAGAGCCGCAGCACGTCGATCGGGATGCGGCGCTTGAACGCGTCCATCGACTCCACGCCGCGCGCCTCCGCGAACGCCGCGAGGAACAGCACCGCCAGCGTCGTCACCTTGATGCCGCCCGCAGTGGAGGCCGACCCGCCGCCGATGAACATCAGCATGTCGGTCACCAGCAGACTCGACCCGTGCAGATCGGAGATCGGGATGGTGGAGAAGCCTCCCGAGCGGGCCATCGTCGACAGGAAGAACGACTGGAACACGGTGTGCCCGGCGTCCAGATGGCCGAAGGTCTTCGGGTTGTCGTACTCGAGCGCGATGTACAGCACCGCGCCAGCGACCAGCAGGATGACCGACGTCAGCAGGGTCAGCTTGACGTGGATGGACCACCTCCGGCGTCGCTGGCGGAGGTTGGAGGCGAGGGCGAGGATGACCGGGAAGCCGATCGCGCCGAGGAAGACGCCGATCATCAGCGCCGACAGGAACCAGTAGTCCTCGAGGAACGGCGTGAGCCCCTCGGCGTTGGGTGAGAAGCCGGTGTTGGTGAACGCCATCGCCGAGTAGTACAGGCTCTCCCAGGCCGACGTGCCGACGTCAATCCCCGCGATGAGCATGCGCGGGAACAGCAGCAGCGCCACGGCGCCCTCGATCACGACCAGGCTGATCGCGACCGTGCGCAACAGCTTGCCCACGTCGCCGAGCCGCACCGCCTGCCCCTCGGCGACCGGGCCGGCGTGGATGCGCAGCGGGTTGCTGTCGCTGGCGGCGATGAGCTTGGCGCGCAGTCCCAGGCGGCGGGAGATCACCAGCCCGAGGATGCTCGCCATCGTCAGGACGCCCACGGCGCCGACCTGCACGCCGATGTACACGAGCAGGTCGCCGAAGACGGACCAGTGCGTCGCCATGTCCACGGTCGCGAGGCCGGTCACGCAGATCACCGACACCGCGGTGAAGAGCGAGTCGGCCAGTCCCGTCCAGGTTCCGGATGCCGACGAGACCGGCAGCGAGAAGAGCAGCGTGAAGACGAGGATCAGCAGCGCGAAGACCAGGATCGCGAAGCGCGACGGGCTGCGCTGGATGAAGCCGTTCAGCGCCGCGCGCACCCGTCGCGTGGTAGCGGTGGGCCCGCGCCGAACCGGCTGCGTCGTGCGCATCGTCCGTTCCTCCCCGACAGCCTCGGACCGACAGCTTCGGTCATGGTACTCCGACACCCGTACGACTAGCCTGGTGCAATGGCCGACATCTTCGACGTGATCGCCGACCCGACTCGGCGCGACATCCTGAGAGTCCTGCTCGACCGCAACTCGGATGACTCGCGTTCCGCCGGAGAGATCTCGGTCTCGGAGATCGTGGCGACCTTGGAGCTCAGCCAGCCCACGGTGTCGAAGCACCTCAAGGTGCTGCGCGAGGCGTCGCTGGTCGCCGTCCGCGAGGAGGGCCAGCACCGGTACTACCGCCTGGACCCGACGCCGCTGGAGGTCGTGGAGGACTGGGTCATCCCGTTCACCGCGTCCGACGTCGACCTGTCCGCTTACTCGGCGCAGCTCGCCGATGAGACGCGCGAGTTCGCCAGCACCGTCGGCAAGGTCCTGGCGGACACCCGCCGCCGGGTGGAACGCGTCACCCCGAAGAAGTGGCGGAGGGACTAGAGTTCCCTAGTTCCCCGTCGTCACGACCCGAGTACGATGACGGGCAAGAAAGGGACACCGCATGGTTCACGATGGGGGCTCCAACGCTCTACGCGAGGTGCGTTTCCTGACGGTCGCGGAGGTGGCCGACATGATGCGCGTCTCCCGGATGACCGTCTACCGGCTCGTCCATTCCGGTGAGCTCCCGGCGATCCGTTTCGGCCGGTCGTTCCGCGTCCCGGAGTCCGCCGTGGCGCACGCGCTGGAGGCCGTCGCCCCGCACCTGGACGGCGGCGTCGCGGACTCGGCGTGAAGTCGGGTAGACTGACTGCTCGTGTCGCCGCGTTCTTCGCGGCAAACCCCTAACTTTGTGAGGTCTACGTGGGTTCCGTTATCAAGAAGCGTCGCAAGCGTATGGCGAAGAAGAAGCACCGCAAGCTTCTTCGCAAGACGCGCCACCAGCGTCGCAACAAGAAGTAGACCTCAGCGTCTGCAGCTCGAGCGCCGGTCCGTGAGGCCCGGCGCTTTTCGCTGTGCGCGAGCGGGCTAGGCTGGTCTGCGTGTCCACCGTCACCGTCACGCTCATCGGCAAGCCGGGCTGTCACCTGTGCGACGACGCGCGGGAGGCGATCGGCTCCGTGATCGACGGCCTCCCCGCCGGCGCCCCCGAGGTGCGCGTGGAGGAGCTCAGCATCCTCGACGACCCCGAGCTGCACGAGCGCTACGTGGAGGACATCCCGGTCGTGCTCGTGGACGGCCGGCAGCACACCTACTGGCGCGTCGACCAGGCGCGCCTCCGCACCGCCCTGCTGGAGGAGGACCGTTGACCCTGCGTCATGTCGTCATGTGGAAGCTCGCGTCGACCGAGGAGGTCGAGCGGATCGACCAGGCCGCGCGCATCAAGGCGGGGCTGGAGTCGCTTCCGGCGGTGGTCCCGGAGATCCAGCGCTTCGAGGTGGCGATCAACTCCCTGCCGGTCAACGAGTTCGACATCGTGCTGGTGAGCGACTTCGCGGACGAGGCTGCTCTGCAGCGCTATGTCGTGCACCCCGAGCACGAGAAGGTCGCGTCGTACATCCGGTCGGTCGTCTCCGGCCGCGCGTCCGTCGACGCCGAGTACTGAGCGCGTCGCGCCGGTCCCTGAACGCACGCGTGCCCGGCGCCTGAGTCGGCGCCGGGCACGGACGTGCGGGAGGTCGCTCAGGCCACGGGGCTCTCTTCGATGTCCGCGTCGGAGCGACGGTAGTCCGAGAGGAACTGCGTGAGCGCCGGCGCGAACAGCGCGCGGACCAGGTCGCCGGCCTTCGCGCCGTCGTGCGCCTTGGCGGCCTCGTGGATCTCGGTGACGCGCGCGGGCAGCTCGTCGGTGCCGAACGGGAGCTTCCACACCGAGACGTAGCGCAGCACCTGCGGGCTGAGTCCCTCGCTGATCGCGAGCAGCACGTCGTCGCCGCTGCTGCGCTCGAACTCGAGGAAGAAGTCGTTCACCGCGTGCCCGAGCGCCGGGAGGTTGTTCGCCTTGGCTGCCTTGCGGATCTCCTTGAGCGCCTTGTCCTGTCGGCTCAGTGCCGCGACGTCGAGGTTCGGGACGGAGGTGCGCGCCGCGTACTCGTGCAGCAGGCCCGCCGTGTAGATCGCCTCGTCGATGGCGCGGAGGTCGATGGGGGCGACGCGCGTGTAGCGGTTCGGCGCCATCTCGACCAGCCCGATGTCGGCGAGCTTCATCAGCGCCTCGCGGATCGGCGTGCGGGAGACGCCGAGCCAGGCGGTCAGCTTCTCGTCGAGGAGTGTCTCACCGGGTTCGAGGGTGCCGTCGAGGATGCCCTCGTACAGGCGGTTGTAGACGACGTCGCGCAGGAGCTGGCGCTCGACGGGAGCGGAGTCTTTGACGGGGAGCGGCATCAGCGCCCCTCCTTCCCAATTGGTCCGAACTCGTCGACGACGGTGACGAGCCCCTTGTTCCAGAAGTCGGCGACGGCCTTGGCGGCCTTGGCGCCGTTGCCGGCGACCGCGGCGTCCACGGCCGCGGCGAGGTGCGGGGCGCCCTTCACGAAGGCCTGCGACGACGGCGCGGCGATCAGCGCCCGGCGCACCTCCGGCAGGTGGCGCGTGAACAGCTTGGCGAGGGTGCGATTGTCGAGGCGGCGCACGAAGACGTTGATGAAGCCGTCGGTCAGCACGCGCTCGCGCACGAGCTCCGCCATGTTGTCGCCGTCGCCCATGCGCTCCGTGAACTCCCGGAGGGCGTCCTTGTCGCCCTCGGTGAGGAGGGGCGTCGCGTCCCGCACGATCCCGGTGACGAGGCTCCCGACGGTCTCGATGAGGTCGCGGAGGCGGTCGGGGTCGATCGGCGTGACGCGGGTGCGCTTCTGCGGCATGATCTCGACCAGGCCCATGGCCGCGAGCTGGTTCAGGGCTTCGCGGACGGGCGTGCGGGAGACCCCGACCCACTTCTCGATCTCAGCGTCGTAAAGCTGCTCTCCAGGAGTGAGGTCCCCGTCGACGATGGCGTCGAGAAGACGGACGAACACTTCGTCTCGGATGAGCCGTCGCGGACTGACGGCCTCTGCGATGGGTACAGGCATACATGAATATTACATCCACCCGCGTCGGATGCAAGACCATCGTGTCACGAGTTTATGGCGTGTCGGATTGCAGAAGCCTGGGAGGACCGGTCAGAAGCGGTTGCCGAGCGCCTTCGCCTTGAGGGCGTCGAACTCGTTCTGGCTGATCACGCCCTTGTCCAGCAGCGCCTTCGCCTGCTCGATGTCGGCGGCGGGTGTGGCGGAGGGCGTGGGATGCGTGTAGTAGTCCGTGTCCTCCGGTACGGTCCGGCGATCGCGGGCGTTGCGCTCGGCCATCCCGCGCCCGCGGGCGATCAGATACACCAGGGCGGTCAGGAACGGCACGAAGATGAGGAAGATCACCCAGACGGCCTTCCACCAGCCGTTCAGCTTATCGTCGCGGAACAGGTCGACGAGGATGGTGAAGAGGACCATCAGGTAGGCGACGAAGGCGAACGCCCAGAAGATCAGCCAGATGAAGTTCCAGAAACCGTTCACGACGGGCTCCTCTCGATCGGTGAGCACAACGTAGCGGTGCGGCGCGGAGTCTGGCTAGACGGCAGTCCTCGGCGGCGGCGACGGCGGTCGCGGTTAGGCTGACCGCATGCTCACCCAGCTGCCCCCGTGCGTGCGCCGGGGGAGGACGCCCGCCGGCTGGGCGGGGCTGGTCGCCGGCCTGGTGGTGGGCGTGCCCGTCGCTCTCGCGCTGGGGCTCGCCTTGTTCGTGCTCGGTGTGGTCGCAATCGTCCTCGTGGCAGTCGGCGGCCTCCTCGCGCTCGCGGGCGAGTGGGTCTGGTTCGCGGTCCAGCGGGCCGGGAACATCCGGTACCCGTTCCCCGTGCCTCCGCCGCGTCGCCGTCGCGCCAGGCGGACGGCGCTGAGCGCGCTCTACCTCTCGGCCGTGCCCCGGTTGACCGGCGGCCTCGCCCGCGTCGCGGGCTGGGTGCTCGCGCCCGTCGCCCTGCTAATCGGGCTGGTCGGGATCGTGCTGCCGCGCTGGCGGGCGCGTCCCTACCTCGCCGTCTTCACCCTGCCGGCGCTGCTCCGCAAGACCGTCGCGCTCGGGCGCAGGCGCGGGCTGCTGCGCGACGGGCACGACGCCGTGCTGCTCGGTTACGACGACCTCCTGGAACGCCGATTCCCGCTCCTCCACGACTTCTTCACCTGGTGGTGCGACCCCGGTGCGGGCGACGAGTACACGCCGACGCCCGGACTCGCGGACGTCCCGGCCGGCCTGCTCGGCCTGGAGCTCGGCCCGTCTCCCGACCCGCTCGGCCAGCCGGGCCTCGCCGCCGGGGCGATGCGCCGCCGGTCGGTGCACACGCTCCGGGACCTGCTGCTGAGCCAGCGCGAGATCGACGACCTCTGCGACCCCGACCTGGACGAGCGCATCGACACGGCGGTGATCCGGCTGGTGGAGCGTGAGCATGAGGGCGTGCGGCACTGGATCGTGCAGTTCCCGAGCACGAAGTCCTGGCATCCCCGGCCCGGGATCGCGCCGAACGACCTGACCGCCGACCTCGTGATCGGCGCCGAGCACGAGGCCACCATCACGCGGGCGGCACTGGAGACGATGCGGGAGGCGGGCATCCGACCCGGCGAGCCGGTCGTCCTCTCCGGGTTCAGCCTCGGCGGGATGGTCGCCTCGCAGGTCGCGGTCCGGGCGCACGCCGCGGGATTCACGGTGACGCACCTGGTGGTCGCCGGCACGCCGCTCGGCCGCCTGCCCATCCCGCCCGGGGTGCGCACGCTCGCGCTCGAACACGCGCTCGACCTCGTCCCGCGCATCGACGGACGCGAGAACCCGGTGCGGCTCGACCTGGACGGCTCGCGCGTGCTGGTCACCGTCAAAGCGGGGCCGTCGCTCGCCCCGGGCTTCCGGCTCGGCGCGCTGCACCAGGCCACGGCCTACGCCGACACCGCCGGCGCGATCGAGGCGGACCCGCCGGGGGACGCCGTGGCCGGCCTGCTCGCGGAGCTCCGGCCGTTCTTCGGCGACGGCCAGCGCGTCCACGACCGGGCGGCGCTGCGGGCGGGGACCCTCACGGCGCAGGCCGCGGTTCCCCTCTACCTGCACAGCACGGTGGAGGAGGGCATCACGCGCGGCGCGCTGCGCCAGTCCCTCCGCCGCCTCGCCGGCGTGTACGCGGTCGACGTCTACCAGTCGCGCGGCGGCCTCGCGACGACCATCCTCTGGAGCGCGGATGTGCTGGTGCGCGCGCTCGAACCCTGGCTGGCGCCCACCCGGCGGGCGGCGATCTACCGGGGTCTGCTGTCGCTGCTCGGCCGGCGTCGCGCCGTCGGCATCCACCTCCGGCTGCAGGCCCGCGAGACGCCGGGCCTGACCTGGGAGGCCACGCTGCAGCGGATGCCCGACGGCCGCTGGCGCGAGACGATCGACGTCATCGTGGACGATCGCGCGACCGACGCGGACGTGGCCCGGCTGTTCCCGGAGGGCGTGCGGACGCGCGTGGTCATCCACCGGCCGGACGCCTTCGAGCCCGTGCTCGATGTCGTGGGGGCGTGATCACGCCGTACGATCGCGGTACGGTCCACCGTCGGATGGTGCGGCCCGGGGCGAGGAGGCGACGTGGGACGCGAGACGTTTTGGGTTGAGGATCCCGATCCGCTGCTGCGGGTCGGCGAGGGGTTCGTGCTCGCCGACCAGGACGCCCGGGCGACGCCGGGGTTCGACGGCGCGAAGAGGGACGGCGAAGAGGCGCTCGCCGAGGGCGCTGCCATCCTCGCCGACCTGCAGGAGCGCCTGTTCGCGGCCGGGATGCTCGGCGACCGCCGCAGCGTGCTGCTCGTCCTCCAGGCGATGGACACCGCGGGCAAGGGCGGCATCGTCACCCACGTCGTCGGGCAGATGAACCTGGGCGGCGTCCGGTATGCGGGCTTCAAGAAGCCGAGCCAGCTCGAACTGGCCCACGATTTCCTCTGGCGGATCTGGAACCACGTGCCCGCGGCCGGCGAGGTCGGTGTCTTCGACCGCTCGCACTACGAGGACGTCCTCATCGGCCGGGTTCGCGGCCTCGCCGACGACGCCGAGATCGAGCGCCGCTACGGCGCGATCAACGAGTTCGAGCTGGAGCTGGCGGAGTCCGGGACGACGATCGTGAAGGTGATGCTGCACCTGAGCAAGGGCGAGCAGAAGAAGCGCCTGGCCGACCGGCTCGAACGCCCGGAGAAGCAGTGGAAGTACACCCCGGGCGATGTCGACGAGCGGCTGCTCTGGGACAGCTACCAGGACGCCTACCAGGTCGTGTTCGACCGCACGTCGACGGCGTACGCGCCCTGGTATGTCGTGCCGGCCGACCGCAAGTGGTTCGCCAGGCTCGCCGTGCAGCACCTGCTCATCCACGCCCTGGAGGAGCTGGAGCTGGACTGGCCGGAGCCGGACTACGACGTGGAGCTGCAGAAGGCCAGACTCGCGGGGAGCTAACCTCGCGGGGAGCTAACCTCGCGGGGAGCCAGCCTGGCGGGGAGCCAGCCTCGCGAGAAGCAGGCGCGCGGGTCGCTCAGCCGAACGCTTCGACGATCGGGCGGAACTTCATGGTCGTCTCCGCGTACTCCTTGGCGGGGTCGGAGTCGGCCACGATGCCCGCGCCGGCGTAAGCCGTGAGGTCGCCGCTCTCGTCGAGCTGGGCGCACCGCAGCGCGATCGCCCATTCGCCGTCGCCGTCGCCGCCGACCCAGCCGACCGGGCCGGCGTACCGCCTGCGGTCGAACGGCTCCAGCTCGCGGATGAGCGCGATCGCCTCGCGCGTCGGCGTGCCCGCGACCGCGGCGGTCGGGTGGAGCGCGTCCGCGAGGTCGAGCGAGCTCGACCCGTCGCTCAGCGTGCCGGCGATGTCGGTGGCGAGGTGCCAGAGGTTGGGCAGCTTGAGGGTGAACGGCTCGTCGCTGGCCGCGAGGTCCGCACTGTGCGGACGGAGCGCGTCCAGCACGCTGGACACCGCGAAGCGGTGCTCACCCTGATCCTTGGCCGACCCCGTCAGCGCCTGTGCCGAAGCTCGGTCGCTGTCGGCGTCGCGGCCGCGGGACATCGTGCCGGCGAGCACGCGCGCGGTCACCGTGCCGTGGTGCACCCGCACCAGGGTCTCCGGCGAGGAGCCGATCAGCCCGTCGACCGCGAACGTCCAGCAGTCCGGGTAGCCGAGGGCCAGCTCGACCAGCGCGCGCCGCACGTCCGATTCGAGGGGGAGGTGCGCGGACAGCTCCCTGGCCAGGACCACCTTGGAGAGGTCGTGTTCGCGGATCCGCTCCACCGCCGTCGCGACGGCCGACTCGTAGCCGCCCTCGTCGAGTCCGGCGGGGAGAAGGCTCAGCCGGTACTCGTCCCCGAACGCGATCGGCCGGGGGAGCTCGTTCCGGGTGCGGGAGCGTCGGTCGAGCGCAGCCGTCGCATCCGTACCGTCGACACGTCCCGCGGCAGCGCCGGGCTCGCCGGGCTCGGCGGATTCGTCCACCCGCGTGATCCGGGTGATCCAGCTGCGTCCACCGCGTCGCCCGAGGACGACCTCCGGCACGATCAGGACACTCGTGGCCGAGCTCTCGTCGTCGAACGCGAACGTTCCGAACGCGACCAGGCCGGTCCCCGGCGTTCGGACGGAGTCGGTGACGGTCGCCGCCTGGACGGTCGCCCGCCACGCGTCGGACGCCCGGCGGATGCGATCCGGGCCGCGGAACTCGAGCCGCAGCGCCTCGCCGATTCCGGCGATCCCCTCGCCTTTGCGGATCCACACCAGGGGCCGGCGGGAGTCGAGGAACGGAACGAGATGCCGGACGTCGTCGAGGGGGGTGGTCTCGACCGACAGGGCGGTCACGCCCGTAGCCCGGCGGGTGGTCGAGGGTGCGCTCACCGGACCAGCCTACGCCCGGGCCGCTGGGCGCCGGATGCGCGGCGGCTGGACGTTGGCCCGGTGGTGCGTGCGTCCTCGGCCGCGCGGAAATGCGCGGTATGTCGCCGCAGCCTAAGCTGGGGGGGTGAGTAAGGCCGACCTCAGCAAGCAGCCCTCCCAGGTCGCCGCCATGTTCGACGAGGTGTCGACCCACTACGACCGGACCAACACCGTCCTCTCGATGGGCAATGCGACGCTGTGGCGCCTGGCGACGACGCGGGCCGTAGGGCCGCGCGCCGGCGAGACGATCCTGGACGTGGCGGCGGGGACCGGCACCTCCAGCGCGTCCCTGGCGCGCAACGGCGCGAGCGTGGTCGCCGCCGACTTCTCGGAGGGCATGATCGAGGTCGGTAGACGCAGGCAGGCCGACAACCCGTTCGTCAGGTTCGTGCAGGCCGACGCGACGGCGCTGCCGTTCGACGACGACACGTTCGACGCGGTCACGATCTCGTTCGGCCTGCGCAACATCGTCGACCCGCGTGCGGCGCTCGCCGAGTTCTACCGGGTGACCAAGCCGGGCGGCCGGGTCGTGGTGTGCGAGTTCTCCCAGCCCCCGCTCGCCGCGGTGCGTGCCGGATACGGGGCCTACCTGAGGTACGGCATGCCCGTCCTGGCGCGCGTGGCGAGCTCCAACCCGGCGGCCTACGAGTACCTGATGGAGTCCATCGAAGCCTGGCCGAACCAGCAGGCGCTGGCGTCGTGGCTGCGCGACGCCGGCTTCGAGCGCGTCGCCTGGCGCAACCTCACCGCGGGCATCGTGGCGCTCCACCGCGGCTGGAAGCCGGTTGCTGTTCAGGCGAAGCCCGCGGTGAAGAAGGCCGCCGCTGCGAAGTCTGCTGCCAAGCCCGTCACGAAGTCTGCGGCTGCCAAGCCTGCCGCTGTGAAGCCCACCGCCGCGAAGCGCACCACCGCCAAGCCCGCCGCCGTCCCAGCCGAGGGGGAGTAAGTGCCACGTAGCGTTCCGGTTGTGCGGCGACCCGCGTCGCTCAGCAGCCAGCTCGGCCTGACCGAGCGGATCTTCGTCCGCGGCGAGGACCGTCAGGTCGCGAACGCCGTCGACGACGGTCTCGCGCAGGTCGAAGAGGCGTTGCACCGCGAGATGCGGTTCGCCGACAACCTCGCCGACGTCACCACTCGGTACCTCCTGGAGGCGGGCGGAAAGCGCGTGCGGCCGATGCTCACGCTCCTCACCGCGCAGCTCGGCGACGGCAACACCCCGCGCGTGCTGCAGGCCGCGCAGGCGGTCGAGATCACCCATCTCGCCTCGCTCTACCACGACGACGTGATGGACGACTCGCAGATGCGCCGCGGAGTGCCGACGGCGCAGTTCGTCTGGGGCAACTCCGTTGCCGTGCTGACCGGCGACCTCCTGTTCGCCCGGGCCAGCAAGCTCGTCTCCGCTCTGGGCGAGCGCGCCATCCAGCTGCAGGCCGACACCTTCGAGCGGCTGTGCCTCGGGCAGCTCCACGAGACCATCGGACCGCAGGACGGCGAGGACCCGATCGCGCACTACATCCGTGTGCTCCAGGACAAGACCGGGTCCCTCATCAGCGTGGCCGCCCAGATGGGCGTGGCGTTCTCGAACGCCGACAGGGCGTACGAGCAGCCCGTCGTGACCTTCGGCGAGAAGATCGGCGTCGCGTTCCAGCTGATCGACGACGTCATCGACCTCTCGTCCGTCGGCGTCGCCGAGACCGGCAAGACCCCGGGCAACGACCTCCGGGCAGGCGTCGCCACGCTCCCCGTACTGAAGCTGCGGGAACGCGCCGCCACCGACCCCGGGGCGCGCGCTCTGCTCGAACGGCTCGAGCGCGACGTCATGGGCACCGCCGAGGAGGGCGAGATCACCCCCGCGGCCACGGCGGCCATCGCCGCCCTGCGCGAGCACGAGGTCACGACGGACACGCTGGAAGAGGCGCACCGCTGGGCGCGGGAGGCGGTCGAGGCACTCGCGCCGCTGCCAGACGGCCCCGTGAAGAAGGCGCTCGTGCGGTTCGCCGACACGATCGTCGAACGTTCGAGCTGAGCACGAAGGAATCAACGCATGACGAAACTGCGACTGGCGATCGTCGGCGCCGGCCCGGCCGGGATCTACGCCGCTGACATCCTGCTCAAGGCGGAGCGGGGCTTCGACGTGTCCATCGACCTCTTCGAGGCCCTCCCCGCGCCGTACGGGCTCGTGCGCTACGGCGTCGCCCCCGACCACCCGCGCATCAAGGGCATCATCACGGCCCTCCGCGAGGTGCTCGACCGCGGCGACATCCGCATCTTCGGCAATGTGACCTACGGCGTGGACATCACGCTCGACGACCTCAAGCGGCACTACAACGCCGTGATCTTCGCCACCGGGGCCGTGCACGACTCCGACCTCGACATCCCGGGCATCGAGCTCGGCGGCTCGTACGGCGCGGCCGACTTCGTGAGCTGGTTCGACGGCCACCCCGACGTGCCGCGCACCTGGCCGCTGGAGGCGAAGTCCGTCGCCGTGATCGGCAACGGCAACGTGGCGCTCGACGTCTCGCGCATCCTGGCGAAGCACGCCGACGACCTGCTGCCGACGGAGATCCCGGACAACGTCTACGAGATCCTCAAGAGCTCGCCCGTGACCGACGTGCACGTCTTCGGACGGCGCGGCCCGGCGCAGGTGAAGTTCACGCCGCTGGAGCTGCGAGAGCTCGGCGAGCTGCGTGACGTCGACATGATCCTGTACGACGAGGACTTCGAGTACGACGAGCACTCCAAGGACGCGATCGCGAGCAACAAGCAGGTGATGGTCATCGACCGCGTCCTGCAGCAGTGGCGTCAGCGCGAGGTGGGCGCGGCCTCCCGGCGGCTGCACCTGCACTTCTACGCGAAGCCGCTCGGCGTGCTCGGCGACGAGGACGGGAACGTGCGCGCGATCCGCTACGAGCGCACCGAGTCCGACGGCGCCGGCGGCGTGCGCGGCACGGGGGAGATCCGCGAGCTGGAGATCCAGGCGCTCTACCGCGCTGTCGGTTATTTCGGCTCGCCGCTGCCGGGGATCCCGTTCGACAAGAAGCACGGCGTGATCCCGAACCACGAGGGCCAGGTGCTGCGCAACAGCGACAACGAGCGGATGTACGGCGTGTACGCGACGGGGTGGATCAAGCGGGGCCCGGTGGGCCTCATCGGTCACACCAAGTCGGATGCGATGGAGACGATCAAGCATGTGATCAACGATCAGGGCAACTGGTGGTCTCCCGTTGACCCCTCCGAGGAATCTGTGGAGAAGTTGCTGCGCGACCGGGGTGTGGAGTACACGAACCTGAACGGCTGGCACAACCTCGACACCCACGAGCAGGCGCTCGGCGCCGCGCGCGGGCGCGCCCGGATCAAGGTCGTGCCGCGCGAGGACATGCTGCGGGCGTCGAACGGCGCCGCGGTGGAGGCCGCGCCGGCGGAGTAGAACGCAGGTGCTCGCCGACCGGCCGTCCGATCTGGCACGCTGAGGGCATGGTCGGCCCTCACGACTGGCGCCCGGACATCCTCGGCGCCGGGTTCCAGCAGGCGACGCTCCCGCTCGGCCACGACGCCGAGGGCGAGGTCGTCGCGACGCTCGTGCGCTACGAGCCGTGGCCGCACCTCGCCGACCTCCGGCCGGGCCGCCCCGCCGACGAGACCGACGTGCTGTACGTGCACGGCTGGTCGGACTACTTCTTCCAGACCGGGCTCGCGCGGTTCTGGCACGACCAGGGCGCCCGGTTCTTCGCGCTGGACCTGCGCAAGTACGGCCGCAGCCTCCGGCCGGGCCAGACACCCGGATTCGTCGACTCGCTCGACAGCTACGACGCCGACATCGAGGCCGCACTGACCGCGATGGGCCACGCGGAGGGCGAGCGCTCCCACCGCCGGCTGATCCTGCTCGGGCACTCGACGGGAGGGCTCACGCTGAGCCTCTGGGCGGACCGGCATCCCGGCCGGGCGTCCGCACTCGTCCTCAACAGCCCGTGGCTGGAGTTCCAGGCGCACTCGGCCGGCCGGGCGATGCTCGCCCCGCTGGTCGACCTCCAGTCCCGGATCGAGCCGAAGGCCGCCATGCCGAACGTCGACCTCGGCTTCTACACCCGCTCGGTGTCGCGGACGCTGGACGGCGAGTGGGACTACGACCTGGCCTGGCGCCCGGTGCGCGGCTTCGCCGTCCACCCCGCCTGGCTCACCGCCATCCTGGCCGGCCACACCCGCGTGGCGGCGGGCCTCGCTATCGACGCGCCCGTGCTCACGCTGCTGTCGGCACGGTCGACGCTGCTGCCGTACTGGACGGAGGACATGCTGAGCTCGGACGTGGTGCTGCTCGTGCAGGACATCGCCGTGCGGGCGCTCCGGCTCGCGCCCACCGTGACCGTCGCCCGCATCGACGGGGCGCTCCACGACGTGTTCCTGTCGCGGGAGCCCGCGCGCGCCGCGGCCTACGGGCAGGTCGTCCGCTGGCTGCGCGGCGCGCTCAGCGGAAGTTCACGAACTGCAGGGCCACATCCAGGTCGGCTCCCTTCAAGAGGGCCATTGTCGCCTGGAGGTCGTCCCGGCTTTTTGAGCTGACGCGCAGCTCGTCGCCCTGGATCTGCGACTTGACGCTCTTGGGCGCCTCGTCGCGGATCAGCTTGTTGATCTTCTTGGCGGCGTCCTGCTCGATGCCGTCCTTGAGGCCGACCTCGATGCGGAACTCCTTGCCCGACGGGTACGGCTTGCCGGTGTCGAGCGACTTGAGGGTGATGCCGCGCTTGATGAACTTGGACTCGAGGACCTCGAGCACCGCCTTCACGCGCTCCTCGGTGTTGGCCTTGAGCAGCACCTTCTCGCCGCTCCACTCGACCGAGGCGCCGACGTTCTTGAAGTCGTAGCGCTGCTCGACCTCCTTGCGCGCCTGGTTGACGGCGTTGTCCGCCTCCATCTTGTCGACCTTGCTGACGACGTCGAACGAGGAGTCTGCCACGATAATCATCCCAACTTGATCACGACTGCTGACCGGGCCGGTGTCCTCCGAACCGGAGGCGGCCACGAGTGAGTGCAGGCGAATGCGCTGCGATCACCGTTCCATCTTACGAACGTGGAGCGAAAGTCACGCGCTCGCTGTGACAGTCGCGGCTTTCAGGAACTCGGGTTCGATGTCGACGCCCCAGCCCGGCCGCGTCGGGAGCGCCACCTCGCCGTCGACGACCTCGAGCATCGGGGAGTAGATCCCCTGCGACCACGACGGCTTCTCCGCGCTCCACTCCTGGTACTGGCTGCACGCGGGCATGGCGATGGCCAGGTGCAGGCTGAACAGCTGGAGCATCGAGTGGTTCGCGCAGTGCGGCGTGCAGGGAATCCCCGCGGCCTCCGCCATGATGGCGACCTTGCGCGCTCGGGAGACCCCGCCGATGTAGCCCACGTCGGGCTGGACGATGTCCACGGCCCGCATCGCGAGCATCCGGCGGAACTGCGAGAGGGAGTAGTCCTGCTCGCCGCCCGACACGGGGATGTCGAGAACGGCGGCCACGCTCGCCGTGCCCTCGATGTCGGTGTAGGGCAGCGGCTCCTCGAAGTGGAAGTAGCCGTAGTCCTCCAGGATCCGGCCCACCCGGACCGCGCGGGCGGCCGAGAACCCGCCGTTGGCGTCCGCGCTGAGTTCCACGTCGTCGCCCAGCACATCCCGCATCACGGGGATGATGGCCTCGGTGCGTCCCGGCCACTTGTCGACGTCGGCGCCCATCTCGAGGCCGACGCGTGTCTTGACGGCACGGAAGCCCTTGTCGGCGATCTGCTCCGCGATC
This sequence comes from Leifsonia sp. Soil_N53, assembly GCF_057655165.1. Lineage (NCBI taxonomy): Bacteria > Bacillati > Actinomycetota > Actinomycetes > Micrococcales > Microbacteriaceae > Leifsonia > Leifsonia sp. Soil_N53. The sequence goes on from NZ_JBDGMM010000063.1 coordinate 189,088, forward strand.
CGCTCCGCCTCCTCCTCCGGGGTCGTGGTGCGGATCATGCTCGACACGTACATCGGGACGCTCGTGCGGGCGGCTCCGCCGAGGAGCCGGTACACCGGCTGCCCCGCGGCCTTGCCGAGCAGGTCCCAGAGGGCCGTGTCCAGGCCGCCGACAGCGCGGTGCAGGAAGCCGCCGAGGAACTTGTAGTGGGTGCGCAGGGTGCGGTTCACCAGCGCTTCGACGTCCCAGGGCTCCTGCCCGAGGAACAGCGGGGCCACCATCGTGTGCAGCACCTGTTCCGTCAGTGCCGCCTCGTAGGGCGCCGTCTGCCCCCAGCCCTCGTGCCCGTCGTCGGTGGACACCCGCACCAGCAGGACCTGGTCGCGGAGGAACGTCTCGATGCGGTCGATTCGTGTCATTGCCTACTCCTAGTGTTTCCGGTTTCGGGAGGCCGCGGTCAGCCTTTCAGGCCGCTGCCGAAGCTCTTGATCATGTAGCGCTGGAAGAGGAAGAAGAGGAGCAGCACCGGCAGGCTCGCCATCACCAGCCCGGCGAAGACCTTCCCCCAGTCGGCCCCGTACTCCCCGACGAAGCCGTAGATGCGCACCGGGATGGTGACGGTGTCCGTGCCGCCAAGGTAGAGCAGCGGGGTGAAGAACTCGTTCCACACTCCGATGCCGTTGAGGATCACGACCGTGGCGGTGACCGGCAGCAGGAGCGGGATGAGCACGCGCCAGAAGATCTGGAACGAGGTTGCGCCGTCCACGCGGGCGGCCTCCTCGTACTCCGCCGGGATCTGCTTGATGAAGCCGGTGTAGAGGATGACGGTGAGCGGGAGGTGGACGCCGGCGCTGATCAGGATGATGGCGAGCGGGTTGCCGGTGAGCCCGATGCTCGCCATGATCCGGTAGAGCGGCAGCAGCCCGATCTGGAACGGGACCATCAGGCCGGCGGCGATGATCGCGTACAACCGCATCCCTGCGGCCCCGCGCGAGCGCGCGAAGTAGTAACTGCCGGTGGCGCCGCAGATGACCAGGACGACGACCGAGGTCACCGTGATGGTGACGCTCGTGATGAAGGCGGAGCCCAGCTCGCCCTGGGTCCATGCGCCGATGAAGTTGTCGAGGTTGAACGAGGTCGGGAATCCCATCGGGTTCTGCGCGACCTCGGGGGCGGTGCGGAAGCCGACGGAGATCAGCATCCACAGCGGGAAGGCGAACGCCGCCGTGACGGCGATCATCACGATTTCGAGGACGAGCGTCCTCCAGGTGTAGCGGTTCATGTGGCGTTCCGATCGCGGAAGAGGCGCATCTGCGTGAACGAGATGACAGCGGTGAGGAGGAACACGACGACACCGAGTGCGATGCCGGAGCTGAACTGGTTGAACTGGAACGCCTCGAAGTACAGCAGCGTCGACAGGGTCTGGGTCGAGTAGCCGGGACCGCCCTGCGTGGTCGCCATGACCTGGTCGAAGAGCTTGAACGACATGATCAGCGACAGCGTGATGTTGATCACGAGCGGGGTGCGCAACAGCGGCCAGGTGATGTGCGCGAACCGCTTCCAGGCTCCCGCGCCGTCGAGCGCCGCGGCCTCCGTGATCTCCTCGGGGATGCCCTGCATGCCCGCGAGGAAGATCACCATCGAGTAGCCGGCGTGCTGCCAGATCACCACGATGATGACGCCCCAGATCGCTGTCGCGGGGTCGCCGAGCATGTTGAGGTTGGGAATGCCGACGAGCTTGGCGAGGCTCGCGATGGGGCCGTTCGGGATGAAGAGGAACTGCCACAGATAGCCCACGATGATCGGAGTCATCACCACGGGGGCGAACAGGAAGGTCCGCAGCACGTTCCTCGACTTGATCCGGCTGTTCACGCCGGCCGCGAGGGCGAGCCCGATGGCGTTCTGGACGATGGTGATGACCACGGCCATCAGCAGCGTGTTGCCGAGGGCCTGGATGGTCTCGGGGTTCTTGAACAGGGCGACGAAGTTGTCGAAGCCGATGAAGGAGGGGGCGGCGCTGATGCCGTCCCAGTTGGTGAAGGCGTAGTAGACGCCGAGGATGGTCGGGATCGCCACGATCGCCGTGAAGAAGGCGAGCGCGGGGAAGGCGAACCACGGTGAGATCCCGAAGCCCTTCCGCCGTGCGGTGCGCGTCGCGATGCGCTCGGTCGGGGGCGTGGGCGGTGCCTGGGTGATGGTGGTCATGGAGAGTTCCTTCTCTCGACAGGACGGCCCCGTTCGGCGGGTGCGGAACGGGGCCGTCCCGGCGCGGTCAGATCACTTGCCGCCGAAGGATGCCTGGACGGCGGTCAGGACACCGTCGACGGTCTCCTTGCCGTTCAACAGGTTCTGGCATTCCGCGATGATGGTCTGCTTGACCTCGGGGTTGGGCCAGAGGGCGGTCGGGAACATCAGGACCTTGCCCTGCTTGTACAGCTTGCCGGCGCCGTCGAGTTCGGCCGGCACCTTCAGATTCTTGTCCACGCTGTACGGGAAGCCGAAGTTCGCCTGCGCGTCCAGCGCCTCATGCTGAGGTGTTCCCATGTAATCGACCAGGGCCACGGCCGCAGCCTTGTTCTTCGACGTCGCGGAGACGCCCCACGCGCTGCCGGGGTTGGCGGTCAGCACCAGGTCGGAGGCCTTCTCGGTGGCGGGCAGGGTGGCGAAGTCGAGCTTCATCTTCGGAGCCAGGGTCCGGAGTGCGGGGAGCCCGGCGCTGATGAGGTACGTGCCGACGGCCTTGCCGCTCGCGACCATCTGCTTGACCGCGTCTTCGGAGTACCCGGTGACGTTGTCCTGGAAGCAACCGGCCTTGATCATCTGCTGGTACTCGGTCAGCGCCTTCTTCAGCGAGCTGTTCCAGACGGTGGAGTCGGTCCACGTCTCCTGGCCCTTGCCGAGCTTGGTGAGGTAGTTCGGGTCCTTGGTGTAGGCGATCGAGTTCGCGAGCTGCGCCGGGATGCCGTAGGCCAGATATCCGGTCTGGGCGCCCAGCGCGATCAGCACCGAGCCCTTCTTGCGCACGTCCTTGCAGGTGTCGATGAGTCCGGAGAACGTCGTCGGCGGGGTGATGCCGAGCTCCTTCATCTTGGCCGTGCTATAGAAGTAGCCGTAGGGGTTCTGGACGGTGGTCAGGCCGTAGAGCTTGCCGTTCAGGCTGGTCAGGGTCTTGGCGGCCGGGTCCATGGTCTTCGCCCACGGCTCCTTGCTCAGGTCGGCGAGCTTGCCGGCTCCGCCGAGGATCTGGGCCGCCATCGCGTTGCCCGAGCCCGTCCAGATGTAGATGACGTCCGGGCCCTGGCCGGCGTTCAGCTGCGCGCGGATCTGGGCCTGATAGGTGTTCGACACCGACTGGACGTCGCGGATCGTCACGCCGGGGTGCGCCGCCGTGAACTTCTTGAGGGTGTCATCGGTGAACGGGTTCCCAGACAGGTAGGAGACGGTGAGGGCGCCGCTCACCGAACTCGAACCCGTCGCCGAAGCGGAGGATTTCGCCTGCGAGCCGCCGGAGCAGCCGGCAACGGTGAGGGCGACCACGGCACTTGCTGCGACGGCGGCGAGAGCGCGCATCGCTATCTTGCTGCGGAACATCTTCATTCCATTCTCTTTGTGGTGAGGTGTTGGTGCTGCGATCTGCATCACGCAGCGGCGACGACCCGATACGGTCTGCCACTGAGGTCATCCCCGAGCTCGGGATGGTTCACGGGCGGCCGGCCGGGCAGTTGCAGCGTGGCGTACCACTGCAGCGGGTAGGTCGCGGACGTCTCTGCCGGGACGACCAGGCTGACCACGCCTTGTGAGCTGGTCGCACGGGCGGTCTCCCATTCGGCGCCCTGGTTGAGCGGGCGCACGTGGAAGACGACGTCGCCGCCGTCCGGCAGCCCGTGGACGTGGAGCTGGAAGTCCCCGGACTCGTCGTGCCGGGTCTCAGAGAGCGAGATCCCGCTGATCCGGGCATCGACCGTCGTCGGGTCGGCTGCCGGCGTTCCGGTCTCGTCGGTCCGCAGGGCTCGCAGTTCGGCGAGCTCCACGTCGAGCTGTTCCAGCCGGTCCCGCCAGTGCCCGCGCTCGGTCGGCCGGTCGCCGAATCCGAGGTCACGGAAGTAGACGCCGTCGGCCTGTCGCACGACGGCGGCGAGCGCTGCGCGCGACGCCTCGAGGTGCTGGAGGGCCGCCGCGAGCCGGCCGGCGTCGCCGGTGCGCTGGAACAGCTCGAACTGCACGCCACCGCGCAGCCGCCGCGCCTGCATCCGGCCCAACTCGGCGAGGATCGCGACATCGACGGCGATGCGCCGGCGCTGCGGACCGTCTGCGCCGTCCGGCCGGATCGCGGCCGCCTCGGCGAGGGCCGTCTCGCCCAGTCGCTCGATCGTGTCCGCGACCCAGAGCGGGGTGATGCGGCCGGAGGGAGCTCCGTCGATCATCCCGTCGACGAACTGCCGGGTGGTGTCGAAGAGTTCGGGGTCGAACGGACTCGCACCCGCCCAGTCGTGGGGCTCCGGAGTGTCGAACGCGTACGGATGCTCGATCGACGTCAGCAGGGGGAGGTTGACGGGCACCTCCGGCCAGTAGTAGTTGCAGGAGGCGCTGATCCCCACCGCGACGGTCGTCAGCGGGAGGATGCGCCCGGCGGCGGACAGCGCGGGCTCGGCCGCCTCGCCCACGGTGGCGCGCAGGTAGCGACGCCACTCCTCCGGGTCGGCGTCCGGGTTGTAGAGCAGCCGCCCCCAGAGCCGGTAGGTGTAGGCGTACTTGCGCCAGTCATCCGCGGGCGACTGGTGGAGCTCGTCGTCGACGTACAGATCGCGGGGCCCGTGGCCGGAGTTCTTGCGGCCGCGGAAGGTCAGCGGTTCGCAGAGCTCGACCCCCTGGGCGCCGCCGATGGTGCCCTCGCGGCCGTAGCCGGCGAACAACTCCGGGTCCGCCCAGAGCAGGAGCCGCTGGGTTCCCGGCCACATGCGGAAGATCAGGTCGGTCTTCCGGGAGCTCGGAAGGAAGTCGCCGTATCCGTAGCGGGTGAAGCGCCGGGTGTTCCGCGTCACCCCGGCGAGGCCGTCGGTGTCCGCCGGGCGCGCTCGCTCGAGATCCCGGACCCGGGCCTGGTGATAGGGGAGTCCCTGGTGCTCTGCCCAGTACTTCGGGGAGAGGCTGACCCGGTCGACGGCGGCGTGCGCCGCGTCCAGCAGTTCGGCGTCGACGCCCTTGGCGTGCATGTCGAGCGTGACCGGGCGGTCGCAGGAGGCCAGGCCGGCGAAGATCGTCGTCCAGAAGTCCACGCGCCCGGCCTCGTGCACGCCGCCCTCGTAGTGCACCCGGAAGGTGACGCCGCCGATGCTCGGGCACTCCGCGAGGATCGCAGACAGCGCTTGGGCCGAGTACTCCGCGGTGTCGCTCTCGGCGAGTCCCCGGATCGGGTACCGCAGGTTCTGGTTCGCCTCGAGCTCGGGCTGCACCGCGTGACTCCACAGGCCCAGGAAGAACTCGATGCCCCGCTCCGCTGCCGCGTCGCTGGCGAAGCGCAGAGCGGCCAGGTTGCGCGCGCGCTCGTCCGCGTCCACTCCGACGGCGCGGACCTGCCAGCCGGGCAGGTCGATCAGGAACGGATAGGCGAACCCGAAGTAGTTGTCGTAGACGCCCGGGTCGTGGGAGTAGTTGTACGGCATCCCGAGCGCGAGCTGCATGCGGTTGATCCGGTTGGCGGCCAGGTGATCCAGGTAGTTCGTCCAGAAGTCGCGATCCCTGTACCAGTCGAGGTCGAACGCGTCGCTGGAGAAGGCCCGGAGGACGGAGCGCACCGGTGTCGCCGGGGTGGAATCCGCGTCGGCGAGGTGGAGCAGTTCGGCCACTGGGTCGGTCGCGTACCGGATCCGGTCGGCCAGTTCAGTGATGCCGTAGGCCAGTCCCCGCGATGCGCCCTGCACGGTGATGGAGTCGTCCGTGCGCCGGAAGCGGAACGCCTCGTCGTCGGCGAAGGCCGCTCCGGGGGTGGGCTCCAGCGTGATGATCACGCGCGCTGTCGTCGCGTCGGTGACGAGCGCGCCACCGCGGTCGTCGACGGCCCGTCGCAGCTGTTCGATCGCCCAGGGGAGTGGCTGTTCGGTGGCGGATTCGCCGGGGATGCGGAGCGCGATCGAGAGGAAGAGCTCACTTCCCACGGGCGTGTTCCGGAGATTTTCCATCGACGTTCCGACCTCCTCGTCAGCAGGGCTCGCTTGAGCCACGCGTTCGACACTACCCCGATTATCCGTAGATTGGAAAATGCTTTTCATTTTCCGTCGAATGCGAGCGCGCAGTCGACTGCCGGACAGCCGCCGATGTCGGCGCCCGGTGCGTTGGGAGTGGAGGAGTTAGCCGGCGTCCCCGCCTGCGCCGAACGCGTCTCGCAGCGACTGTGCGGTCTCGTTCAGGGCGGGCACGATCCAGTCCGCGGATTCGAGCGTGATCCGGCTGTCAGGACCCGAGACGGACACCGCGGTCATCGAGGCGGGGCCGGGGACCGCAATGGCGAAGCAGCGCACCCCGACCTCCTGCTCGCCCTCGTCGATGGAGTAGCCGCGCGCGCGGATCGCCGCCAGGTCGGCCAGCAGAGCGGCCTCGTCCACGATCGTGTTCGCCGTGTAGCGCGGCAGCCCGGTGCGCCGGACGATCTCGATGACCTGGTCGTCGGGCAGCTGGGCGAGCAGGGCCTTGCCGACGCCCGTCGAGTGCGGATACACGCGGCGCCCGACCTCGGTGAACATCCGCATCTGGTGCCGGGAAGGCACCTGGGCGACATAGGTGACCATGTCCCCGTCGAGGACGGCGAGGTTCGCGGTCTCGCGCACGGACCTCTCCAGCCGCTCGAGAGAGGGCCGCGCCCAGGTCGCCATGAGGGCGTTGGCCTGCTCGCCGAGCCGGACCAGTCCGGGGCCGAACGCGTACCGGCGGGACGGCAGCTGGCGGACGTAACCGAGTCGCAGGAGGGTGCGGATCAGCCGGTGGATGGTGGGGAGCGCGAGCCCCGAGGCGTCGGCGAGCTCGCTGATCCCGGCTTCTCCGCCGCGCTCGCCCAGGATCTCGAGCAGGCCGAAGGCACGCTCGACCGATTGAACCCCGCCACTCTCCGCCATGGAAGACCTCCGATGACAATCATATGGAAAAAGATGTTCCATACATTGCGGGCATCCGAGCGAGTAATTCCACAGGTCGGAAACTATCTTCCAATGACGTGCTACGCTCGGCTGCGCTGACATATTCGACACCGGCGTCCGGCACGCCGACGACTGGAGCGCCCGATGAGCACCTTCTACTCAGTTCCCACCGTGAGCTACGAGACCGCCGCGCGTGCCGTGGCGATCGGCCTCCGACTGGCGGAGGCCGCCGGTGTCAAGGCCGTGGTGACGGTGATGGATCCCAGCCTCGTCCTGGTCGCCGCCGGCCGGGCCGACGGGGCACCTCCGCACAGTGTGGAGACGAGCCGGCGCAAGGCGATCACCGCGTCCTCCACACGGAAGGCCAGCGCAGCGATGCCGCCGGAGTCCGTCACGCTGCTGGAGCACGGCACCGGCGGCCTGCTCACCGGCATCAAGGGCGGCGTCCCGCTGGTGTTCGACGGCGTGCACACCGGCGGTCTCGGCATCGCCGGCGGCACGCCCGATCAGGATGCCGCGATCGCAGCCGCGACCCTGGCCGAACTCGGCACCGACGGGTCCGGAGTGTGACCACGGCCGTGGGGCGGCGCCCGGTCCCACTCGTGATCGCGTCGCCCCTCCACACCGAGCTCGTCGACGTCATCCGCGCGGTGGACGACCGGCTCGACGTGATGTTCGACCCCGACCTGCTCGCCGTGCCGCAATACGCCGCCGACCACGCCGGCGTGTTCCACCCGCTGACCCGGGAGCAGGACGCGCGGTGGCACAGCATGCTCGCGCGCGCGGAGATCGCCTTCGACTTCGATCGCAGGGAGCCGCACCTGGCGGCGCAGAACATGCCGAACCTGAGGTGGATCCAGGCGGCGAGCTCCGGGCTCGGTCAGGCGATGCCGCAGTTCGACCTGGACCTGGACCGGGTCGCCGTGACCACGGCGGCGGGCGTGCACGCCGAACCGCTCTCGGAGTTCGTGCTGGTGGCTCTCCTCTATTTCGTGAAGGACATCCCCGGCCTGCTGCAGAAGCAGCGCGAACGCGACTGGACCCGGCACGTGAGCCGGACCTTGTCCGGGCTGCGCGTCGGGGTGGTCGGAACGGGAGCGGTCGGCTCCCGGACGATCGAGAAGCTCCGATTCCTGGGCGTGGACGCCGTACCGGTCGTCCGTTCCAAGGGGAGCGCCGACCCCGGACGGCCGGGGAGTGTCACCGTCGCGCAGCTCGCCGGGCTCGCCCCGGGGCTGGACGCCCTGGTGCTCGCCCTCCCGCTCACGCCGAGCACCGAGCGCGTGATCGACGCGGAGGTCATCGCGGCCCTGAAGCCCGGGTGCGTCATCGTGAACATCGCTCGCGGCCGGGTGGTCGACGAGCCCGCGCTGATCGCCGCGCTGGAGACCGGGCACCTGGGCGGCGCGGCGCTCGACGTCACCTGGCACGAACCCCTGCCGGGCGATTCGCCCCTGTGGACACTGCCGAACGTGCTGATCTCTCCGCACTCCGCCGCGATGGCGGCCGACCAGAACAGGCAGATCGTCGAGCTCTTCTGCGACAACCTCCGCCGGTACCTGGCCGGCCGGCCGCTCCGGAACGTCTATGACGCGCGCCGCGGATACTAGTCGCCGTTCAGGCGACGATCACGCCCAGCACCTCGTTGAGCGCCTCCGTGCTGCTGGGGTGGGTGTAGATCGCGGACTTCAGCTCCGCCGCGGTGACCTTCTGGCGCATCGCGAGCGCCACGAGGTTGATGATCTCCTGCGCGTCGATGCTGAGGATGGCGGCGCCGAGGAGCTGGTCGGTGTCGGCATCGAGGATGAACTTCATCACGCCGCGGGTCTCCTCGACCGTGTAGGCGCGGGGCATGGCGACGATGTCGGCCACCATTTCGCGGGCGACCTTGATGTTCCGGCCCTCGGCGCGCGCCTCCTTCTCCGTCAGCCCGACGGTCGCCAGCGGAGGCGTGATGAACAGGGTGCGCGGCACGGCGACGCGGTCGGCGGTCGACCGGGTCCCCTCGCCGAGCAGCTGGTCGATCACGATGCGGGCGTCGTCAAGGGACACGTAGGTGAACTGCGGGCCGCCGTTGACGTCGCCGAGGGCGAAGATGTGCGGCTGGCTGGTGCGCAGGTGCTCGTCGACGATGATCGCGCCGCGATCGGTGGTCGCCACGCCCGCCGCGGCGAGGTTCAGCCGCTCCGTGGCCGGGCGGCGGCCGGTGGCCGCGAGGAAGCCGTCGGCGGTCACCGAGTGCGACTCGCCGTCCTTCGTGTAGTGGATGGTCGCCGCGTCGGCCGTGTCGGTGACGCCGGTGACGACGGCTCCGGTGACCAGCGTGATGCCGTCCCCGGCGAGGATCCCGGTCGCGACCTCGGCGACGTCGTCGTCCTCCTTCGGCAGCAGACGTTCCGCGGCCTCCAGGATGGTGACCTCCGACCCGAAGTGCCGGTAGATGGAGGCGAACTCGAGCCCGAGGTAGCCGCCGCCGATGATGACGAGGTGCGACGGCAGCGCGTCCGCCTTCGTCAGCTCGGTGCTGCTGACCGCGTGCGGACTGGAGGCCAACCCCTCGATCGCCGGCACGATCGGCTCGGAGCCCGTGTTGACCAGGATGGTCGGAGCGGTGACGGTGATCTCGTCGTCGCCCTTCCCGATGGCGACGGTGTGCGCGTCGACGAAGCGGGCGGCGCCGGTGATGACCGTGGCGGTGTCCTTGCCGTCGAGGGCCTCGAAGTTGCCGGCGCGGAACGACGCGGTGAGCGCGCGGACGCCCTCGATGGAGTTCGCGAAGAACTCCTGGGCCTCGTCCTCCAGCCGCTTGGAGGTGGAGTAGTGCACCAGCATCTTGGTCGGCACGCAGCCGACGTTGGGGCAGGTGCCGCCGTACATCTCCTCGGACTGCTCGACGAGGATGACGCGCTTGCCCGCGTCGGCGAGAGCGTGCGCCGTGGTCTTGCCGCCCTTGCCGAATCCGATGACGAGGACGTCCGCTGTGAGAGCTGTTGTGGTGTTCATAGCTCCCAGTGTCCCCGCATCCAGCGATACGGATTAGTGCCACAGGCTCAGAAAAGTGCTCTAGAGTCTCATCATGGACGGAATCAGTCGGCTTCTGCGCATGGCGCGGCTGGAGGCGACCCTCGACAAGCGCTGCCGGCTCGCCGGCTCGACCCGGATGGAGGTCGAACCCGAGGGGGTGCGCGACATCCCGTTCCACGTGCTCCTGGAGGGGGAGTGCACCCTCGAGGTCGGCGGGGAGCTCTACCCGATGAAGGCCGGCGATGTGGTGGTCATCCCGTCCGGAGAGGTCCATCGGATCCTAACCGCGGGGACCCGGTCGTTCCGCGGCACGGTCGAGCGCCAGGGCACCTCGCTCGCGTTCACGGCGAGTGCCGAGGGCGGCGCCCCGGTGATGGACCTGTTCTGCGGCCACTACAACGTCGGCGCCGGCGCCGGCGCGATCCTGTTCGGTTCGCTGCCCACGCCGACGCTCGCCTCGGTGTTCGACTCGGAGGACGGCCGCGCCACCCTGACGCGGCTCGCGGAGCTGATGCGGACGGAGGCCGAGCACGACACGGAGGGCTCCGCCGCGATCATGTCGGCGTTCTGCACGGTGCTGATCGCCCTGGTGCTGCGCACGTCGGGCGGCGCCGACGGACGCACGCGGCTGTGGACGGCCAGCCCCGACGACCAGCTCGGGGACGTCATCCGGCGGGTCCTGGCGCAGCCCGGCGACGACTGGTCGATCGTCGCCCTGAGCCGACAGCTGGCGATGTCGCGCGCCACCTTCATCCGCCGCTTCCACGCCGCGACGGGGATGACCTTCGGCGCGTTCCTGATCCAGGCCAGGCTGATGACGGCGGCGGACCTGCTGGTCGGCTCCGATTCGACCGTCTCCACCATCGCGGCACGCGTGGGTTACCAGTCCGAGTCCGCTTTCACGCGCGCGTTCCGCACCGCGGTCGGCGAGACGCCCGCGCGGTTCCGCAGGCAGCAGCGGCAGCTCGTCTAGAGCGCGAGTCCCTCCGCCGACGATCCGCGCGACCGCTCGTAGTGGCGCCGGGCCTTCATCCGATTGCCGCACAGCGCCATCGAGCACCACTGCGCCGTGTTCGCCCTGGACCGGTCGATCAGGAACCGGCGGCACTCGGGATTCGCGCACGGGCGCAGCCGCCCCGGTCGCCGGGACTGGAGGTCGCCCCAGGTCAACACCATCCGGGAGGCGAACGCGGCCTCCGGCGGGATGGCCGTCTCCCAGCGCACGCCGCCGCCGTCGACGACCGGCACCGAACGGACATCGTTCAGGAACGGCTCGAGAGCGGAGGGGGCGCTGACGCCCCGGACCACGTCCTGGATCGCCGCACGCACCGCTCGGGCCGCGCTCGGCATCGTGTGCGATCCACGCTCGGCCAGCCATGCCGACGCCACCTCGTCGTCGGCGAGCTCGTCGACCTCCACCGTGCCCGACACGGGTGTCGTGTTCAGCAGATCGAGCAGGACGTCCTCGTCTTCCCGCACCGTGCTTCCCCTAACCTGTATAAACTCGTTGACAGGTTAGCATGCGTCCGATACCGTCGAGGCATCCACGTAAGGGCAAAGGCGGACACGTGACCTCGACTCATCCCGCACGACCCGGCACGCGTCGCGCCCGGCCGGGCACGCGACGCCCGGTGAATCCCCGCCGCCGCGACAGCACGGCGCCGCGCACCGTTCTCGTCCAGCCGAAGCGGAGCTTCCAGGGTGTCTGGCGCGCCGGCGCCCTCGCGTCGTTGCTGCTCGTCGCCGCCGTCGTCGTCGCGGTCGGCTGGGCGAACCTCGGCGGGTACGAGGCGTTCTGGACGACTCCGCTCGGCGTCCGGCTGGGGCCGTTCGCGATCGAGTACGACCTCCGCACCTGGGTGAACAGCGGACTGATGACCCTGTTCTTCCTCGCTGTCGGCCTGGAGGCCCGCCGGGAGTTCGACCTCGGCGACCTCCGCGAACGACGCCGGCTCATCCTCCCGTTGACCGCCGGGCTGCTGGGCATGGCTGTGCCGGTCGCCATTTACCTCGCGGTCAACCACGGCTTGCCCACGGCGCGCGCCTGGGGCGTGGCCATGTCCACCGACACGGCGCTGGCGCTCGGTGTGCTGACACTGCTGGCGAAGAACGCCCCGAAACGGGTCCGCACGTTCCTGCTGACGGTGTTCGTCGTGGACGACCTGGCGGCGCTCGTCATCATCGGAGCGCTGTACAGCGGCCCGATCGCGCCCCTCCCCGCCACATTGGCGGTCGTGGCGTTCGTCGGGATCATCATCGCCCGCCGGTTCAGCAGGACCATCGGCCGCCAGGTGGCCGTGATCCTCGGGATCGCGATGTGGTTCTGCCTGCTGCTCAGCGGCATCGACCCGGTCGTCTCCGGCCTCGCGATCGGCCTGGCCACGACGGCCTACGTACCGTTGCGGACCGACCTCGAACGGGCCACCGGCCTCGTCCGCCAGTTCCGCGAGATGCCGACGCCGCAGCTCGCGCACTCCGCCACGACCGGGCTGACCGATTCCCTGTCGGAGAACGAGCGGATCCTGTTCCGGCTGAGCCCGTGGACGTCGTACGTCGTCGTCCCGATCTTCGCGCTGGCGAACGCCGGCGTCGTCATCACTCCGGAGCTCCTCGCACGCGCCGCGGGCAGTGCGGTCACGATCGGGATCGTGCTGGGCTACATCGTGGGCAAGCCCATCTCGCTCGCCGGCACGGCCTGGGTACTCTACAAGATCTCCGGAGGCCGGATCCGGCCGCAGGTCGGCTGGCTGTCCGTGATCGGAAGCGGCACCGCCGCGGGAGTGGGCTTCACGGTCTCGCTGCTGGTGGCCAGCATCGCCCTGAACGGCTCGGCGCTCGCAGAGGCCAAGATCGGCATCTTCCTCTCCGTCGTCGGCTCGGCGCTGCTCACCTGGGCGGTGTTCAAGAGCGTCCGGTTCATCCCGTCGGTCAAGCGGACCCGCGCCCTGGTGGGATCCCCGGATCGGTCACAGGACCTGCTCACCCCCGTCGACTCGGACGTCGACCACATCCGCGGCACCATCCACCCGGCGGTGACCCTCGTCGAGTACGGCGACTTCGAGTGCGGCTACTGCGGCCGCGCGGCGCCGACAGCCGAAGCGCTCCTCGAACGTCACCCCGACCTGGCCTTCGTGTGGCGGCACCTGCCCCTCTCGGACGTGCACCCCAACGCGCTGCGGGCTGCGGAGGCGACCGAAGCCGCGGGCGCGCAGGGCGCGTTCTGGCAGATGCACGACATGCTGATGGGGCACCAGGACAAGCTCTCGCTGGTGGACCTGGAGTCCTATGCAGTCCAGATCGGCATCGATCCCGACCGCTTCATGGACGACCTGCGATCCCGGGCGTACGCGGACCGGGTCTCGGCGGACATCCGCTCGGCGGACCAGAGCGGCGCCGCCGGAACCCCGACGTACTTCATCAACGGGCAACGCCACGAAGGCCCGTACGACATCGAATCGCTCTCGGCGGCCATCAACACGGCTCGCGCACACACCCTCGAGGCCGTGCAGTCCGAGGACGTGTGAATCGTCACTCAACGAAGGGGAAGAAATGACACATCCGATCGACTGGGCTCCCATCACCGCCGACCACGTCGTCACGGCGCTCGGCGAATACGACGACCTCGGAGCGGACGGGTTCTTCGCCGAGCACGGCTTCGCGCCGACGCTCACCTACGACCTGATCTGGAACGGCCGCACCTACCCGCCGAAGGCGATCCTGGGCCGCGCGTACGAGATCGCGACGGGGACCCGCCTCCAGCCGGACGAGTTCGAGGGCGGCAAGTCGGGGGCGGCGAAGATCCTGCCCCGGCTCGGCTTCGACGTCCAGCCGAAGGCTGCGCACTGACGCGGGCGCTCGATGCCGGCGTTCAGAGCAGGGGGAGCCGGCCGACGATCTTGTCCACCCGGTTGCGCGGTCCGACGATGCTGACCGCGTAGTACTCCACGTCCTCCGCCGGGGTCGTCGCCATGGTCTGGCGGTACTCGTCGTAGACGCGAGTCAGCTGCGCGGCGGCCGGCATGTCGGCGAGGTACACGGAATCGGCGGCCGCGGCGGCACGGCCACGGATCGCCGACAATTCCGCAGCCGAGGCCTGCAACACGCTGCACCCCGCCCAAGGGAGACCCGGATGCGCGGCGCCCGACGCGTCGACCGCGTCCTCGCCCAGGAGCCCGGCGATGTGCGGCGCGGTCGCGGCGGCAGTGCAGGCCGCCGCGTTGGCGGCCAGCCCGACGGGCAGGGCGCCGTTCACGACCAGCACCCACTTCAGTCGGGCGGCCCGGGTCGGGGCGGCCGTGTCGATCTCCTCGTCCGTGAAACCTACGGTAGTAGCCATTGATACCTCGCAAACAATCGGTGATGTCGGCTCGAAGCTACACAAGCCGCGGTGATTGCGCACGGAATCCGAACATCGTTCGGCAGCGCGACTACGATGGCGGTCGTGGACGAACTTGATAAGGCGATCCTCCGCGAACTCCAAACGGACGCGCGCCGCACCAACCGCGACATCGCCGCCGCCGTGGGCGTCTCACCGAGCACGGCGCTCGAGCGAACGCGAGCCCTGCGCGAGCGCGGGATCATCAAGCGCGCCGTGCTCGACGTCGAGCTCAGCCGGATCGGCCGGCCGGTCCAAGCGCTCATCGCGGTGCGGATCCGCCCGCCGTCCCGCGCCGTCATCGAAGGCTTCCGCGACTGGGTGAGCTCCCTGCCGGAGACGATCGGACTGTTCGTCACGACCGGCAACGAGGACTTCATCATCCACGTGGCGGTCCACGACAACGACTCCCTCTACGGGTTCGTCATCGACCGGCTCACCCAGCGGCGGGAGGTCGCCGACGTGCGGACCTCTGTGGTGTACGAGCACATCCAGAACCACCGGGTCGCGCCGGCGGAGTGAAACGCGGTCGCGGCGCCGCGGTGCGGCACGCGAACCGTCAGTAGACCATCAGTGCGGTGGCGTGCGGAGCGAGGAAGTGCTCCATGACCAGCGCCGCAGCTCCTTGGGCTGCGATGTGCTCGCCGATGGCGGAGCCGGTGACCGAGAGCTCCCGAGAGACGATGAGTTCTTTCTTGACGAGCGCGGGAAGCAGCGGAAGGAAGAGGCTGCTGAGCCGGTCCCAAAGCGGTCCGCCCAGCACGACGTTCGGCACGTCGAGGAGGTTGACGAGGACACCCAGCCCGACGGCGACCCTCTCGGCCGACCGTTCGAGGATCCGAGCGGCGCCGGCGTGGCCGGAGTCGGCGAGCTCGCACAGGCGGGTGCAGGCGTTGTCGATCGCGACGTAGTCCCTGAGATCCGGCAGGGGCACCAGCCCGGCATCCGCCGCCTGGACGACGAGCGCCTCCGGCACGCATGCTGCGGCGAGGCTGCCGCGCCGCCCGCTCCACTGCAGCCATTCGGCGCTGGGGTCGACGATCATCTCGCCGACTTCGCCGAAGTTGTTGCTCACTCCGCGCAGCACCTGATTGTCGATGACGACGGACGCGCCCACGCCGAATCCCAGGTGGAGGAAGACGAAGTCGTTGGTCTCCTTGGTCGAGGAGCGGAGCTCTGCGGTCGCAGAGGCGGTGACGTCCTTTTCGAGGAGCACGGGGAGCCCGGTCGCGTCGTGGAGGTCGCGGCGCAGCTGGACGTTGCGCCAGCTCGGCAGCTGCGGCGGATCCACGATGACGCCCGAGATGACGTCGAGCGGCCCGGGGGCGGCGATGCCCAGCCCGAGAACGCGATCGCGCTCGATGCCGGCTTCAGCGATCACCGCGTCGACGGCGTCGGCGATGACCGCGGTGACGCGTCCGGGATCGGTGGCCTGCGGCGTCCGGAGATGGGTCTTGTGCCGGACGTCGCCGCTGAGGTCCAGCAGCACCACGGTGAGGAGCGCCGGGTCGATGTGGACGCCTACCGAGTAGGCCCCGTTCTCGTTGACGACCAGCGGGATGCTGGGCCGGCCGCGCTCGGTGTTGCCCGGTTCGCCTTCGAGGATCAGGTTCTCGTCGAGGAGTCGGCGGCTGATGTTCGACACGGTCTGCGAGCTCAGTCCGGAGGACCTCTGCAGGTCGGCGCGGCTGGCACCCGGCGTGCGGCGTACCAGGTCGAGGATGACGGCCTGGTTGAAGTCCGCCAGCCGGATCTGGTTGCTGCCGCGTCGCATCGATGTCCTCCGGTGGTGAGTTTAGGGGCTTCGTTCGCTCCGATTTAATTCTATCAGGTGGATAAAAACATCCGATGAGTTTGACCCCTGAATCACGCGGATCCCCGTATAGGCGGCTCGCTGATCGCAAAGACTTTGACAGAACATGCAGACCTGGCTTAGCGTTGCTCCCGCGCTTTGATAAAAGCAATGGACAAAAGAGTCCTAACCCGACTTCCGGCGAAGCGCAGAGAGGTGAAACGCAATGAAGCGCAATCGTGTATTCGCGGCAGCGACACTCGCCGCCCTCACCATCGGCACGTTCACGGCCTGCTCCAGCAGCCAAGACTCGAGCGGGCCGACGACGATCACGATCGTCGAGTACCAGCAGGCTCGAGCCGACGCGGTCAAGAAGCTCATCCCGCAGTTCGAGAAGGACATGGCCGCCCAGGGCAAGAAGATCACGGTCGACCTGCGGTCGGACATCCTCACGGACGACCAGTTCAAGACGAAGATCACCCAGCAGTTCCACTCCGGGACGGCGCCGGACGTGATCGACGTCGGCGCGAGCACCGTCTCCGGCTACGCGTCTGCCGGATACCTGCTCCAGCTCGACGACGCGTTGAACAAGTGGGACGGCTGGAAGAGCTTCTACCCGACGGTGAAGACGGTCTCCAAGCAGCCGGACGGCCACTACTACTCGATCCCGCACGAAGCCAATGTCCAGAACCTCTTCTACCGCAAGGACGTCCTGGAGAGCATGGGCGTCGACACGTCGCAGCCGAAGACCTGGACCGATCTGATCAGCAGGCTGAAGCAGGTGGCGGCCAAGACAGGTCAGCCCTCCATCGTGCTTCCCGCGGGAACCGCCTGGGGCGGCGGCACCTGGGCCGAGGGGTTCCTCCCGCTGATGTCCGGCACCGGCAGCACCTTCTACGACGCCAAGACCGGCAAGTGGACCGTGACCAGCTCCGGCCTGACCGCGACGTTCGATCTGTACAGCAAGCTCGTCGCCGACAAGCTGCTCCCCGTGCAGGACCTGCTGAACCCGAACCCGTGGCAGCAGACGAAGTACGTCGACTTCGTGAAGGGCACCCTCCCGGTCTCCGCGCAGGGCACCTGGGGCTGGAAGTACGACTGGGGCCCTCAGGGCGCCGCGCCGATCCCCGACGTGGAGAAGAAGGTCGGCACCTGGGACTATCCCGCACTCGGCGACGGGACCGCTCCGTACTCTGTCGGAGGCGCCGGGTTCGTGTACGCCGTCAACGCGAAGAGCAAGAACACCGAGGCATCGATCGAACTCGCGCAGTGGCTGTCCTCCGGCAAGCCGCTCGCCGAGCAGCTGGTCGCCATCGGAGCGGCGGCTCCCCGTTCGGGCATCTCCGACATCGAGCCCTACAAGAGCCAGCCCTCCCTGCTCGACGCCGAGGCCAAGCTGAAGACCAGCGTCGTCGCCCCGGCAGGCGACGGTGTCGACCAGGTCTCGCAGGCGGTCCAGACCGCCACCGAGAAGATCCTCACCGGCGACGCCGACGGCAAGCAGGCAGCGCAGTCGTTCGCCAGCGACGCCGCCAACCTCCTCGGAAGCTCCCTGGTCGCGAAATGAGCTCGATTTCCGTTCCGGCCGGACGGAAGCGCCGCCGGCTCCAGCGCAGAGGCCTGCTGCCTCTGCTGCTGGGGCCGTCGGTCCTGCTGATCGCGATCTTCGTGATCGCGCCGGCGGCCTACAGCATCTATCTCGGCTTCACCAACACCCAGCTGACCGGGTTCGCCGCTCGCAACCCGCAGTTCGTCGGTGTCGACAACTACACCTACCTGCTGGGGTCGAGCGACTTCCTCACCTCCCTCGGGCGCACGGGAGTCTTCGTCCTGTTCTCGGCGATCGTCGGCCAGACCGTGCTCGGCATGGTCGCGGCACTGCTGCTCAGCCGCAAGTGGATGCGCGGCAAAGGACTGTTCGGCGCCGCCGTGCTCCTGCCGATGGTCGTACCGGAGGTCGTCGCCTCCCTGACCTGGGCGTCCGTCCTCTCGCCGCGCGGTGATGGGACCCTCAACCGGCTCATCCACTTCTTCGGGGCTCAACCGGTCGCCTGGCTGCAAGCCGCCCCGATGGTCTGCATCATCGTGATCAACGTCTGGCGTGGCATCGCCTTCGCCATGATCATGTTCCAGGCGGCTCTCGAAGACGTCCCCGACGAGCTCATCGAGGCCGCGCGGATGGACGGAGCCTCCGCCCGGCAGGTGTTCCGCAACGTCACACTGCCGCTGATCCGCGGGCCGGTGTTCCTCTACCTGCTGTTGACCACCATCACCACGGTCGGCGTCTTCGGGCTGGTGTACTTCCTGACCCAGGGTGGACCGGGCGCGCAGACCCAGCTGGTGTCGATCTACATCTTCCAGCACGCGTTCCAGTACTCCCAGATCGGGCTGGGCAGCGCGGCCTCCGTGGTGCTGCTGGTCATCCTGCTGATCCTCGGTCTCACCTATGTCCGGCTCGCGAAAGTGGAGGTCTGATGAGCGCGACGATCGCTCTGGAAACCCTTGCCGAAGAGGACGACACCGGGACGCGCCGCAGCGGGGGCGAACCGCATCGCCGGCCGGCGCCGTGGCAGGTCGTTCAGCGGACGCTGCAGTACGTCCTGATCACGACGCTCGGTCTGTTCTGCCTGGTCCCGTTCGCCTGGCTGGTCCTCAGCGCCGTCGACGCCCATGCCGGGCCGACAGTGCAGCTGCCTGCGCTCAGCCTGAGCAACTTCGTGCGCTTCTTCACCGAGCCGGACACGCCACGGTTGCTCGCCAACAGCCTGATCATCTCGATCGCGGCGACCGCCCTCAACCTGGCATGCGGGATGGTCGGCGCGTACGCCCTCTCCAGGTTCCGATTCCCCGGGCGCACCAGTTTCATGTTCGCCATCCTTCTCGTCCGGGTCATCCCGGCTCCGGCCACGATCGTCGCTCTCTATCTGATGCTCGTGCAGCTGCACCTCGACGACAGCTACCTCGGCCTGATCCTCGTGGAGGCGGCCGCGTCGCTCCCGATCACGCTGTGGCTCCTGAAAGGAACCGTCGACGCGGTCCCCCAGGAGATCGAGGAGGCCGCGCGGATGGACGGCTGCTCGCGACTCGGCGGCATGCGCCGGGTGGTGTTCCCGCTGATGGGCCCCGGCCTCGGGGCCGCGGCGATGCTCACGTTCATGGCGGTCTGGGGGGACTTCCTCACCCCTCTCGTCCTGCTCCAGTCGCCCGACCTGTACCCGCTCTCCATCGGCCTGTTCCGCGCCTTCAGCGCGTTCAACCAGACCGACTGGGGCGTGCTCGCCGCCAGCGCACTGATCTACATGGTTCCCCCGGCCGTCCTTTACCTGGTGCTTCGGAAGTACCTGTTGAAGTCGAGCCTCGGCGGCGCTCTCAAGGGATGAGGCGGATGGACTTCGAAAGGATGCACATGTCAGAACGACTGCCGGTCATCGTGGTCGGCGCTGGGGCGATGGGCCGCGAATGGCTCAGACTTCTCACGCACAACGAACACGCCGACCCGGTCGGAATCGTCGACCTGGATCTGGACCTCGCCACGACCGCCGCTGCGCAGGTCGGCCTCGGGCAGGCTGTGGTCGGCACCGACCTGGCGGACGTCGTCACCCGGTCGGCGGCTGCCGCGGTCATCAATGTGACGGTGCCGAACGCGCACCGGGTCGTCAACGAACAGGCACTCCGGCTCGGCCTCCCTGTGCTCTCCGAGAAACCGCTCGCGCCGACACTATCGGAGGCGCTGCGCCAAGTGGCGATCGCCGACGTGACCGGCGGGTTGCTGATGGTCAGCCAGTCCCGGCGCTACTTCAACCACCTCACCGCACTCCGCGACGCCGTCGGCCGGCTCGGACCGATCGGAACGATCACGCAGGAGTTCTTCCACGAGGACCACGAACCGGGATTCCGCGAGGAGATGGCGCACCCGCTGCTCGTCGACATGTCCATCCACCACTTCGATGCGATGCGCTACGTGACGGGAGACGAACCGGTCAGCGTGCGTTGCTCGGCGTGGAACCCGCCATGGAGCTGGTTCCGCGGCGACGCGTCGGCGACCGCCGATTTCGCGCTCCGATCCGGCGCCCGGTTCGTCTACGCCGGCAGCCGCTGCACCCCGGGACTCCGAACATCCTGGAACGCCGCCTGGCGCGTCCAGGCGGAACGGGGTGCGGCGAGCTGGGACGGCGAGCAGACCGTGGTGGTCGACGCGGACGGGGTCGAGCCGGTCATCGGCGACGCCGAGGAGGAGCTCGCGGGGTCGCTCGCCGAGTTCGTATTCGCCGTGCGGTCGGGGACGACCCCGCAGAACGAGGTCCGGGCGAACATCCTCAGCCTGGCGATGGTCGAAGGCGCGGTGGAGAGCAGCGCGCGCGGCGGATCCGACGTGCTCATCGACGACCTCCTCGAAGACGCATACCGTCAGGCGCTGACCGACGAGACGGCGGCCGACATCTCCGACCGGTTGCGTTCGTGGGGCAGCGCGCGCGCAGGCATCGAAACCGGACACTGGGGGACACTCGCCGCCCCCGAGAAGATTGGACAAATCGCATGACAGCATCAACGCCCATCCGTGTCGTCGTCTGGGGGGAGAACCGGCACGAGCAGGTGAACCAGCGCGTCCGCGACCTCTACCCGGACGGGATGCACTCCACCATCGCCGACGGGATCCGTGCGCTTCTCGGCGACGGTGTCGAGGTCAGCACGCACGTCCTCGACGAACCCGAGCACGGCCTCACCGAGGACGTGCTCGCCGAGACCGACGTGCTGCTGTGGTGGGGCCACACGGCACACGAGGAGGTCGCCGACGAGGTCGTCGAACGCATCCACCGGAACGTCCTGGAAGGGATGGGGATCATCGTCCTCCACTCCGGTCACCACTCGAAGATATTCAAACGCCTCATGGGCACGACCTGCAGCCTCCGGTGGCGCAACGACGGCGACGGCGAACTGGTCTGGACGGTCGCACCCCGCCACCCCATCACGGACGGTGTCCCGCAGCCGATCATCATCCCGGGGCAGGAGATGTACGGCGAGTTCTTCGACATCCCCGAACCGGACGAGCTGATCTTCATCAGCAGCTTCTCCGGCGGAGAGGTGTTCCGCAGCGGTGTCACCTACAACCGCGGCTACGGCCGGGTGTTCTACTTCAGTCCCGGCGACGAGGTGTACCCCGTCTACCATCACCCGGATGTCCAGCGGGTCATCGCCAACGGGGTCGCGTGGGCACAGCCGCGAGCAGCCCGCCAGTCTTATGAGGTCACGCCGATGTACCGCGCGGGCGAGTTCGACAGGCCCCTACGGCAGTCTCCGGACGGGCCGATCGACTTCTACACCGGCGAGCCTGCTCCCGCCCGGTCGTAGCGCCCGAGAAAGCGTGCCGGCGCCTGGTCGAAGGCGTCGGCACCGTCCCGGATCAGGCCGTCTGCTGCAGTTCGGCGAAGTAGGTGACGTGGCAGCCGTCGCCGTTGCACTCGACGCAGACGGTGATCTCCTCGCTGTGCTGCCGGGGGTCGGCTCCCGTGCCATCGCACCGTTCGCAAATCTCCAACGTTCTCATGCCCCCGATTGTGCGCGCCGCCACCGACATCCACGGAATGCGCCGGGGTGTGTCGCGAAGTCGGGACCGGACGCGCGGATTCTGCTGTGGGCGGAATCCACGAACCCGCCGGGCGCGGACGCCGGGCCGCGGCTTAGGCTTCTGGCATGTTGATGCGGCACGCGATCGGCTCCGTGCTCCGCCGGCTGCGGACGGAGCGGGGCGCAACGCTGCGCGAGCTCTCGGAGACCTCGCGGATCAGCATCCCGTACCTCTCGGAGATCGAACGCGGCCGCAAGGAGGCGTCGTCCGAGATCCTCGCTGCGCTCTGCCGGGTGCTGGACGTGACGGAGGGCGAACTGCTCGCGCAGGTGGTCTCGGAGTTCGCGGAGGCGGAGGTCCTCACCCTCGTGCGCGACGGCGCCGACACCCGCCCGGCGGACGCCCCGACGGTGCTGCTCGCGGCCTGACCGCGCCGATTTCGTTCGGCGGCGCGCGCCGAGTATCCTTACATGGCGCCTTCGCTCAGCAGCTGACTGGTGGTCGGAGCGCACATGGCGAGTTACCCAAGCGGCCAAAGGGATCTGACTGTAAATCAGCCGGCGTAGCCTTCGGGGGTTCGAATCCCTCACTCGCCACCATGGGAGAAGAGCCCGGCCGAATCGGCCGGGCTCTTGTGCGTTCTGAGCCGCTCCGCAGCGACCCCGCCTACCGTCAAGTGGTCTCCGCCGCCGATCGATGCCAGGGTTGATCCCATGCCCACCCCCAACGAGCTGCTCGAGATCGCCACCACCGTCGCCCGTCGGGCGGCCGCACTCGCCCTGCAGCGGCGGCGGGACGGGGTGGAGGTCGCGGCCTCCAAGTCGAGCATCACGGACATCGTCACGCGCGCCGACCGGGAGTCGGAGGACCTGATCCGCAGTGCGCTGGAGGCGTCGCGGCCGCGGGACGGGTTCCTCGGCGAGGAGTCCGGCGGCGACGCGGGGAGCAGCGGGCTGACCTGGGTGGTCGACCCGATCGACGGGACGGTCAACTACTTCTACGACATCCCCGCGTGGGCGGTGAGCGTCGCCGTCGTGGAGGGCGACCCCGACCCGGCGAGCTGGCGGACGCTCGCGGGCGCGGTCGTGAATCCGGTCACGGGGGAGGTGTTCACGGCCGCCGCGGGAGGCGGCGCCCGGCTGAACGGCCGACCCATCCAGGTGAACAGCGGGGTGGACCTGCCGCTGGCGCTCGTCGGGACCGGCTTCGGGTACGACGCGGAGATCCGGCGCAAGCAGGCGGCCTTCGTGGCCGAGCTGATCCCGCAGGTTCGCGACATCCGGCGCATCGGCGCGGCCTCGCTCGACCTGTGCTCGGTCGCATGCGGGCGGCTCGACGCCTACTACGAGCGCGGGCTGAACCCGTGGGATCACGCGGCGGGAGCGCTCATCGCTCAGGAGGCCGGCGCGCGCGTCGGCGGGCTCGGCGACACCCCGGCGGGCAAGGCGCTGCTGCTCGCGGCGGCGCCGGGACTGTTCGAGCAGCTCGATCCGCTCGTGCAGGGGTATTACCAGCGCTGGGAGTGACGAGCCGGCCATCCGAGTGGTGAGGCAGTTATCGTTTCGTTATATTGGATCGGGTGCGCCAAGAGACCAGACCACGGACGGGTATCGACGCACCCTCCACGGGGCGGGGACAGACCCGCCGGGAGGTGCGGCAGCGCGAGCTAGCGGCCCAGCGGGCGCGCGAGCCTCGGTTCGGCCGCGGCGTGAGCGTCGTGGCGATGCTCTCGGTGCTCGGCATCGCGGTCGCGACCACCGTCCCGGCGATGGCCCTCCTCACGCATGACGATGTCCGCGCCCGCACCGCCTCCACCCACTTCTTGAACGCTCCGGCGTCCGAGGGGGAGATTCAGGCGCTCGACAGCGTGACCTCGGCCGAGCGGGAGTCGATCGTCCGTGACAGCGGTGCCGCGACCTCCGGGGAGCAGGTGGCCGCGCTCCGCTCGATGCGGATCGCGGACACCTTCCGCAACAACCCGGCCGGCGCCGTCCAGTGGCCGTTCCCGGTCGGGGTGCCGATCACCTCCGGATTCGGGCCGCGCACCGCACCGACGGCGGGCGCCTCCACCAACCACCTCGGCGTGGACTTCGCTCCGGGCGCCGGCGTCCCCATCCAGATCATCGCCGACGGCGTGGTCCGGGAGGTCGTCGCCCGTGACGACGGCGGCTGCGGCGTGAACGTCACGATCGACCACGTGATCGACGGGAAGCCGGTCAGCAGCAAGTACTGCCACCTGCAGACCGGATCGGTGCGGGTGGAGGCCGGACAGCGGATCGCCGTCGCCGACATCGTCGGGACGGTCGGCAACACCGGCATCTCGACGGGGCCGCACCTGCACTTGGAGATCCGGGTGAACGGAACGGCCGTGGACCCCGTTGCATGGCTGCGGGCCAACGCGAGCTGACCCGCCGGTCTGAACGGAGGAGATCCGCTCCGACACGCCGGCGGGGAACGGCGAACGGAGGAGATCGGGCCGGGGGACGGCCGGATCTCCTCCGTTCGGAGTGGCAGGCGGGGGCAGACCTGCGGGTCAGACCAGCCAGGCGGTGGTGTCGCGGGGGAGCATGCCGTTCTCGAGCGGGGCGCTCGCCAGGATGACCGTGCCCTCGGGGAGCTGCAGCGGAGCCTTGCCGAAGTTCACGACGACCGTGACGTGCCCCGAGCGGAACAGCAGCGCGTCCTCGCCCGCGTTCGACCAGCGCAGCTCGCCGAACGCGAGGTCGTGCTCGCGGCGGGCGACCAGCGCCTCCTGGTACATGGTCAGAGTCGACCCGGGCACGCCCTCCTGGGACGAGCGGGTGTACTCGGCCCAGATCGCGGGCTGCGGCAGCCAGCTCTTCGGGCCGGGACCGAACCCGTAGGACGGGTCCGAACCCTCCCACGGGATGGGCACGCGGCAGCCGTCGCGGCCGTAGCGCTCGCCGTTCGTGCGGAACCAGGTGGGGTCCTGGCGCGCGTCGTCCGGGAGGTCGATGGCCTCCGGGAGGCCGAGCTCCTCGCCCTGGTAGAGGTACGCCGAGCCGGGCAGCGCCAGCATCAGGGCCGTCGCGGCGCGGGCGCGGCGCAGGGCGAATGCGGTGTCCGGGATGCCGGCCGACTTCGGCCCGATGCCGTGGCCCTGCGGGTTGTCGCCGGTGAGCGCGAGCCGGGTCGCGTGCCGGACCACGTCGTGGTTGGAGAGCACCCACGTGCTCGGGGCGCCGACGCTGGCGAACACGGCGATGGAACGGTCGATCACCGCACGGAGCGCGACCGCGTCCCACGGCGTCTCCAGGTAGCCGAAGTTGAAGGTCTGCTGCATCTCGTCGGCCCGGACCCAGTTGGCGAGCTTCTCCATCGGCTCGACCCAGGCCTCGCCGCAGAGCACGCGGTCGCCCTCGTACTCCTCCAGCACGGTGTGCCAGTCGCGGTAGATGTCGTGGACGCCGTCCTGGCCGAAGTAGGGAGGCGTCACCGGCTCGCCCTCGGCGTGCGCGCTGATCTCCGGCTCCAGCACGATGCCGCCGGTGGTCGTCGCGACGGCGCCGCCGCCCATGCTGCCGGCGTTCGCGGGCGGGGTGTAGTCGGGGAGGCCGGCCTCCTTGATCATGCCGTGCGCGACATCCACGCGGAAGCCGTCGACGCCGCGGTCGAGCCAGAACCGGAGGATGTCGCGGAACTGCTCCCACACCCACGGGTTCTCCCAGTCGAAGTCGGGCTGCGACTTGTCGAACAGGTGGAGGTACCACTGGCCGGGGGTGCCGTCCGCCTCGGTGATCCGCGTCCAGGCCGGGCCGCCGAAGATGGACTCCCAGTTGTTGGGCGCCTCGTCGCCGTCCGGGCCCGCGCCGTCGCGGAACAGGTAGCGCCCGCGCTCGGGGCTGCCGGGGGCCGCGGCGAGGGCCTCCTGGAACCAGACGTGATCGCTGGAGGAGTGGTTCGGGACGATGTCGATGATGACCCGCAGCCCGAGGCCGTGCGCGGTCTCCAGCAGCGTGTCGAAGTCGGCGAGCGTGCCGAAGCTGGGGTCGACGTCGCGGTAGTCGGCGACGTCGTAGCCCGCGTCGTTCTGCGGGGACGTGTAGAACGGCGACAGCCAGACGGCGTCGACGCCCAGGGCGCGCAGCGCGGGGAGACCGCGGGTGATGCCGGGCAGGTCGCCCATCCCGTCGCCGTCGTCGTCGGCGAACGACCGCGGGTACACCTGGTAGATGACCGCGGAGCGCCACCACTCGCGGCCGGGCGTGCTGGGCGAGAGCGTGCGGGAGGATTCGGAAGTCGGAATGAGGATCACCTGTCTTGGCGGAGGACGGAGTGTCCCAGCGAACGCGCGTCAGCGAACGGTCGGGGGCGCCGCCATTCACCGCACGCCGTCGCTGCGGCACCGGGATCGGCGCGCCGTCGTCGGCGCTGCGAGCAATGGTAGCCCTCCAGGCCGGGTGAAAGGGGAACGGGTGGGTTGTGATGGACCGTGCGGAGGGGGGTGCGGCGGCTTCGCGGTCCGCTCAGTGAGGTGCGCGGACCCAGTGCGACGGGCGGCGCAGCGCAGCCGGGAGGCGGGTGCGGGCGTCGCCCTGGGCCGCGTCCACCTGGGGCTGCGTGAGGTAGATGGCGCGGTCGAGGAGGGCGCCGTCCAGCCGGGCGTCGCGCAGGTCGGCCCCGATGAGCTCGGCGGCGGTCAGGTCCGCGTCGCGGAGGTCGGCCGCGATCAGCAGGGCGCCACGCAGTTCGGCCGCGCGGAGGTCCGCCCCGCGCAGGTCGGCGCCGAGGAGGTCGGCTCCCGGGAGGGCGGCGCAGCGGAGATCCGCGCCGCGCAGGTCGGCGCCGGCGCGCACGCGGGGGCGCTTGCTGCGGGTAGGGACGGTGGAGGCCGGGCGGGCATCCCGGGTCGCCGCGGCGCGGGTGAGGGCAGCGGCCTCCCGCAGCAGCGCGGCCGCGGGATCCCGCAACTCGTCGATATCGAGTTCGAGGATGCGGGCGGGCGAGGCGTCGGCGGCGGCCGCGACCTCGTCCCAGGAGGCGCGAAGAGCGGGACGCAGTGCCGTGGCGGCGGGCATCGCGAGGGCTTCGCGGAGGTACCAGAGGAGTTCGTGGAGCTGGCGGACGATCGGGAAGACCGCGAACATCTCGGCGCGGACTCCCGCGTCGGTGCGCCACGACCTGCCCTCGAAGGTGTGCTGCGTGACCAGCTGGCCGGCGCCGAAGCAGTCGAACACCGTGCAGCCCTTGAAGCCTCGCTCGCGGAGCTGCGGGTGGATGCGGCAGCCGAAGCCGTCGTCCAGGTTCACGCACTCCTCGCCCGCCGGCTTGTCGAACGCGAAGTCCGCGGACCGCGCGAACGCGAGCGCGACGCAGCACAGCCCCGAGCACGAGCTGCAGTCGGCGCTGAGCGCGCGCTCCGGAGCGGCAGCGGGGGCGGGGGTCATTCCTCCACAGTACGGCCGGAAGTTCACGTCTTCACATCTTCGACACATTCGGAATAGCCCGGGCCGCCCGGCGTTAGCGTGAGTTGACAGCCACGAAAGGATCACGGAATGACTTCACCGCGCCGCGCCATCGGGACCTCCGACCTCCATGTCTTCCCGCTCTCACTGGGTGGAAACGTGTTCGGCTGGACGGCCGACCGCGACACTTCGTTCGCCGTGCTCGACGCCTACACGGCCGCGGGCGGCAACTTCGTCGACACGGCCGACGGCTACTCGGCATGGGTGCCGGGCAACACCGGCGGCGACTCGGAGCTCATCCTCGGCGAGTGGTTCACGGCCCGCGGCAACCGCGACGACGTGGTGCTCGCGACCAAGGTGAGCCAGCACCCCGACTTCAAGGGACTCGCGGCCGACAACATCCGCCGTGCCGCCGACGCCTCGCTCGAGCGCCTGCAGAGCGACCACATCGACCTCTACTACGCGCACTTCGACGACCAGTCGGTGCCGCTGGAGGAGACCGTCGCCGCGCTCTCCGAGCTGGTCGACGCCGGCAAGGTCCGCTACATCGGCATCTCCAACTACTCGCCCGAGCGCATCGAGGAGTGGTTCGCCATCACCGAGCGCGAAGGCCTCCACCGCGCGGTCGCCCTCCAGCCGCACTACAACCTCGTGGAGCGCGCGTACGAGGAGAAGTACCGTCCGCTGGCCGAGCGGGAGCAGCTCGGCGTGATGCCGTACTTCGCGCTCGCCGCCGGCTTCCTGACCGGCAAATACCGCGACGGCGTCACCGTCGACAGCGCGCGCGCCGGCGGCGCGTCCAAGTACCTGGACGAGACCGGCCGCAGCGTCCTCGCGGCACTCGACGAGGTCTCGGCCGCGCACGGCGTCTCGGTCGCCACCACGGCGATCGCCTGGCTCGCCGCCCAGCCGACCATCACCGCACCGATCGCGAGCGCCCGCACGCTCGACCAGCTCCCCGACCTCCTGGCCGCCGTAGAGCTCGAGCTGACGGCCGACGAGCTCGCCGCGCTCGACGGCGCATCGGAGGCCGCGAAGGCCGCCTGATCCGGCAGCCGAGGTCACGCGAAACGGGGCTCACCGGGGGGTCCGGGTGGTACGAAGCACCCGCGCGAGGATGGTATCCTCGTACGGTTGCCGAAAACGGCCCGGACCTCTCCGGATGCCCCGGCTTCGCCCCCTTAGCTCATTGGTAGAGCACTTCCTTGGTAAGGAAGAGGTAGTGGGTCCGATTCCCACAGGGGGCTCCGTCTCCCGGTCGCGACGACGGGAGACCCCGGCGGGGTAGCTCAGGTGGTTAGAGCACACGGCTCATAATCGTGGTGTCGCGGGTTCGAGTCCCGCCCTCGCTACAAAACCCCCGGAATCTCACGGTTCCGGGGGGTTTTCGGTTTAGCGGGTGATGCTCTCAGTTCGCGCGTTCCTCCTCGCCTGGGAACCCGGTCGACTCGCGGCGGACGATACGGAAGTCGGGGCGCAGCGTGCGGGGCGGGCGGCGATCGCCCTTCTCGTTGATGCGCTCGATCAGCAGGTCGACGGCGAGCCGCGCGATCTCGGTCCGGCCCGGGTCGACCGTGGACATCGACGGCACGGAGTACTGCGATTCGTCGATGTTGTCGAAACCGATGACCGCGACGTCGTCGGGCACGTGCACGCCTGCCTCTCCAAGCGCGCGGAGGACGCCGAGGCCAAGTGTGTCGTTGAGGGCGAATACCGCGTCGAAGTCCACGCCGTCGGCGAGGAGCGCTCTCATGGCGGCGGCACCGGCCTGTCGGGTCCACCCGTCGACACGGCGGACGAGCAGAGGATCGAACGGGATCCGGGCGGACTCCAGGGCTTGACGGTATCCCTCGAGCCGGAGGTTGGCCGAGCTGGCGACATCCGGTCGCTCGTCGATCTCACCGACGACGGCGATGCGCCGTCGACCGATACCCAGCAAGTGCTCGACGGCCGCCACGGCGGAGGAACTGTTGTGCATGGTGACGTGATCGGTCGGCCCGGCGAAGATCCGCTCGCCGAGGAGGACGAGCGGGAAGTCGACGTCGAGCAGCTCCACGTCGTCCTGGCCGAGGCTCACCGGGCTGAAGAGCAACCCGTCGAGGAATCGCAGCCGCCCCCCGGTGAGCGACTGGATCTCGGTCTCGCGAACCTCGTTGGTCTGCTCGACGACCACTCCGAGCCCCCGCTCCTGCGCGGCCTGGATGACCGCGTCGGCGAGCTCGGCGAAGTAGTTCTCCCGGAGCTTCGGCACGCTCAGCCCGATCACGCCCGTCCTGCCCGATCGCAGCCCGCGTGCCGACAGGTTCGGACGATAGCCCAGCTCGGCGATCGCGGCCTCGACCTTCGCCCGTGTCAGGGGGCGGACGTACGGATAGTCATGGATCACGTTGGAAACGGTCTTGATCGACACGCCGGCGGCCCGGGCGACATCGTGCAGGGTAGTTGTCATTGACGCTCCTTCGCGCGGCCCCTCAGAGTACCGAAAACTGCTTGACACCTAAGCGCTCGGTAGTCATAGTCGTTCCTACAACGTGAGAATGCAACGTTGTAGATTGCGATTCCGCATCCGCCGAAACGGATGCGTTGCCGTCGATGTCGACGACACACGCCGTTCGCGGCATTGCGGTGCACCAACAATGAGGTTCAGCATCCGAAAGGAATCGAGCAGTGAACAGAAGCAGAGTCATCGCCGTCATGGCGAGTCTTGTGGTCGCGGGAGTACTGGCCGGTTGTACCGGATCCGGTGGGGGTTCGAGCACCGATGGCGCCAACGCGAACACGTCCAATTGCACGAACAAGATCGTGAAGAAGGACGCCCCGGTCGTCACGCTGTGGGCGTGGTATCCGAACACCCAGAAGGTCGTCGACAACTTCAACAACGCGCACAGCGACGTCCAGGTCTGCTGGACGAACGCCGGTGCCGGCGGCGCCGAGTACGACAAGTTCCAGACCGCGGTAAGCGCGGGCAAAGGTGCTCCGGATGTCGTCATGCTCGAGGCCGACCGCATCCCGACCTTCCAGGTGCAGGATGCTCTCGTCGACCTGAAGGGCCTCGGCTACAACGACATGAAGGACAACTTCAGCGACGGCGCGTGGAAGGACGTGTCCGTCGGGGACGGGGTCTACGGCGCTCCGATCGACGGCGGTCCGATGGGCATGATCTACCGCACGGACATCTTCCAGAAGTACGGCATCACGACTCCCCCGAAGACCTGGGATGAGTACGCCGCTGCGGCCCAGAAGGTGAAGGATGCCGGCGGCCCGCTGTTCGGCGACTTCCCGGCGAACCAGCCGGCCTACGTGACTGCCCTGCTCTACAACAACGGTGCCACCCCGTTCACCTACAACACCGCCAATAAGGGCACGATCGGCATCAAGCTGAACGACGACAAGTCCAAGCAGGTGCTCGACTACTGGGCCGGGCTCGTCTCGAAGGGGCTGGTCGGGAAGCAGGACCAGTTCACCCCGGAGTACATTTCCGGCGTGATCGGCGGCAAGTACGCCACGTACCTCTCGGCCGCGTGGGCGCCCGGTTACCTGCAGGGCGCAGGTGTGGGCAAGGGCGCGGACGCGGGAGTCTGGGCGACTGCTCCGCTGCCGCAGTGGGACCCGAGCAACCCGATCTCGGTGAACTGGGGTGGTTCGGCCTTCTCGGTCACCAAGCAGGCCAAGGATCCCAAGCTCGCCGCGAAGGTCGCGTTCGGCGTCTACGCCGACGATGCATCGCTGAAGGACGGGTGGGAGAACCAGATCATCTTCCCGCTCAACCTCAGCGTGCTGAAGGATCCCGCGTTCGTCAACGCCGAGGTCAAGTTCTTCAACGGGCAGCAGGCCAACAAGGAGGTCTACGTTCCGGCGGCCAACGCCTACAAGGGCATGGTGTACACCCCGATCGGGCAGTACTACTACTCCGCGTTCACCAAGCAGATCGCCGCGATCAACGACGGCTCCAAGACGGGGTCTCAGGCGGCCGATGCGCTGCAGGACGACGTCGTCAAGTACGCGAAGGAGCAAGGGTTCACCGTCAAGTGAGCCCGCGTGGAGGGTCGGCCCGGAGAGGGCCGGCCCTCCACGATCCCTTCCCGATCCGGAGGAATCATGACCGCAGCAACCGCCAACACCGTCGAAGCCCGTGACGGCACCGGCAGGCCACGAGGACGTCGCCGTACGACCCATACCCGCAGGAACGCCATCGGATGGCTGTTCGTGGGCCCGTTCGGCATCATCTTCCTCGGCCTCCTGGTGCTGCCGATCGGCTACGCGCTCTACCTGAGCCTGTTCCAGAAGTCGCTGATCGGAGGGACCCGATTCGTCGGGTTCGGCAACTACCTGAAGGCGTTCAGCGACCCGTCGTTCTTGAGCGGCGTCCAGTTCGTGATCAGCTTCTCGCTGGTGCTCATCCCACTCCAGATGGCCGTGTCACTCGCCATCGCCCTGATGCTCGACATCGTCGTCACCCGGTTCGCCCGGTTCTCGCGGCTCATGATCTTCCTGCCGTATGCGATCCCCACGGTCATCGGCGCGCTGATGTGGGGGTTCCTGTACAGCGAGAACTTCGGGCCACTGGCGGACATCTTCGGAGCCTTCGGGAAACCGGCGCCGGACTTCCTCAGCACGGGCCTGATCTTCTACGGCCTGCTCAATGTCGTGACCTGGCAGTGGGCGGGCTATTACATGATCATCCTCTACGCCGCGCTGCAGGGGATCGACCCGACGCTATATGAGGCAGCGCGCATCGACGGCGCGTCGCAGTGGCAGATCACGTTCCGGATCAAGATCCCCCTCGTCGCACCCGCACTTGTGCTGATCCTCGTATTCGCACTCATCGGCACCCTCCAGTTCTTCAACGAACCGAAGATCTTGCAGCCGCTGGCGGCCGGAGCCATCCCGAACGACTTCACCCCGAACATGTACGCGTACCAGCAGGCGTTCTCGCTTGCGAACTACAACTACGGTTCCGCGATCTCGTTCGCGCTCGGCGCCGTCGTCTTCGTCTGCGTCTACATCTTCATGTTCGCGACCCGCAAGAGGGGGAACATCCTGTCATGAACGCCATGAACTCCGTGAACGCATGGACACCATGAACGTCGAGCGCAAGCGCACGACGCGGACGCCGGGCGGCGTGCCCATCCATATCGTGCTCGGTGTGCTCGTCATCTACTTCCTCATCCCGTTCTGGTGGGTCATCGTCAACAGCTCCAAGAGCACGGCCGAGCTCTTCGGCGGTGGTCCGGCGCTGTGGTTCGGCTCGAACGTCGACTACCTGGGCAACCTGGTCGCACTGTTCACCTACGGCGGCGGCATCTACGGGCGCTGGCTGCTGAACTCGGCCCTCTACGCGGTCGTCGGCGGTGTGGGCGCGACAGCACTCTGCGTGCTCGCCGGCTACGGCTTCGCCAAATACCGGTTCGCCGGGCGCCGGGCATCGTTCTCGATCCTCCTCGGAGCGGTCATGGTGCCGGCGACCGCGCTGGTGATCCCGACGTTCGTGCTGTTCTCGGTCGCGGGGCTGACCAACACCATCTGGGCCGTCATCATCCCGAGCCTGTTGAACCCGTTCGGGGTCTACCTGATGGCGGTGTACGCACGGGACGCCGTGCCGGATGAGCTTCTGGATGCTGCACGGGTCGACGGCGCGGGCGAGTTCCGCGCCTTCTTCCGGGTGGCGCTCCCGCTTCTGCGTCCCGCGATCGTCACGGTGCTGCTGCTGTCGGTGGTCTCCTGCTGGAACAACTACTTCCTCCCGCTCGCGATGCTCTCGGACAACCGGCTCTACCCGGTGACGGTCGGAATCGGTCTGTGGCAGTCCACCGCATCGACCTATGGCGCGGCCGGCGGGCAGAGCCTCTGGAGCATCATCGTCCTCGGTTCGCTTGTCTCGGTGATCCCCCTCATCATCGCCTTCCTGACGCTGCAGCGCTACTGGCGAGGGGGACTGGCCATCGGCAGCCTGAAGTAGCGCAGCACCCGTTAACCGTTCATGCCGCATCGACCCCGCGAGGAACCGTGACTTCTGCACATCTCACCATCGACCCGCACTTCGTGGTCGGTCCCATCAACCGCCGCCTCTTCGGCTCGTTCGTGGAGCACCTCGGACGGTGCGTCTACGACGGCATCTACGAACCCGGTCACCCACAGGCCGATCCAGACGGATTCCGTAACGACGTCGCCGAACTCGTTCGGGAGCTCGGCGTGACGACGGTGCGCTACCCGGGCGGCAATTTCGTCTCCGACTACCGGTGGGAGGACGGGATCGGGCCGGTGGATCAGCGCCCGCGACGGCTGGACCTCGCCTGGCACTCGACCGAGACCAACGAGGTCGGACTGGACGAGTTCGCGCGCTGGCTCCGCAAGGTCGACGGCGAGCTCATGTATGCCGTGAACCTCGGTACGCGTGGCATCGAGCAGGCCCTCGACGTGCTCGAATACGCCAACCACCGCAGCGGGACCGCCCTATCGGATCTCCGGATCGCGAACGGTTCGCGCGAGCCGCACAACATCCGCATGTGGTGTCTCGGCAACGAGATGGACGGCCCGTGGCAGGTGGGCCATGGGACACCCCGCGAGTACGGCCGGCTCGCCGTCAAGACCGCGCGGGCGATGCGGCAATACGACCCGACGCTGGAGCTCGTCGTCTGCGGCAGCTCCGGCGCGGGGATGCCGCTCTTCGGCTCCTGGGAGCGCACGGTGCTGGAGGAGACCTACGACGAGGTCGACTTCATCTCGTGCCACGCGTACTACGAGCCCCTGGGGGGCGACTACGGGAGCTTCCTCGCGTCTGCCGTCGACATGGACCGATTCATCGACTCGGTGGTCGCCACCGCGGATCATGTGAAGGCGGTTCGCCGCAGCGACAAGACGATCAACATCTCCTTCGACGAATGGAACGTCTGGTATCAGTCGCGGTATGCCGAGGTCGACCGGATCACCGACGTCGACGATTGGCCGGTCGCGCCACGGCTGCTCGAGGACACCTACTCGGTCATGGACGCGGTGGTCTTCGGCAACCTCCTCATCTCGCTCGTCCGCCATGCCGACCGAGTGACCGCCGCGAGCCTCGCCCAGCTGGTCAACGTCATCGCGCCGATCATGACGGAGCCGGGCGGAGGCGCCTGGCGGCAGACGACGTTCTTCCCGTTCGCCGTGATGTCGCGCCTCGCGCGTGGCCGCACGCTCGAGCTGAAGCTCGAATGCCCCACGTATCCGACAGAGCGCTACGGCGAGGTGCCGGTGGTGGATGCCGTGGCGACGCACGATCCGGAGACCGGCGACACCGCAGTCTTCCTCGTCAATCGCAGCATGACCGACACCGTGGAGATCGGCATCGACACGAGCATCCTCGGCGACGTCTCCGTCGACTGGATCGTGAGCCTCCACGACGACGACATCCACGCGGCCAACACGCTGGCCGACCCGGAGCGCGTCGCCCTCAAGCCAATGACAGCGCGCGCATCGTCGAGAACGAAGTCCGCATCTCGCTTCCGCCGGTCTCGTGGACCGCGCTCACGCTGCGGTGACCGCGAGGGGCCGGCGGTCCCACACGCGGCCGTAGAAGGTCCTCATAGCGGTGGCGCTGGACGGCGTGCGCACGCCGGGGCGCGTCCGCTGGGCGCGGCACACTCCCGGCATCCGCGCGCGTCGAATACAGTGTCTCTAAGTCATTGACTTACGGACACTATTCGATGGGGTGAGATGGCGAAGAGCCCGGGGACGAAGGCGGAGGCCCGCGCCGCCGTGAACGCGGCGGGTGCGGAGCCGGAAGAGGCGCACCTGCCGCCGGGACGCGTGTGGGCCCGCGGAGCGGGGGAGGCGCGCGAGGCGGACTTCGCGACACACGTGCGCGCGATCGCGCACGGGCGGTACGTGATGCGGCGCATTCTGCACCTGCTCGACGGGGAGGCCGTGGCGGCGGGGCTGCAGCCGTTGCGGCACCAGGCACTGCTGCAGGTCTTCGGGGCCGACGAGCCGCTGTCGGTGTCGACGCTGGCCGAGCGGCTGGCGATCGCGCCGGCGCTCACCTCCCGGCTGGTGCGCGGGCTGGAGGAGGACGGACTGCTCGAGCGGTACCGGACGAGTGTGGACAAGCGCGTCATCCTGGTGCGGGCGACCCCGCGCGGGGTCGAGCTGCTGCGGGCGATCGACCTGGAGGTGCACGAGAAGGTGTTCCAGTTCCACCGCACTCTCAGCGATGAGAGCAAGCTCGGGGCCCTGGCCACCTTCGCGTCCTACCTGGGGCTCGACTCCGACCCGCGGCTGCGCGAACTGCTCGCCGACGCCGACATCGACCCCGACGCGCACGCGCACCCGCACGCGCACTGACACCGTCCGGCACCTACTCCGCCGGCGGCCGGTACCGCAGCAGCCGGGCTTCGACGAGCGCCAGGACGGCGTTCACCGCGAGCGCGAGCACGCCGACGATCACGATCAGCCCGAAGACCTGCGCCGAGAGGAAGGACTGCTGCGCGTCCTCCAGCAGCTTCCCGATGCCGGAGACCTGCGTGCTGATCTCCACCACCAAGGCGAGCACGAGCGTCAGCGGGGCCGTGATCACGACGCCCAGCATGATGCCGGGAGTGACCGCGGGCAGGATGATCTTCACGAACGTGGCGACGGGTCCCATGCGCAGGCTGCGCCGCACGTCCATGAGGATCGGGTCGATCTCGCGGGCGGACAGCCGGACCTGCAGCAGCACCGGCCACAGGGCCCCGAAGACCACGACGCCGAGTTCCATCGACTGGGTGTAGCCCATGAACAGCACCGCCAGCGGCACCAGGGCGACACCGGGGAGGAACCGCAGGTAGTCCAGGGTCGGGCCCAGCAGGCGGTCGAGCACGCTCACGCGCCCCACCAGGATGCCGAGCACCGTTCCCAGCACGGTGGCGATCACGAGCGAGAGCGCGAAGGTCACCAGGGTCTGGCCGACGGACGCGAACAGGGCGCCTCCGGCGGCGAGGGTCGCGGTCTGGGTCACCCACTGCGACGGCGGGGGGAAGAACGTGCTCTGCTGAAAGGCGCCCACCAGCTCCCACACGGCGAGCAGCGCGACCAGGGGCAGGAGGCCGCGCAGCGGGGCCGTGCGCCGCGGCCGTGCGGGGCGGGTCGCCCGGGTTCGGACAGCTGCGGTCAGATCAACGGCCATCGGAGCCTCCCGAGGTCTGGGCGAGGTGGAAACCGGGCGCGAGGCGGCGGAACGCCAGTGTGATGAGCGCGTTCAGGACCAAGCCGGCCGCGCCGATCAGCACGATGTACGCGAACATGATGTCGGGCCGCACCTGCTGCTGGGCGTTCACGAGCGCGTAGCCGACCCCGGCGGGATCACCGACGATCTCGGCCACGATGGCGAGCGCGAACGCGCCGGACAGGCTCAGGCGCAGCGCGACCAGGATCTTCGGCGCGGCGGTCGGCAGGGCCAGCTTGCGGATGCGCTCCATCCGCGACATCCGCAGGCTCCGTGCCAGTTCGCTGTGGGCGGGCGACACCCCGGCGACGCCGTTCATCGTGCTGACTGCGACCGGCCAGATCGAGACCCACGTGGTGATGGCGATCTCCATCTGCAGGGTCTGCGCGAGCACGATCACGGCGATCGGGATGAACGCGATCGCCGGGATGGCGCGCAGCACCTCCACCGACGCCATCGAGTAGGTCCAGGTCCAGCGCGACATCCCGAGGGCCGTGCCGAGGACCACCCCGAGCGCCGAGCCGAGCGCCCACCCGGCGAGGCACGCGAGCAGGGTGTGCAGGAAGTTGCCGCCGAGCTGGCCGTCCGCGGCGAGCTGCACCGCAGCGGCGCCGATGTCGGTGGGGGCGGGGATATTCTGGTACGGCAGTGCGCCGATCGATTTCAGGAGTTGCCAGACCAGAACGAGCGCGACCGGGACGATGAGTCCGACGAGGAGGCCGCGGCCCAGGCGGCGACCGGGCGCAACGCGGCCGGCGACGGCGACGGCCATCAGTGGGCGCCCTGCAGGGCTGCATAGACGGCGTGCCGGGCGGCGAGGTAGGCGGGGTCCTCCTTGGTCGTCACCTGGTCGCGCGGGCTCGGCAGGTCCACCGCGAGTTCGGTGGTGATCCGGGCCGGCTTGCCCGAGAGCACCAGGACCCGGTCGCTGAGGTACACCGCCTCGTCGATGTCGTGCGTGACGAACACCACGGTCGTGCCGGTGAGGCGCCGCACGCGCAGGAGCTCGTCCTGCAGCTGGTTCTTGGTCATCGCGTCGAGGGCTCCGAACGGCTCGTCCATCAGCAGTACCTTCGGCTGCGTCACCAAGGCCCGCGCGATCTGCACGCGCTGCTGCATGCCGCCCGACAGCTGCCACGGGTAGTCGCCGCGGCGGTCGGCGAGCCCGACCAACTCCAGCGCTGTGGTCACGCGGCTGCGCAGCTCCGCCTTGTCGACGCGCCCCTCCAGCCCGAGCGCAACGTTGCGCTCGACGGTGCGCCACTGCAGCAGCGATGCGCCGTAGTTCTGGAACACGATGGCGACACCGTCGTTGGGCCCGGTCAGCGGGGCCCCCTCGAAGCGAACGGACGAGCCATCGCCGGGGGCGAGCAGCCCGGCCAGGATGCGCAGCAGGGTGGTCTTGCCGGTGCCGGACGGGCCGAGGATGCTCACGAACTCCCCGGGCGCGCACGAGAACGAGACGTCTTCGAGCACGCGCAGCGAGTCGTTCTGCCTGCGGTATTCGACGAAGAGATCGGTGCACGAGAAAGCGTGGGCGTCGGCATCGGCGGCCGCCTCCGGCAGGGTGGGCGAAGCAGTGGTCATGGGAGTCATCGTTGAATACTGCTTTCTGCAAGTCAATGACCTAGGTGAACAATTTACCCGCGTGAAACATTCGGTGGTGCAGGATGAATCCGAGCCCGTTATTTGACTCAAGTCAGTGTCTTGAATTAACTGCTTCGGCCCGGGCCGAGAGCAACCCGTCCACAGCTCACCTCACCTCTTGGGAGACGACATGCGTCACATGCGCGCACTCAGCGCCCTCGCCGCCGCGGCCGCCGCCGCGATCGCCCTCGCGGGCTGCAGCGCCGGATCCGGCTCGGCCGCCCCGGCCTCCTCGGCCGCCTCCGGCGCGGCCACGACCACCGTCCGGATGGCCCTCAACAACACCAGCGACTCGCTGCCCATCGTCGTGGCGCAGAAGGAGGGCTACTTCGCCGCCAACCACCTGAACGTCACGACGACCACGCTCGCCGACATCACCGTGGTGCCATCGCTGCTCGGCAACCAGTACGACGTCGGCTTCACGGTGGCACCCATCCTCATCCGCGCGGCCTCCGCCGGCGTCAAAGCGGTCATGATCTCGGGGAACGACGGCGACTCGTCGCAGTACCAGGGCGTGCAGGTCTACGTGCGCGACGGCATCTCCAGCATCGCCGACCTCAAGGGCAAGCGGATCGGCTCGCCGACGCTCACCGGCAACCTCAACACCGCGACCAAGGCCTGGCTCGCCAAGCACGGCGTCGATCCCGCGTCCGTGCAGTTCGTGCAGGTGCCGACGCCCAACATGGCCGACCAGCTGAAGGCCGGGCAGATCGACGCGGCCGAGATGATCTACCCGTTCATCAGCACAGCCAAGGCCGACGGCTTGACGTCGCTCGGCGACCCCGAGCGGGCGCTCACGAGCGGCTACCTCGGCGGCACCTACTGGGCGGCGTCCGAGACCTGGGCGAAGGCCAACCCGGCCGCCGTCGAAGGCTTCCGCGCGGCGCTGAAGTCCGCCGACGAGTGGATCGCGAAGAACAAGGAGAAGGCGTACCAGGTGGTGGCCGACTACACGAAGGTACCGATCGCGCAGGCCAAGGTGTCGCCGATCGTCGAGTACACCACCACGGTCACGCCCGGCGACCTGAAGATCTGGGGCGACGCGATGAAGAAGTTCGCCGGCTTCACCGGCACGGTCGACTACTCGTCGCTGGTCTACACCGGGAAGTGAGCACGCAGATGACGGACACCTCCACACGCACCGCGGCGACGGTCTCGTACCGGATGCTCGACGCCGCCCCCGAGCCGCACGGCGCCTACACGGCACCGGACGGCGCGGCGGCCGCCTTCCTCGAACTCACCTCGCTCGACGGGCGCACCGGGCCGGGCGTGCTGCTGACACCGCACGCGCCGGCGGCGCACGCGCCGCTCGTCATCAGCATCCACGGCAGCGGCGGCAGCATCCTGAGCCAGCCGGTGCACCTGCTCTCGCAGGGGCTGGCCGCCGCGGGCGTCCCGGTGCTCGCCATCGACACCCGGCAGTCCCTCGACGCGGTCAACACCGACAGCTTCTACGCGACCGTGCGCGACATCGAGGCGGCCTTCTGGGCCGCGCGCGACCTCGGCTACGAGCGCATCGTGCTGCACGGGCACAGCCTGGGCACCAGCCAGGTCGGCTTCTTCGCGGCGACCCACTTCCACCGCGAGATCGTCGGCGTACTGCTGACCGGGATGTTCGCCGACTTGCCCTGGAAGTCGAGGCACCTCCTGATCGACGACGAGGCGGCATACCGGCGGCTCGGCGAAGCCGCGGTCGCGGCGGCGAACGAGGGCGACTTCGCGCGTGTCCTGCCCGAGCCGATGCGCTGGCTGGGCGGACGCGAGATGACGGTCACCGCCGCGCACTTCCTCACCTACCGGCAGACCGGCACCGCGGGTGCGCGCAGCATCGACTGGATCGCGCGCATCCCCTACCCGCTGCTGATGGTGCGCGACGAGCACGACCCCGTCATCAACTACTTCGAGCCGGGCCAGCTGGAGGCCGCGGCCACCGCGGGCATCGCCCCGTCGGTGCGCTCCGTGCTGCTGCCGTCGCAGCCCGGCTCGAACGGGCACGCCTTCGAGACCTCGGGCGACGCCCTGGTCGAGCTGGCGGCGCCCTGGCTACTGGCACTCGAGGAGGACTACCGATGACCATCGAAACCGTACAGCCCGACGCACTGCAGGAGGTCTACGGCGCGTACGCCGTGCGCTCCTGGCACGCGCAGGTGGAGGAGGTGCGCCACGCCGGAGGACCGGTGCTCGACCAGCCGCTGCTGAAGGCCGCCGTCGCCGTCGTGATCGCCAACCCGTTCGCCGGGCGCTGGGTGGAGGACCTCTCGTCGCTCACCGCGCCCAGCGCCGCCCTCGGCACCGAGCTCGGCCGCCGCGCGGTCGCTCTGCTGGGCGGCCGGCCGGTCGAGAGCTACGGCAAGGGCGGCATCGCCGGCACGGCCGGCGAGCAGGAGCATGTGGTGGCCTGCGTCACCACCGTCTTCGGAGACGCGTTCCGCGATGCCGTGGGCGGCGGCGTCGCGTGGATCTCGTCGGCCAGCAAGATCGGGGTGCCCGGCACCGTGCTCGACCTTCCGCTCGCCCACAAGGACGCCCTCTATGTGCGCTCCCATTACGACGCCGTCACCATTGCACTGCCGGACGCGCCCAAGCCCGACGAACTCGTGATCGCCGTCGCCGTCGCCACCGGCGGTCGGCCGCACGACCGGGTGGGCGGCCTCCGGGCGGCCGACGCGGTCGGGGACGGCCTGCATTGAGCATCGCGGTCATCAACATCGGCGCCTCGCACGACGGCTCGCTGGGCGGCTCCGCGCTGCCGGGCGACGCCGTCGTGACGGACGGCGGCGCCATCGCCTGGATCGGCGACTCGGCGGACGTGTCGGCCGCCGACCACGAGACGGTCATCGACGCCGCCGGCGCCACCGTCGTGCCCGGGCTGATCGACAGCCACGTGCACACCACCTTCGGCGACTTCACGCCGCGGCAGAATACAGTCGGCTTCCTCGAGAGCTATGTCCACGGCGGCACCACGCGCGTCATCTCGGCCAGCGAAGTGCACGTGCCCGGCCGCCCCACCGACCGGGTGGGTGTGAAGGCCCTCGCCATCGCCGCCCAGCGCGCATTCCAGCACTACCGGCCGGGTGGGATGGCCGTGCACGGCGGCGCCGTCATCCTGGAGCCCGGGCTGACGGCAGCGGACTTCCGCGAGCTGCGCGAGACCGGCGTGCGCTTCGCGAAGGGCGGCTTCGGAGCCTTCCCCGACGCCGAGGAGTACGTGCCCATGGTGGCCGACGCGAAGGCGGCAGGGATCGTCGTGATGTGCCACTCCGGCGGCGGATCCATCCCCGGCAGCAAGGCCAAGATCGACGCCGAGCTGCTGCTGAAGATGCGCCCGCAGGTCGCGGGCCACATCAACGGCGGCCCCACCTCGCTCACCGCCGACGAGAACCGCGCCATCGTGGAGGAGGGCGACAGGATCGCGCTCCAGCTGGTGCAGGCGGGCAACCTCCGCTCGGCCATCGACATCGCCGAGCGTGCGCTGGCGATCGGCGCGCTGCATCGCATCCTCATCGCGACGGACACGCCCACCGGCACCGGTGTCATCCCCCTCGGCATGCTGCGCAGCATGGCGGAGCTGGCCTCACTCGGTCCGATGACGCCGCAGCAGGTCGTCACGGCCGCCACCGGGAACGTCGCCGACGTCTACGGGCTCGACGCCGGCCGGCTGCGCGTCGGCGCACCCGCCGACCTGGTCGTGCTCGACGCACCGATCGGTTCCACAGCCGCGGACGCGTTCGGCGCCCTCGCCATCGGCGACATCCCCGCCGTCGCCTGCGTCGTCACCGACGGCGTCGTCCGCGTGACCAGAAGCAGGAACACCCCACCCCCGAGCAAAGGCGTGACATGTCGGACCGTTCGATGAACCCCGCGATGCTGTTCTCCCAGATGGAGCCCCCGGCCGACCTGGTCGGCGAATTCCACGAGTGGTACGACACCGACCACATCCCGGCGCGCATGGGGCTCCCGGGCTTCCGCGGCGCCCGCCGGCTGCGGGCGCTGGACGGCGAGCCGGAGTACCTGGCGGTCTACGAGCTCGACTCGCTGGCCGCACTGGAGACCGACGGCTATCGCCGCGTGAAGACCTCGCCGTCCGCGCTCACCGGGCGCATGCTGGGCGCCGTGAACGGCTTCACCCGCTTCACGTGCGAGCAGGTCTCCGACGACGGCGACCCAGTGCACGGCACGTTCCTGTCGGTCGTCGCCTTCAGCGTGCCGCAGGAATGGGAGACGGAGTTCGACCGCTGGTACGGCACCGAGCACGTGCCGATGCTGCTGGAGGCCGACGACTGGCTGCGCGTGCGCCGCTACCGGGTGCTCGACGGCGAAGGCGGTCCGTGGACGCACATCGCCCTCCACGAGCTGGCCAGCACCGAGGTGATGGACTCGCCCGAGCGCGCCCGCGCACGCAGCGGACCGCTGCGGGTGCCGCTCGCCGGGCTCGACTGGTTCGGCCGGTCGGGACGCTGGCTGTACGAGCAGCTGTCGGCGGTGACATCGGTGGGTCAGGCCGAGGCGGGCACGGTGACGGCGGAGGCGCGCGCCTGATGGCCACCCGGATCGTCGTCGTCGGCGCCGGGCCGGTCGGTGCCGTGCTTGCGCTGGCGGCCGCCCGGCAGGGTCTGGAGGTCACGCTCCTCGAGGCCGGGACGGCGGTGGACGAGTCCCCGCGCGCGGCGACCCTGCACCCCTCGACCCTGGAGATGCTCGGCGAGCTCGGCCTCATGGACGAGGTGGTGGAGCGTGGTCTCGTGGCCCGCTACTTCGACCACTGGGACCGCCCCTCCCGCAGTCTGATCGCGCGGCTCGACCACGGACTCCTCGCCGACGTCACGCCCTATCCGTTCGTGGTGCAGCTGGAGCAGCACAAGCTGCAGCGGATGGCGCTGGCCCGCCTGGCCGGATACGACACGGTCGACATCCACCTCGGTGCGACGGTGACCGGTATCGACCAGGACGCGACGGGTGTCGTCGTGACGGCCGAGCGCGACGGCGAGACCGAGCGGTTCACCGGCGACTACGCCGTCGGCACCGATGGCGGCCGCAGCACGGTGCGCAAGTCGCAGGGGATCGCCTTCGACGGCTACACCTGGCCCGAGCGCTTCCTCGTGCTGACCACGACCTTCGACTTCCAGGCCGAGTGGGACTGCTCGTACCGCAACTACTTCGCCGACCCGGAGGAGTGGGTGAACCTGTTCAAGGTCGCCGGCGACGACGGCCGCGGGCGGTGGCGTGCGGTGTTCCCGGCCCCGGCGGACGAGACCGACGAGGAGGCGATGTCCGACGCTGCCGTCCACCGCAGGCTGTCCCGGCTCTCCGAGCACGGTGATCCCGCCGCCGACGTGGTGCACCGCAAGACGTACCGGGTCCACCAGCGCGTGGCCGCATCCTTCCGGTCGGATCGCGTGTTCCTCGCCGGCGACGCCGCGCACGTCAACAACCCGATAGGAGGCCTGGGGCTCAACTGCGGCATCCACGACGCGGTCGAGTTCGCGGCGGCTGTGACCGAGGTCGACAGAGGAGCGGATGACGTGCGTCTCGATCTGTACGAACGGAGGCGCCGCGAGCTCAACATCGAGTTCGTGCAGCAGCAGACCGTCGCCAACAAGAAGCGGCTGGAGGAGACGGACCCGGAGCAGCGCCGGCTGCGCGCCGCGGAGCTGGCGGCCACGGCCGCGGACCCGGTGCGCCACCGCGCGATGCTGATGCGCTCGTCGCTGCTGGACAGTGTGGGCAAGGCCCGGCAGATGGTGTGAGCCGAGCCTCGCTCGTTCAGAGGTAGTTGGTCAGCGCGGGTCCGGGGAGCTCTGCAGGCCGGAGAAGACGACCCCGATCAAGCGTCGTCCCTGCGCGATGCCGTCGTCGTTCGGGGCGACTCGCCACAGGAAGCTCATGAGCATGATGATGTCGACGGGGTCGTGCCCGGGGGCCATCGTGCCTTCGGCGACGCACACGTCGACGAGTCTGCCGACGGCTTCGGCTGTCGGACCCCACGAAGACGCGACGACTTCTTGGGCGGCCGCGCTGTGCAGTGCGTCGCCGAGGCCGTGTTTGATCCGGATGTAACCGGCCAGGGTCTCGAACCACTCGATGAATGCCGCTTTGGCGGACCTCTGCCGGGCGAGGACGTCGTCCGCCGTCGAGACCAGGCGTTCGATGTCGTGCTGATATGCGGCGAGGATCAGGTCCTCACGCGTGGGGAAGTGGCGGTAGAGAGTCCCCGCGCCGACGCCCGCGCGCTTGGCGACGTCGTTCAGGGGGACGAGTGGGTTCTCGGCGAACAACTGATGCGCTGCCTCGATGATCGCTGCCCGGTTCTTCGCGGCCGCGCGCCGCTGGGTTCCGTAGGAGCCCGGTGTCTCGACGGTCATGTGTCGATCATGCCCCTTTTTGACATGCGGAGAGTTCTCCGTTAGTTTAACACGCGGAGAATCCTCCGCAATTAGACGGACGAGGAGCAAGTATGGACTACGTGAAGCTCGGGACGACGGGCCTGGACGTGTCGCCGATCGCGATCGGCGCGATGACCTACGGCGAGCCGGACCGCGGTCATCCGGTGTGGTCGAAGAGCGAAGACGAGGCCCGGCCGCTCATCCGGCACGCGCTCGAGGCCGGCATCAACTTCTTCGACACGGCGAACATGTACTCGAACGGCTCGAGCGAGGAGATCCTGGGCCGCGCTCTGGGCGACTTCGCCGACCGGGACGATGTGGTCATCGCCACCAAGCTCCGCC
This sequence comes from Leifsonia sp. Soil_N53, assembly GCF_057655165.1. Taxonomy (NCBI): domain Bacteria; kingdom Bacillati; phylum Actinomycetota; class Actinomycetes; order Micrococcales; family Microbacteriaceae; genus Leifsonia; species Leifsonia sp. Soil_N53. The sequence goes on from NZ_JBDGMM010000063.1 coordinate 233,930, forward strand.
ACCCGATGCGCCCCGGGCCGAACGGAAAGGGGCTGTCCCGCAAGGCGATCATGACCGAGGTCGACCACTCCCTGGAACGCCTCGGGACCGACTACATCGACCTCTACCAGGTGCACCGCAACGATCACTCGACTCCGCTCGAGGAGACGCTCGAGGCGCTCAGTGATCTGGTCAAGTCCGGCAAGGTGCGCTACCTCGGCGCCTCATCGATGTTCGCGTGGGAGTTCGCCAAGGCCCTCCACCTGCAGAAGCAGAACGGCTGGGCGCGATTCGTCTCCATGCAGGACCACTACAACCTGCTCGCCCGCGAAGAGGAGCGCGAGATGATCCCGCTCTGCATCGATGAGGGCGTCGGCACCATCGTCTGGAGCCCGCTCGCGCGAGGACGCCTCTCGCGCCCATGGGACGACGCTCGCGCGACCGCGCGTTCGGAAAGCGACGGCGACTACGCCGATCTGCTCTACACACCCGCCGAGGAAGCGTCGAATCGCGCGATCATCGACGCCGTCGGCGAGGTCGCGGCCGCCCACGGCGTCAGCCGGGCGACGATCGCGCTCGCCTGGCTCCACCGGCAGCCCGTCGTCACCGCACCGCTGGTCGGCGCGAACACGACGCAACAGATCGACGACGCGATCGCGTCGCTCGATGTCGAGCTCACCGACGAGGAGGTGCGCTCCCTGAACGCCCCCTACACGCCGCGCTGGGACTTCCAGGGCGTCTCCGACGAGGCCACGCTGCGGGCGATTCGCGAGCGGATTCCCGGGATGGCGGTTAGGTGACGGTGTGAGCGCGGCCGTTGCGGCGTGAATGGGCCGATGCGCCTCTCACCGCAGGCTGGGACAGCTTGTCCAGCTTCGGAGGTCGGGCCGACCTTCAGCACCTGCGCCGCTCCCTGCAGCGGCGGGACGCTCAGCCGTTGACGGAGATCGTGACTGACGAAGCGTGACCGGCAACGAGAGGCTGCACCGGTGCGACCGGAGCTGCGAACTCCGTATTGACCGTGATCCAACGCTGAAGGCGCGGCGCCACCCAGAACAGATAGATGCCGAGGGTGATGACCGAGAGCAGGAACCACTTGATCCAGTGTCCGAACAGACCGACGGCTGAACCAGTGAAGACGAGCTGCTGACCGTCGATGTAGGTGTGCTTGGCCTTCCACCGCTGCATCAGCACAAGTGCGAACGGATAGCAGATCCCGACCGTGACGACAGTGACCAGGAAGCCGAGGAGCGCGGTCCCCAAGTAGGTCCCGGCCCCGCCGTCGAAGCTGAATCGAGTCTCTTTCGCCATCGTGCGTCAATTCTTTCGTGTCGTTTCACGCCCGACGGTGAGCGGGCACGCCCCCGAGCGTATTGGAGACGGTCGAGTGCCCACTGCTCCCAGTTGAGGGCACAGCGAGCCGCTGGGCCACGCACATCTGGAATGCTCGCGTTCGGTCCGGGTTCACATCAGGCGGAGTGCGCGGCCACCAGACCTGTGCTGGCCCTGTACTCCGGTGCGGCGGGTTCCGTGGTGAACTCGACGACTTCCACAGCTTGCTCTCGGAGCGCTTCGAGGACTTCAGCGGGTGTGACGCGGAAGAACTCTCGTCGCAGGTTGATCTTGTTGACACGTTGTTCCGCGAAGCGCTTGTGGAGATAGTTTTCGATCCCGACTGCGTCGGTGGCGAAGAAGAGGGCGTGCACGTCGAAGCGGAATGGCACGGAGGCGTCTCCCAATTCGTGGACGCGGTCCATCGGTTCGAGTCGACGAGTCATGCCGATCTTGACCATGTCTTCCCCGAAAGCACCGATGTTGGAGATGACGTAGACGTGCCCTGCGCGAATGTTCGCGGCGCGGTAGTCGACGTCGACGATGGCTCGCTCGACGTCCGTCAGCTGTTCACGAATGCGATCGGCTCCGGCCATGTCGCCGTTCGCTTCAAGATTCGCCAGGGTTGAGAGGTAGTGTGCGCGCTCCTTCTCGAGGCGTTCCTTTTCGCGTCGTAGTTCCGCTTCCGCCTTCTGCTGTTCTCGCAGTTCGGCCCGTCGCTCGCGATCGAGCTCCCGTTCGCGCTGCACTGCCAGGAGGTGGGAGTTGGCAAGCTCGAGTTCCTTCAGACGGAGCCGGTGATACTGCTCGGTGATCCGTAGTTGGATCATCTTGCCGCCGTTGGCGATCTGTTCCGCTGCCTTGGTCAGACGTGTCTGCGCCGAATAGAGGTTGCCGGCCTTGGTCGCTTTGATCGCGTTCTCGGCCTCCGCGTTGTAAGCGCGGAGCAGAACCTTGGTCATGTCGTTGATGAACTTCTTGCCTTGCGCAGCAGAGTTGTTGAAGGTGAACCCGCTTGTGGTCGTCACGGCCCGCTTGTCTCGAATCATGTTCTTGATCTGCGATCGCACCGACTCGAGTTCGGTTGCCAGGCTTGCCGACGACTGCGCCGGGTGCTCGTAGTCGAAGAGGCCCACCTCTTGGAGCGCCACGACATCCGCGACATCGACGCGTTCGCGGTTGACCTGATCGAGCTGCTGTTGAGACCAGGCCAGCTGCGCCTGGACCTCGCCGAGCCGCTTCTCGGTCGTCGCCAAGCCGCCGGCGGCGGATGCCTGCGCCTCTGCAATCGCGATCTCCGCCTGAGCGCGATCTGCGGCGAGTTGAGCCTCGACGGCGGCCTGATACGAGTCGATGTCTGCGAAGCTGCGAAGTCCGTGCTTGTCTATGACTGCTTGGAGCTCGGCAACCGTGTTGGTGAGTTCGGCGGCAAGATGGCGTGCGTCGCCTTTGCCGAGCTTCGCGATTGGTTTCTCGGCGCGAGGCGTGGGCGCGCTGGTTGGCGCGGTCCGTTGATCAGTCCATTGAGCGCCATCCCACCAGCGCTGTCCGGCAGGCCGTTCGGTGTCGGGATACCAGCCCGCCGGGATGGCGGCGACCTTCGAACGCGTCGCATCCGACCATGCCGCGCCATCCCAGTATCGCTGGGTGGACGTGTCTTCCGGGTTGTCGTACCAGCCAGGAAGGGCGCTCATCTTTACTCCTCGGGTCGCCCGACGAAGCTAGCGATCACGGCGGATATCTTCACGCCCCCAAACCGGGTCAGGAGTGGATAGCCTCTCAGAATCCCGCAGGCTCCCGAGGCGTGTACGCCGCCTCCAGCCGGGTCACCTCGTCTTCGGTCAGCGCGAGGTCGAGTGCCGCCGCAGCGTCGTCGATGTGGTGCGGCTTCGTCGCGCCGACGATCGGGGCGGTCACGGCGTTCCGGCCGGCGACCCAGGCCAGCGCGACCTGTGCCATCGGCACGCCTCGCGAGGAGGCGATCGCGGCGACCGCGTCGACGATGGAGCGGTTCGACTCCTCGTTCGTGCGATACAGCGTCTTGCCGAACTCGTCCGTGTCGGCGCGGGTGCCCGAGCCGGGGGCGTCCCACGGGCGGGTCAGCCTGCCGCGCGCGAGCGGGCTCCAGGGCAGCACGCCGACGCCGGTGGCGATGCAGAACGGGTGCATCTCGCGCTCCTCCTCGCGGTCGAGCAGGTTGTACTGGTCCTGCATCGAGACGAACCGGGTCCAGTGGTTCAGCTCGGCGACCCGCTGGAGCTCGGCGAACTGCCACGCCCACATGCTGGAGGCGCCGATGTAGCGGGCCTTGCCGGCCTTGACGACGTCGTGGAGCGCCTCCATCGTCTCCTCCATGGGCACGCGGGGATCGAAGCGGTGGATCTGGTACAGGTCCACGTAGTCCGTCCCCAGGCGCGTGAGCGAGGCGTCGATCTCGTGCATGATGGCGGCGCGGGAGAGCCCGGCGCCGTTGCGGCCGTTGCGCATCCGCCCGTTCACTTTCGTGAAGATCTGGACATCCTCCCGCGGGCCGAGCTCGGCCAGCAGGGTCCCGGTGATCTCCTCGCTGGAACCGAGTGAGTACACGTTCGCCGTGTCGAAGGCCGTGACGCCCGCGTCGAAGGCCCGGCGAACGAACGGCCGCGCCTCGTCGATGCCGACGCTCCACGGGTGGCTGCCGCGATCCGGGTCGCCGTAGGACATCATGCCCAGCACGACTCCGCTGATCTCGAGACCGCTGTTGCCGAGTCGGACCGTGCGCATAGGGGCTCCTCTGCTCGTAGAAGGGTGTGATCCGACTCTATTCGCCGTTTCGCGGTTCTCGGTCCTCTTGCGCCGGAAATAATCCTCACTGTGAATCGAAATCGCCCCGCGGAGGCGACGACCGGGTGAACGCCGACGGAAGACTTCGCAAAAATCGGCTGACCAAAAGGCTTGCGGAGACGGGAGGGCGTGGGGTTATTCTTCTCAGGACGATTAAAGTTCAGCCTGAGAGGAAATATGGACTCCCCAACCGCCGTTCGGCGCTCGAACCGGAGCAGCGTGCTCGACCAACTGCTCACCGGCCGCGAGACCGACCGGCAGGAGATCGTGGCCGCCACCGGGCTCAGCCAGGCCACGGTCTTCCGCGTCGTCAGCGAGCTGCTCGAATCGCAGGTCGTGGTGGAGGGGCCGACGATCACCCGGGCCGGTCGCGGCCGCAACGCGGGGAGCGTCCGGTTCAACGACTCCATCGCCCTGGTGTGCGGCATCGACCTCGGCGGCACCAACTGCCGGCTGGTGCTCTCGGATGGGCTCGGCCGCACGATCATGCGGCAGCGCTTCCCGACGCTGCACGACGTCGACGCGCGGAGCTTCGGGATCTGGCTCGGCGACCGCGTGAACGAGCTCGTCGCCGAACACGGCGACGGCATCCCGCTCGGCGCGGTGACGGTCGGGCTGGCTGCCGCCATCTCCGGAGACAAGAGCAGGGTGGTGGGCGCGGTGAACCTTCCGCAGATCCGCGAGCCCGGCTTCCTCGTCGCCCTGCGCGCGGAGGTCGACGCGCCCGTGGAGATCGACAACGACTCCAACCTCGCCCTGCTCGGCGAGCTGCGCTACGGTGCGGTCGACCCGACCGAGACCACCGTGCTCCTCATCCTCGGCACCGGCCTCAGCGGCGCGGTGTCCATGCGGGGTGAGGTGCTCTCCGGCGCACAGGGGCTGCTCGGCGAGTTCGGGCGGCTCCCGCTGCAGGGAAGCGACCTGCGCATGCGCGACCTGCTCTCCGGGGCCGGGCTCGCCGCCCACGCCCGCAGCCTCGGCTACCGCCTCGACTCGACCGCCGACGTGTTCGCCCGGCCCGACCTCTACGGCGGCCTGGTCTCGCAGGCTCAGGAGGCGTTCGAGCACCTGGTGGGGGTCGTCGCGCTGGCCTACGAGCCGGCCACGATCCTGGTCGCCGGAGGCTTCTCGGAGGCGTTCGGCGCCGACAGCTTCCGCCGGGTGCAGGAGCGGCTGCAGCAGCGGGTCGGCGTGGCCAGCGGCATCGAGCGCTCGCGACTCGGCAGCGACGCGGGACTGCTGGGCGCGATGGGGCACGCGCTCAGCAGCCTCTACCGCGGCCTCGGCGCCTCGCCGTCGCCGCTGTCACCGGTGGGAGCGGCGCGGGACGAGGTCCTCGACGTCTTCCGCCGCCACACCCCCGAACCCCTCAGCGCAGGAGTCTGATCATGACCGTCCGGGTCCTCACAAACGGCCGCCTGGTGCTCCCCGACCGCATCGTCGACAACGGGTGGATCGCCGTGCAGGGCGAGCGCATCGCAGCCCTCGGTCCCGGCGAGCCGCCCACCTTCCCCGGCGGCGGTGATCCGGTGGACTACGTGGACGTCGAGCGTCAGTGGGTGCTCCCCGGCTACATCGACGTGCACTGCCACGGCGGAGGCGGGAGCGCGCTCTACACCGGCGACGTGCACGACGTGCGCCGGGCGGCGGCCGCCCACCTCGCCCGCGGGACGACCAGCATCCTCGCCACGATCGGGACCACCGCGCCGGAGACCATGCTCGTCGCCGCGCGGGCGATCGCCCAGGCCATCGAGGACGGCACGGCGCCAAACATCCGCGGCATCCACTTCGAGGGCCCGTTCCTGTCGCCGCACCGCCGCGGCGCGCAGACGGCGACCGCCCTCCGGCAGCCGGACGAGGCGCTGTTCGCCGCCCTCGTCGACGCCGCGGGCGGGCACGCCCTCGCCATGACCATCGCCCCGGAGCTCGACGGCGCGCTGGAGCTGATCCATCGGCACGCCGACGAGCTCCTCTTCTGCATCGGCCACACCGACGCCAGCGCCGTCGTCTTCGAGGCGGCGGTGGATGCGGGGGCGCGACACGTCACGCATCTCTTCAACGCCATGCCGGCGCTCACGCACCGCGCACCCGGCCCGGTGGCGCGGGCGCTCCTGGACAAGCGCGTGACGGTGGAGCTGATCGCCGACGGCCACCACCTGGCCCCGGACGCCGTGCGGCTGACGCTCGAGTCGGCGGGCAGCGATCGCGTGGTGCTGGTCACCGACGCGATGGCCGCAGCAGGGCTCGCCGACGGCCGCTACTCGTTCGTCGACCGCACGGTCGACGTGCGCTCGGGAGCGGCGTACCTGCACGAGACCGAGACGCTCGCGGGCTCGACGGCGTTCATCGTCGACGCGGCGGAGCGCGCCGGCAGCTGGGGCGCGCTCTCGCCACTCCAGATGGCGAACGTCTCGGCCGCCAACGCGGCGCGGCTGCTCGGCTGGAGCGACCGGGGAGTCATCGAGGCCGGCGCGGTCGCCGACCTCATCGTGAGCCCGGACGGCATCCACCCGTCGGCCGTCGCCGTGAGCGGTCGCTGGCGGCCCGCCGAGACCTCCCGGCGTTACGAGCTCGCCGTCGCCTGATCGCCGGTCAGTCGATCGCCGGCCGGCTCGCTTCGGCGCAGCGTGGGGGCGAGCGGTCGAACGACGCCGGCGATGGCCGCTGCGGCCACGACGAAGACGAGCGGGACGACGAGCGCAGGCAGCAGGCCCAGCCGGTCTCCGGTCAGCCCCAGCAGCGGAGGGCCGGCGAGCGAGGCGGCGTAGCCGATCGTCGCCACCACCCCGATGTTCCTGGCCGCCGTGCGCGCGTCGTCGCCGGCGGCCGACATCCCGATCGGGAACCCGAGCGCCGAACCGAGTCCCCACAGCACCGCGCCGGCGACGGCGAGCCCGGGGGAGGGGGCGCAGATGAACAGCGCGATCCCCACGGCCCCGAGCATTGCGGTGAAGCGCAGCACGCGCACCCGGCCCCAGCGAGCGATCACGGCGGTTCCCGCCAGCCGCGTCGTCGTCGTGGCCATCACGAACACCCAGAAGGTGACCGCCGCCAGGGTCGTCGTCGCGTGGTGGCCGGAGACCATCGCCAGGGCGATCCAGTCGTTGGCGGCGCCATTGGCGAACGACATCCCGAGAACCAGGACGCCGATCAGGATCGTGCGCCGATCACGCCAGGCACTGCGGGCGGCGGTCGTCTTGGCGCCCCCGCTCAGAACCGGCGCGACGTCCGCGTGCGCCCGGAGCGCGCTCCCGGATTCCGGGACCCCGCGCACCGCCCAGGCGGCGACGGCCACCGAGAGGATGCCCTCGGCCAGCAGGTGCGCGGGCACCGGGACGTGCGCGGCGGCCGCTGCCGCCCCGAGCCCGGCGCCGATCACCCCGCCGATGCTGAACATGGCATGGAACCAGGGCAGCACGGGTCGCGCGCGGGCCCGCTCGATCGCCACCGCGTCCACATTCATCGCGACATTGCAGACGCCGGCGCCGAATCCGAGCACAGCGAGCCCCACGGCGACCACGGGCTGCGAGCCGGTCCCGACGCCGAGGGCGGAGACGGCGCTGCCGCCCGCCGCCGTCGAGAGTGCGGCGAACATCGCCGTCCGGGGCGCGATCCGCCCGGCGACCCGGCCGGCGACCGTGAAGCCGGTTACCGACCCGATGGAGAGCCCGAGCGAGAGCAGGCCCATCGCGAAGATCGACAGGTGGAGGTCGGAGCGCACGTCCGGGATCCGGGAGAGCCAGGTCGAGACGCCCATCCCCGAGACGGCGAACACTGCGCAGACCGCGAGGTGCCACCGCCGCACGCCGCTCGTGCGCGCCCGGTCCGCCACGGGCATCAGCCCTTCACGGCGCCCGCGGACATCCCGGAGACGAGGTTGCGCTGCACGATCATGAAGAAGATGACGACCGGCAGCGCGAAGAGCACGGACGCGGCGATCAGGCCGCCGTAGTCGGTGCCCTCGTTCGTGCTGAACGACACCAGCAAGACCGGGAGGGTGTACATCGCCTGATCCTTCAGCATCACGTACGCGGTGATGTAGTCGTTCCAGGCGTTGATGAACGCGAAGACGCTGGTCGAGATCAAGCCGGGCAGCACGAGCGGGAAGTAGATGCTCCACAGGATGCGGGTCGTGCCGGCGCCGTCGATCTTCGCGGCCTCCTCGAGCTCGATCGGCAGGTTGAGGAAGAAGCCGCGAAGCACCCAGATGCTGAACGGCAGCACGCTGGCGATGTAGGCGAGCCCCAGCCCCCAGTAGCTGTTCAGCAGGCCCAGACTCTTGAACGACAGGAACAGCGGGATGAGCAGCGCGCCTCCCGGGATCATCTGCACCACCAGGATGCTGACCAGGATCGCGCGCCGGCCGAGGAACCGGAACCGCGACACTGCGGCAGCCGCGAGGAAGCCGAGCACGATCGACGCGACGACCACGCCGAGCGACACGACCAGGCTGTTCCCGAGCGAGCTGAGGAAGCCGGGCTTCGTCAGTGCGTCGAGGTAGTTGACGAGGCTCGGCGGCGACGGCACGAACTGCGGCGTCGTCGTGGTGATCGCGTCCCGCTCCTTGAACGAGGTGTTGAGCATCCAGTAGATCGGGAACGCCCAGAGGACGATGCAGACGATCGCCAGGGTCAGCGCGACAGGGTGCTTCGGGCGCCGGCGCCCCCGCACTGCGGCCGCCGGGACTCTCGTCGCCAGGTTCGCGGTCATTCCATCTCTCCCGTCCGGATGAGTCGTCGGATGTAGAAGGCGGTCAGGATCACCAGCAGGATGGCCGTGATCACGGCGATCGCCGATCCCTGCCCGAACGAGTTCGCGGCGAAAGCCTTCTGGAACGACCAGATGCTCAGGGTGGTGGTGCTGCTGTCCGGGCCGCCCTGGGTGAGGATCCAGAGCTGGTTGAACGTGTTGAAGTGCCAGATCACCTGCAGGATGGCGACCAGATACAGCACCGGCCGGAGGAACGGCAGGGTGATCGATCGGTAGATCCGCCACTCGCTCGCGCCGTCGAGCTGCGCGGCCTCGTAGTACTCGGCGGGGATCTGCGACTGGCCGGCGTAGAGGGTCAGGGCCACGAACGGCACCGACTGCCAGACGATGAGCAGCCAGACGATGAAGAAGGCGTCGCCGGCGTTGCCCGTCCAGCTGTGCGAGGTGAAGTCGCCGAACCAGCCGAGCCGCGTGATCACCCAGTTGAAGACGCCGTAGACCGGCTGGAACAGCCACTGCCAGACCAGCGTCGAGCTCACCGTCGGCAGCGCCCACGCCAGGATGAGCACGAAGTTCAGGACCGTGCGCACCCCTCTGCCCAGGTGGACCATCATCTGGGACATGGCCATTCCGATGATGAGGCAGCCGATCACCAGGGAGAGGGTGAAGACCGCCGTCCGCACCAGCACCGGCCCGAACTGCGGATCGCTGAAGACGGCCGCATAGTTGGCGAAGCCGATCCACTCGGTGTCGCCGGTGAACAGCGCGCGCAGACCGAAGTCCTGGAAGGAGTTCACCACCAGCCGGACCAGCGGGTACCCGAGCACCACCGCGAGGACCGCGCCGGCCGGAGCCAGCAGGATGAGCGGGGCCCAGCTGCGCGGCCGGCGGGCTGTGCGCACCCGGCGGCCGGGCCGCAGCCGGGGGGTTGCCCCGACCGCACCCGGCTCGCCGACGGTGGGCTGCGCCCGCGTCGATGTGTCGACGGTCATCACGTGCTACTTCGCGTTCAGCGCCGCGTCGAGGTGCTTGTCGAAGTCGGCCGCGGCCTGCGCGACGCTCTTGTTGCCGGAGGAGACCTGCGAGAAGAAGTCGGTCACGGAGGCGTCGGACTCGATGGTGGCCCAGCCCGGGGTGGCCGGGGTGGAGATGCTGAGCTTCGCGCCCTGGTAGAAGGCCTTCATCTCATCGGGCAGCGTGGCGGTGACCGTGTCGATCAGCTGGTCGGAGATCGGGATGTGACCCGAGGCCTCCGAGACCTGCTTGGCCTGGATGTCGTCGCTCGTGATGTACTTCACGAACTGCAGCGCGGCCTTCTGGTGCTGGGCCTTCGCCGCGATGCCGATGTCGGAGCCACCGAGGAAGTTGGGCATGTTCTTGCCCGGGTCGGCCTTGCTCGGGAAGGGGAAGCTGCCGACGTGGCCGACCAGGCCGGCGTTCGCCTGCAGGATCGTCTTCAGCGCGTTGCCGTTGCCCATGATCGCGGAGGTCTTGCCGGTGGCGAAGACGTCGGTGGGGTTGGGGGTGTCCATCGGCGCCGTGCGCGATCCCTCGGTCGAGTAGGCGTTCTGGAAGGTCTTGAAGTCGGAGAGGCCCTTCTGCGATTGCGCCGTCTCGAGCTGGCCCTTCCAGCTGTCGCCCGACTTCTTCGCGAGGGCTCCGCCGGCGTCGTAGAGGAACGACAGCGCGTTGTACCAGTAGGTGCCGGTCAGGTAGATCGGGCTGAAATCGGGCGCCTGGTTCAGTGCGCGCACTTTGTCCAGGTCGCTGGTCAGCTCGTCGTAGCTGGTGGGGGCGTCCATCACGCCCGCCTTCGCCCAGATGTCCTTGTTGTAGATGACAGCCCGGGTGCCTGCGTAGAACGGCGCCGCGTAGAGCTTGCCATCGACGGTCGCCGGCCCTTCGAGGCCCTTGAGCCAGGTGTTGGCCCCCTCGAGGTCCTTCTTGTCGGAGGTGAGGTCGAGCAGCGCGCCGTTGGCCGCGAACAGCGGCACGTCGGTGTTGCCGATCTCCACCACGTCGGGCGGGGTGTCGGTCGCAAGGGCGGTGGTCAGCTTGGTGTTGATGTTGTCCCACTGCTGCACCTCCACTTTCGCGGTGATGCCGGTCTTCTTCTTGAAGCCATCGACGATGGCCTTCTGGGAGGCGTCGGTCAGCGTGTCCTGCATGAGCCAGACGGTGAGCGATTTGTCGTCACCCGAGCTCTGCGCGCCGTTGCCGCCGGAGCAGCCCGTGAGGGCGACTGCGGCGACAGCGGCGGCAACGCCTGCTGCGATGTAGCGGATTGTCTTCACTGTCACTCCTTTGGGGCTTTGCGGTTGTTCAAGAATCTTCTTTAAGACTCTTTCACAAGTCAAGCGCCAAAATCAGACTTCACACGTCCGATACATTCCAGAAACACTTTTCGCACGCGACGGGAGCGGCGCCTGCGGCGTCCCGGCTACGCGCCCGGGTCGACCGACATGCGCTCAGCGAACACCGCTTCGCGCGCGATCTCCACGCCGCGCACCACGGCACCCTGGACGATCGCGTCCGCGCCGAGTGCGCTGGCCACGAAGCGCGGTCGGGTGCGGTCTCCATCGAGCCGCCCGGCGAGCCCGACGGCGAGCATGTCGAGGTGCTGCGCGATGCCGCCGCCGACCACGATGAGCTCTGGATCGAAGAAGGCTGTGATCGTGGTGAGCAGGTTTCCGAGCACATCGGTCTGCCGCGCGACCGCGCGGCGTGCCGTCTCGTCGCCACGGCGCGCCAGCTCGATCACCTGCCCGACGCTCGTGACCGACGAGAGGCCGAGCGCCTGCGCGTACGACACCGCGTCCGCGCCCAGGAGTGCGCCCTCGAGCGTGCTGACGGCGCCGCCAGCAGGCGGTGCGCCGACCGGGGAGGCCGTCGTCAGCTCCAGCCGGCCGATTTCTCCCGCTGCGCCGTTGGCCCCGCGATACACCCGCCCTCCGGTCACGAGCGCGGAGCCGACCTCTGCGCCGACATGCAGGTAGACGAACGGGTCCGCGCCGCGTCCGGCGCCCAACGTGAACTCGCTCAGCGCCGCGAGATCCACATCCCGTTCGACGCTGACCGCCATGGGAAGCGCGGCCCGCAACTCGTCGAACAGCTGCGGTCGCCGCCACGGCGGTGCGGAGGCCCCGGGCTGCCCGGCGGCCGGACCCGCGGCGTCCCAGGTGGCGACGACCGCGTGGCTGATGGCGCCGACCTGCGCCTCCGCGGTCGCCGACGCGAGCAGGCGCTCGACGGTCGCGACCAGCGCCTTCACGCTGCGGGCGGTGTTCTTCGCCTCGGTGCGGGCGACGACCGTGCCGAGCAGGTCGGCGATCGCGATGCGCACCCAATCCTGGCCGAGCTCGACGGCCGCGACCAGGCCGGCGCGGGCGTCCACCTCGTAGATGAGCGCCGGGCGCCCGGCCTGCTCCTCCGACTGGCCGCGGGTGCGGACCAGCCCGACGTCCTCCAGGTTCGCGAGAGTGGCGAACACCGTGGGCTGCGACAGGCCGATGGCGCGCGAGATCTGGGGCCGGCTGGCCGGGCCGTTGCGGTACAGCCAGTCGAGCACGAAGCGCTGATTCATCGAGCGCAAGAGGGAGGGCGCCACCGCGGGTGACGTCACCCCTTGATCCATCAGACTTCGCACTTCATCACTTCCCATCGGCGCCTCGGATCGGTCTGGAGGCGCGCTCCACGGTACCGTGCCGAGCCTTGACTACTAAAGACTCTTAATGAATAATCCTAGAACATCCCGGGAGCGAACCGCCCCGGACGAGCGCGCCGGCAGCCCCCCTCTGCTCTGCATTGAGTCAGATACTGCCGCATCCCCCAGCGAAAGGCATGCATTCGTGACCGACTCGACAGCACCCCTCCCCGATCGCGCTCCGCTCCGCCTCGGCGTCCTCGGCGCCGGCGGGATCGCGACCATCCCCGAGGGCGTCCTGCCCAACGTCCATCACATCGCCGACAAGGTGACGATCGTGTCGATCGCCGACCCGGTGCCCGGTCGTGCGGCCGCGGCGGCCGAGCGCTTCGGCATCCCGGAGTCCTATCTGAGCCTCGACGAGCTGCTCGAGCACTCCGACATCGACGCGGTCGTCAACCTCACGCCCATCCCGGCGCACGCCGAGACGACCATGCGGATCATCGAGGCCGGGAAGCACGTGGTCGTCGAGAAGCCGATCGCGACGACGCTCGCCGAAGCGGACGCCATCATCGAGGCCGCCGCCGCCCGCGGCCTGACTGTGCTGTGCGCCCCGCCGGACATGCTGTACTCACCCTACGTGGAGGCGCAGCAGCAGATCCGGGAGGGTTCGGTCGGCAAGGTCGCGTTCGCCCGGGTGCGCAGCTCGCACGCCGGCCCCGGCGGCGGCCCCGACGGCTGGCCGTTCGACCCGACCTGGTTCTACCAGGACGGCTCCGGCCCGCTCTTCGACATGGGCGTCTACGGCATCCACGAGATCACCGGCCTGCTCGGGCCCGCCAAGCGCGTGACCGCCTTCGCCGGCGTGACCGAGGCGACCCGCGTCGTGCGCGGCGGCCCGTTCGGCGGGCTGGAGATCCCGGTGACGACGCCCGACAACTGCCTGTTCATGCTCGACTTCGGCGACTCGACCTTCGCCGTGATCGACGGCACCTTCAACGTCCACGCCTCGCGCAGCCCGAAGGTCGAGGTCTTCGGCCGCGCCGGCGCCATGGCGATCTACCGGCAGGACGGGCCCGACCTGGAGGTGTACCGCACGGACCTCGCCCCCGGGGTCGACGGCTGGATCGCGCCGACCATGTGGCCGGCGATCGCCGACCCGCGCCGGGCGATGCTGCGGCGGGCGCTCCTCGTCGACCACCTCGCGGATGTCGTCCGCGACGGCGCGACGCCGGTGCTCACGGCCGAGCACGCACGCCATGCGCTGGAGATCATGCTCGCCGTGTTCGAGTCCGCGCGCGAAGGCCGCGTCGTGGAGCTCTCCACGACCTTCTAGCCGCCCGCCCGATCCAACGCTCAGCAGAAAAGAGAACAACATGTCAGAAACGGTGCGGTTCGGCTTCGTCGGACTCGACCACTGGTACTCGGCCATCCCGCTCGCGAAGGCGGTCGCCGCCGACCCGAGGACGGAGCTCGTCGCCATCGCCGACCTCAGCATCGACCGCGCTCGCGAAGTGGCGGAGCAGAGCGGCGGTCCGCGCGTGACGACCTCGTTCCAGGAGGTCATCGACGACGAGTCGATCGACGTCATCGCGAGCTTCGTGAGCGTCGACCAGAACCCGGAGGTCTGCATCGCGGCGGCAGCGGCCGGCAAGCACATCGTGTCGGTCAAGCCGCTCGCCCGCACCCTGGAGGAGGCCGATCGCATCGTCGCGGCCGTGAACGCGGCCGGTGTGACCTTCACCCCGGGTGAGTCGCGCTCCCGTGCGGCCGACCAGAACCAGCTGCTGAAGCAGTGGGTCTCCTCCGGCCGCATCGGGCGGGTCACCTCTGCGTCGTTCGCCCTGGTCGGCTCGCTGCCACAGGGCTGGCCGGGCGCCGAGGGCTCCGGATGGTGGACCGACCCGGAGCGCGCTCCCGGCGGCGGCTGGATCGACCACAGCCTCTACCAGATCGACCGGATGCGCTGGCTGCTCGGCGAGGAGGTCATCCAGGTCAGCGGCCAGGTGGCGAACCTCCTGCATCCCGACCTGGCCGTCGAGGACTACGGGCACGCGATCCTGCGTTTCGAGGGCGGCTCGATCGCCACGGTGGAGGACACCTGGAGCGGCCCGGCCGGTGGCTGGCGCATCACCACGAGCATCATCGGGACCGAGGGTGCGATCGCGCTCGACACGTCCACCGGGCTCGTCTCGGTGCTGGAGACGGCGGGCCCGGTGACCGGCTGGCACCACTTCACCTCGCCGTCCGACCACACGGTCGGGCTCGACGCCATCGTCGCGGCCGCGACCGGCGGCGGTGCGCTGGCGCGGGTCGAGGACGCCTGGGAGAACCTGGCCGCCACCGTCGCCTTCTACGAGGCTGCGGCCTCCGGATCCGTGGTCGCCCCCAGGCACCTGCGAGACCGCGCAGGAGTCCTGGCCGGATGACCGCGGGCACTGCGGCGGCGCCCGCACGGACGCCGGCCGAGGGAGGGGAGCGGGTCCGCGTCGGCCTGATGCTGGCCCTCACCTTCTCGACCGGCGTCATCGACGCGACAGGCTACCTCGGCCTCGACCGGGTGTTCACCGGCAACATGACCGGCAACGTCGTCATCCTCGGGATGGGTCTGCTCCGCGTCGACGGGCTGCCGGTGATCGGACCGCTGGTCGCCCTCGGCGGGTACGTCGTCGGTGCGATGGTGGCCGGCCGGACGCTGCGGACCGCGGCGCCCGGCTGGACCCATCGCACGACCGGTGTCTTCGCGGCGGTGGGGATCGTCCTGGCCGCCGTCGCGGTCGCCGCGGTGCCGCTGAGCGGCGCGCACGTCGCCGAGTTCGCGCAGTGGACGATCACCGGCGCCCTCGGGGCGGCCATGGGCGCGCAGGCCGCCGCCGCCCGCCACCTCGCGGTGAAGGACGTCACGACCGTCGTCGTCACCTCGACGCTGACCGGTCTCGCCGCCGACTCGTGGCTCGGTGCGCGGCTCGGGCAGCCCTGGGTGCGCCGGGTGCTCGCGGTCGCACTGATCGGCGCGGGAGCGCTCGTCGGCGCCGCCTGCGTGCACGTGAACCTGGGGATCGGGCCCGCGCTCGCCGCGGTCCTCACCCTGACTGCGGCCGCGTTCGGCCACCGGCGGGCGTGAGCGCCGCACCCTCCGGACCCGACAGAATAGGGACATGACCGCTGCTGACGCCCTGCTGGGCCGCTTCGTCCGAACCGTCGACCGGGAGGGGCTGGGTGCGTACGGCGCCCACGCGCTCGTGGGTGGTGATGAGGCTCAGCATCGCTGGCGCAGCGACGACCGGGTCAACCTGTACTCGGTGTCGAAGGGGGTCAGCGCGCTGGCCGCCGGCATCGCCGTGGACGAGGGCATCCTGACGCTCGACACGACCGTCGCGGACGCCCTCCCGCAGCTCGAGCTCGGCGAGGGCGTGGAGCGGGTGACGCTGCGCGACCTGCTCACCATGTCGAGCGGGATCGAATTCCAGTGGTTCGGCGACCAGCCCGTGCCGGGCGACGACCTGGCTCAGGAGATGCTGCGCCGTCCCACCGGCGGTCCGGGGGAGCGCTTCCTCTACTCCGACTCCAGCACCTACGTCGCCATGCGGATGCTCGGGGCTGCGGTCGGCGACGTGCGCGACTGGCTGCTGCCGCGGCTCTTCGGCCCGCTCGGCATCGACAACCCGCAGTGGCTGCGGTGCCCGCTCGGCTGGATCGTCGGGGGCACCGGCCTCCAGCTGCGCACCGAGGAGCTGGCCCGCATCGGACGGGTGCTGCGCGACCGGGGCGAATGGCGGGGCGAGCGGATCGTCAGCGCCGACTGGATCGACGGGATGCACGCCGGCTGGCGCGAGACCGGCGAAACCGGGTCGCAGGCGCACTACGGCATCGCCACCTGGGAGGGTCCGTCGAATCTGTGGCGGTTCGACGGGCGCTACGGCCAGTACGTGGTCGTCGACGACGCGCACGATGCTGTGCTCACTGTGACCGCGCACGAGGAGTTCCGGACCGACCGGCTGCTCGAGGCGGCGCACGAGGCGCTGCTCGGCTGACGCGGGCGGGGGTAGCTCTCGGCCGGTCGCCGCGCGCGATAGCCTGATGCTGCGACTGGCGTGGCCGGGTTCACCGGCAGGGAGCGCGTGACCGGCATCGACCGCCTGGGTGCCCATCCGATCGAGGAGATGGGACGTGCGATGCGCTACGGGATGAATCCGCATCAGACAGCAGAACTCATCAGCGGCGGGCCGGCTGTGCTGAACGGTGAGCCCTCGCTGATCAACTATCTCGACGCGCTGAACGCGTTCGCGCTGGTGAGCGAGGCGGAGGCGTCGACCGGGCGTGCAGCCGCGGCCTCCTTCAAGCATGTCTCGCCGGCGGGCGCCGCCGTCTCGGGGCGGGTGGATGGGACCGCGTGCGAGACCTGGGGTGTGTCGGCGGTGTCGGAGGACTCACTGCTGGCGGCGTATCTGCGGGCGCGGGACGCGGATCCGAAGTCCTCGTTCGGCGACGTGGTGGCGCTGTCGCGGCCGGTCGACCTCGCGACGGCGGAGTTTCTGCGCACGGTGATCTGCGATGCGGTGATCGCGCCCGGGTACGAGCCGGGCGCGGTCGCGCTCCTGGCGGGTAAGAAGGCCGGGCGGTTCCTGGTGTTCGAGGCCGACCCAGCTGCCGTGCGGCCCTCCCGCGAGCGACGGGAGGTGCTCGGGGCGACGATCGAGCAGGAGAGCGACACCGCGGACCTCGCCGCTGCACTGCCCGGCGAGGCGGCTCTGGTCGGTGCGGCGCGAGCCGACGCGCTCGTGGGGATGGTCACGGCCCGCTACACGCAGTCCAACTCGGTCGTCCTCGTCGCGGACGGCGCCGCGATCGGCATCGGCGCCGGCCAGCAGAACCGGGTCGACTGCGTGCGCCTGGCCGGGGCCAAGGCGCGCGTCTGGTGGCTGCGCCGCCACCCCGCCGTGCGCGGGCTGCCGGTGGTCGCCGGCATGAGACGGCAGGACCGGCTCAACTGGCAGATCCGCTTCGCCGGGCACGAGATGACGCGAGGCCAGCGTGAGGAGTTCGGCGGCCTGTTCGGCACTGCCGCCCGCGCGCAGTACGACGAACCGGGCTGGCGCGAGTCCTGGGCGGAACGGCTGACCGGCGTGACGCTGGTCTCTGACGGCTATCTACCGTTCCGCGACAACGTCGAGCACGCCGCCGAATACGGCGTCACGACCATCGTCGAGCCGGGAGGCTCGGCCCGGACCGGCGAGGTCGCAGCAGCGGCGCACCGGCACGGGATCGCGCACGTGCAGACCGGGCTGCGGCTGTTCCACCACTGACCGGGATCGGGCGTGGATCCGGTTATCCGCGGTCGAGGATCAGCACCGTGAATACGACGGCGCCGACGCTGATCAGGGCGGCCGCGAACGCGACGGTGGCGAGGGCCGCGACGGGCCGTCCGTCGGCGACGGGGAAGCGGTCGCCCTCCCCGTTCAGCCCGCGGTGCTGGCGCTGGTAGCGCCGGTGCACGGACGCGAGCAGGATGGCGGCGCAGACGACCCCCGCGAGACCCGCCAGCGCGGACCACGGGCCGAAGAGCTCGGGGAGGATGCGGGCGGCGATCAGTGATCCGGTCAGCAGGGCCAGGCAGGTGCGGCGCCACGCCAGGGCGGTGCGCTCGGCTTGCAGGCCGGGATCGAACGGCTGGTTCATCGCAGCAGCACGCCGAGCAGGACGAGGACGCCGACAGCGGTGACGACGACGGCGAGGAAGACGGTCAGCGGCGCGCTGGGGAGCGGGGTCTGCTCCCGGAGCGCGGCCTCCGTGCGCTTCCACCCGTACCAGGCCTGGAGCGGGGTGACCAGACCGGCGACGAGGAGGAGGAGGGACGCGGCGAACCGGAAGCCCGGATGGATGCCGAGGCTCAGGGCCTCCAGGGCCACGCCGCCGGCGAGCAGCGCGAGCCCGGTGCGGATCCAGGCGAGGAAGGTGCGCTCGTTGGCGAGGCTGAACCGGGCGTCCGGCTCGGTGCCGACGGAGAAGACGGAACGGGGGAAGCGCTTCTCAGCACTCATCGTCACCCGTTGCCGGAGTCGCCGTGTCGGCAGGGCTGCGGTCGGGCGCTGCGGTCAGGAAGGCCGCACGCCCGGGTGCGCAGCAGTCCTTGACGACGGCTGCGGCCTCGTCGGGTTCGATCATGGAGGACATGGTCATGCTCCTGTCTGGAGGTTCACGGTGCGCCGACCGTGCGGAAGCCGGCGTTGGACATGGCGGAGTCGGGGGTGTTCTGCGAACGCGCGGAGTTGCGGTAGCGGTTGCAGTAGGAGTCGTGGCAGAGGAAGGAGCCGCCGCGGAGCACGCGCTGCTGCCCGTGCTCCGGGCCGGCCGGGGCGAACTCGGGGGAGTGCCGGTAGTACTGCGCGTCGTACCAGTCCTGGCACCACTCCCAGATGTTGCCGACGGTCTGGAAGACGCCGTAGCCGTTGGGGGCGTAGTGCCGGGCCGGCGCGGTGGTGAGATAGCCGTCGGCGAGGTCGTTGCTGGTCGGGAACACGCCCTGCCAGATGTTGCAGTTCCAGGCGCCGTCGACGAGGAGGTCGTCGCCCCAGGGGTAGCGCGCGCCGTCCAGCCCGCCGCGGGAGGCGTACTCCCACTCGGCCTCGGTCGGCAGCCGCCGGCCGGCCCAGGCGCAGTAGGCCTGCGCGTCGTTCCAGCTGACCTGCACGACCGGATGGTCGCCGAGATCGTCGATCGAGCTGTGCCGGCCTCCCGGGTGCCGCCAGTCCGCGCCGCCGACGCCGAGCCACCAGGGGGTCTGCGGCGGCCGGCCCAGCACGTCGGCGTCGTCGCCCGCGAAGGCGAGGTGGAAGACGGCCGAGTAGCCGAACGCCTCCGATTCGGTGCGATAGCCGGTCTCGTCGACGAAGGCCGCGAAGTCGGCGTTGGTGATGCTGTGCGCGTCGATGCTGAAGGCCGCCACGCGCACCGGGTGCAGCGGCGTCTCGCCGTCCCCCGGATTCCCGTCGCCGGAGGCGTCGCCCATCACGAACGACCCGGCGGGGATGACTGCCTGGTCCACCTGATGCCGCGCGGTAATGGTCACACCCGCACACTACTTTCTCCAGCGGACGGCTCCCAGACCTGGCCGCCGTCGCCGATGACTTCGACGGCGGCCAGGTGGCAGCGCCCTGCCGCTACAGTGCGCGCGGCAGGAAGACCCGCATGGTGCTCGGGCCGGAGTTCGCCCAGCGGAAGTAGGGCGTGAGCTCGAGCGGGACGCCGGCCCGGTCCACGGCCTCCACCCCGTCGGGGCGGTACGGCCACGGCGACGGAGCGTCGCCGACGAGCGTCACGGTGACCCGGGCGCCGTTCTCCGTCGCGACGATGCCCTCCGTCTCGTGGAGGCGGATCGCGTCGACGTCGAAGCCGTCGGGCAGTTCCGTCGACTCCGCGCACAGCACCAGCGGACCCCGCTCGACAGCGACCGTGCCCCGGACCGCGTCGATGCCGGCGGCCGGGTAGGCGAGGCGCGGGCCGGTGGGCAGCTCGATCCGGATCGGCCGTTCCGGGCTGAACCGCGCGCGGACGACCGCGTAGCCGTTCTGCACCGGCACCTCCGCGCCGTCGAACTCCACGCGGCCGCCGTCCGCCCACGCGGGCATCCGCACGTCGATCGCGACCTCCTCGGTGGACTCGGCGCGCAGCAGGATGGCGCCCTCGAAGGGGTAGCCGCCGGCCTGCATCTCGACGGAGACCGCGGTGCCGCCGTCGAGGACGGTCGAGAGCTGCGCGTCCGCGAACTGGTGGATCTGGACCCCGCCGGCATCGGCAGTGGCGACGTAGGAGCCCACGCTCGCGAGCGTGCGGGCCACGTTGGTCGGGCAGCAGGAGACCTCGAACCAGGGAGCGCGCAGGCTCGCCTCGGCGCGCTCGCTGAGCTCCTCCTCGCGCGGGACGCTGCCGCGCACCCGCTGGTGCAGGGTGTTGGCGTAGTAGAACGCCTTGCCGTCCTCGCGCGGCGAGACGAGCACCGCGTTGTAGAGGGTGCGCTCGATGAGGTCGGCGTACTTGCGGTCGCCGGTCTGCAGGAGCAGGCGCCAGCTGAGCATCACGGAGCCGATCGCCGCGCACGTCTCGGCGTACGCGCGGTCGGCGGGCAGCTCGTAGTCGGTGCCGAACTCCTCGTTCTGGTGGTGGGCTCCGACGCCTCCGGTGATGTAGGTCCGGCGCGCGACCGTGCTCTCCCACTGCCGCTCGACCGCGGTCAGCAGCTCGTCGTCGCCGAACTCGGCGGCGACGTCCACGGCCCCGGAGGCCAGGTACATCGCCCGGACGGCGTGCCCCCGGAGGTGCCCGGCCTGCCGCACGGGCTGGTCGTCGAGGAAGTACTCGCTGCCCTGGAAGAGATTCGTCTTCAGGCGGCGGCGGCCGCGCCGCTCGACGAGGATGCGCGCCAGCTCCAGGTACCGCGGCTCCCCGAGCGCACGGCCGAGCTCGACGAGGGCGGTCTCGATCTCGGGGTGCCCGCAGATCGCGTCGCGCCCGTCGGGACCGAACTCCACGTACACGTGATCGGCCAGCCGCCGCGCCACCTCGACGAGGAGGTCGTCGTGGCCGCCGCGGAGGCGCGCGACGGCCGCCTGGAAGAGGTGGCCGAAGCAGTAGAGCTCGTGTCCCCATTCGAGGTCGGAGTAGCGCGGGCGCTGCCCGGCCCTGCCGAACGAGGTGTGCAGGTAGCCGTCGGGCTCCTGCGCCGCCGCGACGCGTGCGACCAGCTGGGCGTAGGTCGCTTCGAGGTCCGGCCGATCGCTGCGGCCGAGCTCCCACGCCATCGCCTCCAGCAGCTTGTAGACCTCGGAGTCCACGAACTCGATGCCGTCGTGCCGGTCGGCGACGGTCCCCGCGGCCGCCCGGTCGAAGTTGCCGATCCAGCCGATCCGCTCCATCCAGGTCAGGCAGTGCCCGATGATGCTGGTGGCGTTGAGCTCCTGCTTCTCGCCCCAGAACCCGCCCGTGATGCGGAGCTCGTCGGGGCCGAGCGGGCGTAGCCGCCCGTTGCTGGGGTTCACCGGGCCGCCGAGGCGGGTGCGGTCGGTCGTGTCTGTCATCGTTCTCCTGTCATGCCGCTTCCGCGGTGCGCTGGACGGCGTCGGTCCGCAGGGCGAGGTAGGCGGCGGCGGTCCAGCTGTACGCCCGGTCACGCAGACCGGCGCCGGTCCGGGCGTCGAAGTTCTCCGCGAACCCGGAGGCCGCGCACAGCGCGCGGAACCGTTCGCCGATCAGGTCGGCCAGGCCCGTGCGCCCTGCACGTCGCAGGCCGTCCTCGATCAGGACGGTGGAGGGCGCCCAGATCGGGCCGCGCCAGTAGCCGTCGTCCTCGTAGTGCGGCGAGTCCACCGGTTCGGTGGCGAGCCCCCAGGTCGTCAGGTGCTCCGCGATCCGCCGCTCGAGCGCGTCGGCGACATCCGCGGGGAGGAGCTCGCCGAGCACGATCGGGAGGCAGTTCAGCAGGCTGCTCGCCGGCGCGGCCTCCCCTGTGTCGACGAGTCGGGCGACGAAACGGTCGCCGGTCCAGAGCTCCTCGAACAGCGCCGATCGCAGCTCCTCCTCGGTCGCATCCCACTCCGGGGCGGACAGGCCGAGCTCGCCCGCCAGGTACCGCAGCTCGCGGACCTGGAGGACGAGGAACGCCGCCAGGTCGGGCGACTCGATCACGCCTCCGCGGTCGAATGTGGTGGAGTTGTCCCAGCCGCTGTCGTTGCCGTGCTGGTAGTACGGCAGCCGGTGGCCCGGTGCGCGCCGGAAGTCCAGCCAGAACCGGGTCCAGGCGCTCAGGTGCGCGTAGACGGCGGCGAGCTCCTGTGTGGAGAACGGCCGCGGCGCCCGGAGGCGGAGCTGACCGAACGCCCAGCCGTGGATGGGCGGCTTCACGAAGTTGTAGAGCACTTCGGAATGCGTCACCGAGTCGGGGATCGCGCCGGCGGCGTCCTGGTGGTCGAACGGCAGCAGGAACTGGTCCAGCGCGGCGGCCTGGTCGCCGCCGACGAGGGCGATGGCGTTGAAGCAGTGGTCCCAGCTCCAGACCTTGTCCATCCAGTGCTTGGACATCAGCACGGCCTCCCGGCCCACGAAGCCCGCGGGCGCGACCGTCGCCGACCACATCACGTAGCAGGCCTTGACCGCGGTGTCGTCCGGGGCGTCGCCCTGGACGCTCTCGACATAGTCGGCGAACTCGCGGCCGCGCTCCCGGGCGAGGTCGTCGAACGAGCCGCCGGACGAGCCGCCGGCCGCCGGGGCGGGCGAGGCCGTCCCGATCTCCTCGAGGATGACCTCCCAGTCGTCCTCGCCGCCGAACTCGACCCAGCGGTCGCCCTGCCGCAGCACACCCAGCCCGGTCACGGTCGGCGAGCCGGCGAGCGTGGTGAAGCGGTAGCGCCGCCCCGACTCGTAGCTCGTGAGCGTGACGGAGGAGTCCAGCGGGTCCCGGAACAGGTACCCGCCGGTGAAGGGCGTCAGGTCGGCGCCGGCGACGAAGCGCAGTCCGAGCCCGCGCCCGCGGAACCGGATGCCGTGCGCGGTGTCGAACACGGCCTCCACCTCGCCGGTCTCCGTGCGCCAGGCGAGCGTGGCCGCCGTGGCGTGCGTCTGCGCCGCCACCGCGGTGCCCTGCAGGTGCGGCACCAGCCGGAAGACCGGGTGCATCCCGCCGGTGTGCGTGACCAGGTGGATGTCGTCGGCGACCCGGTGCAGGCCGACGACGCGCGACAGGTCGATCCAGGCTCCCCGGTACGAGAACGGGACCTCGGCGATGTCGAACGCGAACTGCTCGATCGCGCCCATGTCAGTCCTTCACCGCGCCGGCCGTGACGCCGGCGGCGACGTACTTCTGGGCGATCACGAGCAGGACGGCGGCCGGGATGGAGGCGACGACGGCGGTGGCCATGATCGCGTTCCACTCCTGGTTGTTGTTGCCGATGTACTTGTAGATGCCCAGCGTGATGGTCTGGAACGTGCCGCCTGCGTTGAGCGTGGAGGAGAAGATGAAGTCCGACCACGCCCACAGGAACGCGAACAGCGAGACCGTCACGATCGAGTTGCGGCTGACCGGGAGCACGATCGAACGGAACGTGCGCCAGGTCCCCGCGCCGTCGATCTTCGCGGCGCTCATCAGCTCCTCCGGGATGCCGGACATGAACGCGGAGAAGATCAGCACGCCGAACGGCACCGCCAGGGTGGAGTCGGCGATGACCAGCCCCCACACCGTGTTGAGGATCCCGAGGTTCAGGTAGATGGCGTAGAACCCCATCGCCATGATGATGCCCGGGATCATCTGGGCGATCAGGAGGACGAAGTTCAGCGCGCCGCGACCCCGCGGCCGCAGCTTGGCGAGCGAGTACGCGGCCGGCGCGGCCAGGGCCACGGTCAGCACCACGGTGCCCAGACCGATGAGCAGGCTGGTGCCGAGGTACGGCAGTTGCTGGCTGATGACCGCCTGGTAGCCCTCGAACGTCGCGTGGACGGGGAAGAGGTTCGGCGGGCTCTTGCGCATCTCGGTGGTGGGCGTGAGCGAGACGTTGATCATCCAGTAGACCGGGAACAGCATGATCAGCGTCAGGACGACACCGAGCGCGGTCTTCCACCAGGGGCGCTTCCCGTTCATGCGATGTCCTGCTTTCGCTGGGTGCGGATGTAGATGATCCCGAAGATCAGCGCGATGACGATCAGGACGTTGCCGACCGCGGCTGCCGGGCTGAAGTCCGGGAGGGTGGAGGCGAAGCCGAGCTGGTACGACCAGGTCGCGAAGGTGGTCGATGCGGTGCCGGGGCCGCCGCGGGTCATGATCCAGATGATGTCGAAGACCTTCAGCGTGTAGATCAGCCCCAGGAGCAGGGTGATCGCGGACACCGGCTTCAGCAGCGGGAACGTGATCCGCCAGAACTTCTGCCACCCGTTGGCGCCGTCGAGCGCCGCCGCTTCGTACAGGTCCGCCGGGATGTTCTGCAGGCCGGAGTAGAGGATGACCAGGTTGAACGGGATGCCGATCCAGATGTTGGCGATGATCACGCTGGTCAGCGCCCAGTCGGGCGAGGTGAGCCAGTTGATCCCCGGGAGGCCGAACGCCTCCAGGGCGGCGTTGACCACGCCGGAGTCGCTGTTCAGCATCCACGACCAGGTGGAGGCCGAGACGATCAGCGGCAGCAGCCACGGGACCAGGAACAGGGCGCGCAGGGTGGCGCTGAGCCGGAAGTTCTGGTGGAAGAACACGGCCAGCACCATGCCGATCGCGAACTGGAAGACGATCGAGATGATCGTGAACAGGGCGGTGTGCAGGAACGCCGGCCCGAAGGTCGGGCTCTGGAACACCTTGACGTAGTTGTCGAGCCCGACGAACGGGGCGTCGCCCTGCACGAACGACCGGACGGTGTAGTCCCGGACGCTGAGCTCGATGTTGCGGTAGAGCGGATAGGCGTAGAACACGACCAGGTAGATCACGACCGGGGCGAGGAACGCCCAGGCCGCCCACTGGCCCGACCGGCCGCGGCGACGAGCGCGGGGTGGGGTGGCCGCGAGGGCCACCCCACCGTCGTCTCCGACAGAACCGTGCGGCGCTGTCTGAATTGTTGTCATCGGTTTGCCTTACTCGGTGGTGCGTGGTGCTACTTCGTGGCGGCTGCCGCGGCCGACTGCGCGGCCTTGAGTGCGGCCTCCGGGGTCTGCGACCCGCTCAGCGCGTTCTGCACGGCGCCCCAGAGCTGCTGCGAGATCTTCGGGTACTTGGTCCCGAGGTTGTCGCTGGTGCGGCCCTTCGCGGCGGCGACGGCGTCGACCCACGGCTGGAGCTCCGGGTTCGCGGCGACCTGCTGCTTCTGGGCGGCGGAGGTCGGGGCGATGTAGGAGAGCGTGGTGTCCGTCTTCACGAAGTTCTCGGTGCTGGTGAGGCACTCGGCGATCTTCTTGGAGGTGGCGTACCGGGCGGTGTCCTTCTGGACCGGGATGGTCATGAACTCGCCGCCCGTCGGAGCCGGTGCGGAGCCGCCGTCGAGGCCGGGGATCGAGAGGATGCCGTAGTCGATGCCGGCCTTCTTCACGTTGCCGAGCTGCCAGGTGCCGTTCTCGCCGAAGGCGAAGTCACCGGTGGCGAACTCCTGCCACGACGTCGTCTGGGTGTTGTTGATGACCGAGTTCGGGGCGTAGCCCTGCTTCACCCAGTCCGTCCAGAGCGACAGCGCCTGGACGGCCTTGTCGGAGTCCAGCTTGGTCAGGTCGGCGCCGGAGCCCCAGAACCACGGCAGGAACTGGAAGCTGCCCTCCTCGGTGCCGATGGCGGAGAAGGTGATGCCCTTCTTCCCCGCCGCCTTCACCTTGGCCAGGGCGGCCGTGAGGCTGTTCCAGTCCTTGATGGTCGAGACGTCGACGCCGGCGGCGCTGAGCACGGCCTTGTTGTAGTACAGGGCCAGCGTGTTCGCGCCGATCGGGACGCCGTAGGTCTTCCCGTCCAGCACGCCGGCGGCCAGGATGTTCTTCTGGATGTCGGAGGTGTCGAGCTTGTTCTCCGCCGTGGTGGTGAGGATCCCGGCGTCGGCGAGGGTGGAGACCACCGGGTTGTCGACCAGGAGCAGGTCGGGCGAGCTGCCCTGCTGGCCGGCCAGCAGCGCCTTGTTGGTCAGGTCGCTGGTGTCGTAGCCGGTGCGCTTGACGGTGACGCCGGCGTCGGTGCCGCACTGCTCGACGAGCTTGGTCCAGTCGGCGGACGCGTCGAACTGGGGGTACGGATCCCAGAACGTGTAGGTGCCGCCGGCGCTGCTGCTCGAGCCGGAGCCGGATCCGGAGCATGCGGTCACGCCGCCGATGACGGCGGCGGCGAGCACCGCTGCGCCGATGAGGCGGGCGCGCTTTCTTGCGATCACAGTATTCCTCCTTGAATCGTTACTGCTTATCGGGTTCCGCGGGATGGGTGGGCTGCGTATGGGTACGGGGTTCTCGTGTGCTTCCGCGGATGGTGAGTTCGGGTGCGATGAACCGCGTCACCGGGGCCCCTGCGAGCTCGGGTGACGAGATCCTGCGCACCAGCTGCCGGACCGCTTGCTGGCCCAGCTGATCGGGTGAGCTCTCGATCGCCGTGTACGGCAGCGAGAAGGCTCGACCGAAGTCTTTGGAGTAGAGGCTGACGACCGAGAGGTCCTCCGGCACCCGGGTGCCGCGCGCGGCGAGCACGGAGGGCAGGGCGGCGATCGTGGCGTCGTTGTGGACGATGAGCGCGGTCGCGTTCGGCCGGGCGTCGAGGATGGCGTTGATGCTCTGCGCGATCCCGGGCTGCTTCGACTCGCCGTAGTACGGGTGGATCTGCAGGCCGTAGCGTGCGCCGCGCTCCAGGGCGGCGTCGCGGAACCGCCAGCCGTAGGCGCCGCCGCGTTCGAACACGTGCTTCGGGGGAGAGACGACGACGATCTCCCGGTGCCCCAGGTCGTGGAGGTGGTCGACGAGGATGCGCGCCGACTCGCCGAAGTCGAGGTCGAAGACGTCCAGGCCCTCGGTGTGCTTGGGCAGCCCCACCAGCGCGCCGGGCTGCGGTGCGGCGCGGAGGGTGTCGAGCCGGGGGTCCTCGTGGATCACGTCGAGGAGGACGACGCCGTCGACCATTCCGGTGCTCGTGACCCGGCGCAGGGCGGCGGTCGCATCCTGTTCGGTGACGAGCAGGATGTCGAAGCCGAGCTCCCGGGCGGTGTCCGACACCGGGAGGACGTACTGCAGCATCGCGGGGGCGAACTCGTCCTGGTGGAACTGGGTCAGCAGGCCGATCACCATCGTCTGCGAGGTGGCCAGGGCCCGGGCGCCGGCGTTGGCCGTGAAGCCGAGGTCGGCGATGGCCTCGTCGATGCGGGCGCGGGTGGAGGGTGAGATCGGCCGCTTGCCGGACAGGGCATACGAGACGGTGCTGGCGGAGACGCCCGCGTGGCGGGCCACATCCGTGATTGTGATCGCCATACCGCGCCTCCTTTCATCGTCGAACCGGTTCGATAACTCTAGCGACAGATTTGGGCGCTGACAAGTCGAAGCGGTTCGATTGTTTTGGAGGCTCTCTCACGCAGTCGCGATTCGTGCCGAATCGCGCGAAACCGCAGGGGAGAGCCGCGATTCGTGGCGCATCTTGTGAGCGCGGGGCGCGCTCAGTCGACCGCGCGGGTGCTTCCGCGTTCGATCAGGGTCGGCTCAATGAGGCGGACGCGGGGGGCTCCCGCGGCGGCCGGGTCGGCGATCCTGCGCACCAGCTGCTGCACGGCGAGCTGGCCCAGCGTGTCGGGCGAGGTCTCGACGGCGGTGAACGGCAGGGAGAACGCCTGGCCGAACTCCTGCGAGTAGATGCCGACCACCGAGAGGTCGTCGGGCGCGGTGATGCCGCGCGCCTTGAGGTACGAGGGCAGCGCGGCGACCGTCGCGTCGTTGTGGACGATCAGGGCGGTCGCGCCGGGGGCGGCGTCGAACGCGGCGTCCAGGGCGTCGTCGATGCCGGGCTGGCGGGAGTCGCCGTAGTGCGACGAGACCCGGATGCCGTAGCGCGCGGCCCGGTCGATGGCGGCGTCCCGGAAGCGCCAGGCGTACGAGCCGCCGCGATCGTAGACGTGCCGCGGCGGTGTGACCAGGACGATCTCGGTGTGCCCCAGGCCGGCGAGGTGGTCGACGGCGAGCCGGGCCGCCTCGCCGAAGTCGAGGTCGAAGGAGTCGAAGCCGTCGCTGTCGCGGGCGTAGCCGATCAGCACGGCCGGCTGCGGCGCCTCCCGCAGCGGGTCGAGCCGGATGTCGTCGTAGGTGACGTCCAGCAGCACGACCCCGTCCACCATGTGCGACGACGTGGTGCGCCGCACCGCCTGGATGAGGTCGGTGTCGGTGACCATCAGCAGGTCGTAGCCGTCGGCGCGCGCGGAGTTCGAGACCGGCAGGACGTATTGCAGCATGGCCGGGGCGAACTCGTCCTCCTGGAACTGGAGGTACAGGCCCAGCACGTTGGTCTGCGCGGTCGCGAGCGCCCGGGCGCCGGCGTTCGGCGTGAAGCCGAGCTCGTCGATGGCGGCCTGGATGCGAGCGCGGGTCTCCTCGGAGATCATCCGCTTGCCGGAGAGCGCGTACGAGACGGTGCTTCTGGACACCCCGGCGACGCGGGCGACATCGCCGATCGTGGCTGCCATGGCGGGACTCCTCGGAACTCGTTCCGCCGATTGTTTCACGTCCCGGGCCGCCGGGAGCGGCGCGACCGTCCGGCCGTCCGGCCGACACCGCGTCGAATCGGTTCGCCACCGATTTCTTGACGCGCGGCGATCTGCGGGTCTATTTTGCTCCTGTGTGAGTCGAACCGGTTCGATTGCACATCACCGCAGGCCACTTCTCGCGCTTCGCCGGCCTGCTCCATCACTGATTGAACAACGGAGAACAATCATGTCTGATACTCGGTCGGATCGGTCGTCAGCACCGATCCACGGCGCGGAGATCCTCCCGCGCCGCCAACGGAGGAGGGCGCTGCGCCGGGTCACCGCGACAGTCGCCGGCGCGGCGCTCGTCGCCGCCGGAGGCACGCTGGTCGCGCTTCCCGCCTCCGCAGCCCCCACCGCGGCGTCGACGCTGACGGTGCAGGCCGACCAGCCGTTCCGCCCGGTCAGCCATGTCGCGACCGGTTCGCTCTACGGCCTCGCCAACGCCACCACCCCGTCCGACAGCCTCGTCCAGGCGATCAAGCCGAGCGAGTTCGTCATGAAGCCGATCGGCGGCAAGCAGCAGCCCACCGGCGACATCGGCGTGACCTGGCAGAAGGCCGACGCGGCCGGCGCCAAAGTGGTCGACCGGCTCTCGGACTACTACGCGGGCTGGCCGTATCAGTTCAGCTGGAGCACGTGGGACCAGGTCGTCACCGACCAGGTCTCGCAGGTCAAGGCGTCCGGCATGAGCAACCTGGCCGCGTACGCGCCCTGGAACGAGTCGGACAACACCTGGCTCGCCGCCAACGGCACGTTCGAGGACTTCTGGACGCACACCTACCGGCTCATCCGCAGCCTCGACGCGACGACGCCGATCCAGGGCCCGAGCCTCTCCGACAACATCGGCGACATGCAGAACTTCCTCACCAACGCGGTCGCCACGAACACGGTCCCCGACATCCTCGCCTGGCACGAGCTGGAGACCTCCTCCAAGATCGCCGGCGACGTCGCCAAGGTCCAGGCGATGGAGGACGCCCTCGGCATCCAGCGCCGCCCGATCGACATCGAGGAGTACGCCGCCCCGGCGGAGGTCGGCATCCCCGGCTCGCTGGTCGGGTACATCGCCAAGTTCGAGCGCCTCGGCATCCACACCGCCGAGCTGGCGTTCTGGAACCAGTCGGGGGCGCTCGGCGACCTGCTCACCGGGCAGGGCGGCAGCCCGAACGGCGCGTACTGGCTCTACAAGTGGTACGCGGACATGAACGGCGACATGGTCACCACCACCCCGCCGGGCAACACCAACTTCGACGCGGCGGCCTCGGTCACCTCCGACAAGAAGGAGGTCGACGTCATCACGGGCGGCACGTCCGGGACCGCAGGCATCAAGGTCGCGGGTCTCGACAAGCTCGCGGTCGGCTCGAAGGTGAACGTCAAGCTCGAGTTCACGCCGTCCTACGGCCGCACGGTGGCCGTGGCTGCGCCGACCACGATCTCGAACACCACCTACCAGGTGGGCGCCGACGGATCCATCACGGTCCCGGTCGTGATGAACCCGAACTACGGGTACCACATCGTGGTCACCCCGGCCACGGACACCACCGACCTCTCCGGCACCTACACGATCACCAACCTCAACAGCGGGCTCGCGCTCGACACCCAGGCCTCGGGCACGGGCGCCGGCACGGCGGCGGTTCAGAACACCGCAGCGGCCGGCGGCAGCGCCACGCAGACCTGGAAGCTGGTGGCCGCCGGATCGGGCCTCTACAAGGTCGTGAACCCGGCGACCGGCCTGGTGCTCGGCATCCAGGGCGCCGCCTCGGCGACGGGCACACCCGCCGTCGTGTGGGGCGACAGCGGCACCGACGACCACCTCTGGCAGATCGTGCCGGACGGCAAGGGCGACTACCGGTTCGCGAACTACGGCACCGGCCTGGTGCTGGCCGTCGCGGGCATGAGCAAGGCGTCCGGAGCGGGCGTCGTCCAGTGGACCGACGGCTCGGTCACCTCGGGCTGCACCGCGACCGGACCCCGCCAGCCGGGGAAGATCGGCTCCGCGCTGTCGTTCTGCAACAGCACGGCCTACGCCACCCTGCCCACCGGCGCGGTCAGCGGGCTCACCGGCGACTACACCGTCTCCGCGTGGGTCAACCCGGCCAGCAACGCGTCGTGGCAGCGTCTGTTCGACATCGGCTCCAGCAGCAACGCCAGCATGTTCCTGACGCTGAACGACGGCACCGAGCTGCGCTACGCGATCACCACCAGCGGCGCCGGTGGCGAGCAGCGCCTCAACAGCAGCACCAAGACGCTGCCGCTGAACCAGTGGTCGCTGGTGACCGTCACGGTCGCCGGGACCACCGGCACGCTCTACGTGAACGGTCAGGTCGTCGCGACGAACACGGCCATGACGCTGCACCCGTCGGCGTTCGGCCAGAGCACGAAGAACTACATCGGCAAGTCCCAGTACGGCAGCGACCCCGCCCTGAACGCGACGGTCGACGACTTCAACATCTACAGCCGGGCGCTCAGCGCGGCCGAGGTGGCCACGCTCGCCTCCGGGCAGGCCGGCAGCGGTGACGTCGTCCACTACGCGTTCGACGAGGCCGGCGGAGCGACCCTGGTCGACTCCTCCGGGAGCGGCCGGAACGGCACCGTCATCCCGGGTTCGTCGGCCACGACGAACACGTCGGCCACCGACGCCCAGACCGCCGACCACTTCTGGACGCTGCACGCGGTCAGCGCGCCGGCCGCTCCGACCGGGGCGACCGCGAGCGCGGACACGTCGGCTGTGACGGTCTCGTGGACGGCGCCGGCCGACAACGGCGGCACCCCGATCACCGGCTACCGGGTCTACCGGGACGGCGTGACGGATCCGGTCGCCACCGTCGGAGCGGACGCCACGTCCGCGTCGATCACCGGGGTCTGGCCCGGTGACACCGCGAAGTTCGGCGTCACCGCGGTCAACGCTGCGGGCGAGAGCGCCGAGTCGGTCCTGACCGACCCGGTCACCGTGCCCGACGGCGCGACCGGCAAGCCGGGCCAGGGTGCGCTGTCGAACGACAACGGCTGGGACACCGGACTGCAGGACGGCTCGTACAACGTCGTGATGAACCTGTGGTGGGGCGAGGAGGGATCGATCTACCGGCTCTACGAGAACGGGAACCTGATCGCCACCACCAAGCTCACCTTCGGCGGAGTCGGTGCGCAGAACGTCTCCATCCCGGTCAGCGGGAAGACGAACGGCACCTACGTCTACACGGGTGAGCTGGTGAACAGCAAGGGCACCACCGCGACGACCAGCACCACGGTGAAGGTCACGCAGGCCAACCCGGGCACGCCGGTGCTCAGCAACGACAACTGGAGCGGCGGCGGCACCTACACCGTCACGGCGAACATGTGGTGGGGGACCAACGCGACCTCCTACACGTTCTACGAGAACGGCGTCGCCGTGGGCCAGGGCGACCTGACCGCGAACACGCCGAACGCCCAGACGGCGACGCTGAGCGTCCAGGCGAAGGAGAAGGGCACGTACACGTACCGTGTCGACTTCACCAACGCCGCCGGCACGACCAGCAGCAAGACCATGACGGTCACCGTCACCAAGTAGCAGAGAGCACGGCGGGAGCCGGGGTCGGCCAGTGCGGCCGGCCCCGGCTCTCCACGTGTTCGGCGGGGCTCAGCCCAGCCAGGCGACCTCGCGGACCCCGCGCTCGCCGGGTTCCGCCTCGCGCAGGTCCCTGGCGTCCTGCCCGGGCGGCCGCCCGAAGGCGCGCCGGTACTCGCGGCTGAACTGCGAGGGACTGGCGTAGCCGACCTCGTAACCCGCCTCGGCGACGCCCGCCGCGCCGGTGAGCAGGCGCCCGCGCGCCTCGCGCAGCCGCAGCGCCTTCTGCCACTGGATGGGCGTCATCGAGGTCGCCGCGCGGAAGTGCCGGTGGAAGGTGGAGACGCTCATCCCGCTGATCCGGGCCAGGTCGGTGACAGCCACCGGATCGGCGACGTGCTCGCGCATCCAGCCGATCGCCCGGGAGATGTGCGCGATGCTGCCGTCGGCCAGGCCGATCTGCCGCACGATCCCGCCCTGGGGCCCGGTCAGCAGGCGCCAGACGATCTCCCGCTCGGTGGCGGGGCCGAGGGCGGCGAGGTCGGCGGGGTCGTCGAGCAGGCGCAGCATCCGGGTCACGGCGTCGAGCAGGCCGGCCGACGCCTCCCCGACGGCGAGGCCGGTGAACGCGGGCGGGCGGGCCACCTCCAGGGTGTCCAGCAGCAGGGCCGCGATGACGGCGGGCCGCAGGCTGAGGCTGAACACGACGAACGGGTCGTCGGGAGTGGCGTGCTCCACCCTGCCCGTCACGGGCAGGTCGATCGAGACCACGAGGTACTGGCCGGCGCCGTAGACGAACTCGCGGTCGCCGACGGCGGTGTGCTTGCTGCCGCCGGCGATCAGGGTCATCGACGGCTCCGACATGGTGGCGGCCGGAGGCGTGCCGCCGGTCACGACACCGAGGCTGAGCCCGTCGACGATGTTCCGGCGGATGCCGCCGCGGGCGTGCCGGATGATCAGATCGCGCAGGTCGGCCAGTGCTGCCATGTCCCGAGACAAGCACCACGACGGGCCTGCGCGCAACGCGACGGCGGGACGTCCGAGCAGGTTGGCAGGATCGTGCACGATGTCCGCAGGATCGGTGTAGGAGTCCCGGCGCCGCGGTGATGCGATGGAAGCATCCGCACGAAAGGGATGGAGACACGATGAGACGCAGGACATTCGGGGCGACGGGCTGGTCGGTGAGCGAGCTCGCGCTCGGCACGATGATGTTCGGGGCGATGGGCAACACCGATCACGAGGAGTCGGCGCGCGTCATCAACAGCGCGCTCGACGCCGGGATCAACTTCGTCGACACCGCAGACGTGTACTCGGCGGGCGAGTCGGAGGTCATCGTCGGGCGTGCAATCGCGGCCCGCCGCGACGAGGTCGTGCTGGCGACCAAGTTCGGCCTCCCGATGGGCGCCGACCCGAACTCCGCGGGAGCGTCGCGGCGCTGGATCGTCCGCGCCGTGGAGGACAGCCTGCGCCGGCTGGGCACCGACCGCATCGACCTCTACCAGCTGCACCGGTACGACTGGGAGACCGACCTCAGCGAGACGCTGACCGCGCTCGACGACCTGATCCGCGCCGGCAAGGTGCTCGCGGTGGGCGCGTCGACGTTCGCGGCCGAGAAGATCGTCGAAGCCCAGTGGGCGGCCCAGGCCGCCGGGACGCACCGGTTCCTCAGCGAGCAGCCGATGTACTCGATCTTCGGCCGGGTCCCCGAGCGCGCGGTCTTCCCGGTGGCGCAGCAGTACGGGATGGGCGTGCTCACCTACAGCCCGCTGCACGGCGGCTGGCTGTCGGGGCGGCCGCGACCCGAGACGAGTCACCGCGCCCGGTCGCGCGGCGCGCTCTACGACCCCGAGACGGAGGCCGGCCAGCGGCGCGCCCGGGCCCTCGACCAGCTGCAGCAGGTCGCCACGGAAGCCGGGCTGACCATGCCGCAGCTGGCGATCGCGTTCGTGACCTCGCATCCCGCCGTCACGTCGGCGATCATCGGCCCGCGCACCCAGGAGCAGCTCGACGGGCTGCTGACCGCGGCCGACGTGGTGCTGCCGGACGACGTGCTCGACCGGATCGACGCGATCGTCCCGCCCGGCACGGAGCTGAACGACGACAGCTACAACGCGACGCCGCCCGCGCTCGCCGAAGCGGCACGCCGGCGGCGCTGACCCGCCGGAGGCGTGTCCCCGCTACGTGAGGCGGTACACGCGTTCGGCGGTGCCGCCGAGCACGTGCGCACGCTCCTCGGGCGACAGCCCCGCGAGGAGCTGCCGGGTCACCTCCATGGTCCGGGCGTACGTGCCGGCGAGCGTCGACACGGGCCAGTCGCCGCCGTAGAGCACGCGCTCGGCGCCGAACGCGTCGAGCGCGTGGGCGACGTACGGCTGCAGCCGCGCCGCGTCCGAGCCGCCGCCGAGGGTGGTCAGCCCGGAGAGCTTGATCGAGACGTTCGCCCGGCGGGAGAGCGCGGAGATCAGTCCGGACCAGGGCTCGGCGCTCGGGGCCCCGACCGGCGGCGTGCCGAGATGATCGACCACGAGCCGCAGCGACGGGAGCTCGTCGGCGAGCGAGAGCACGTGCTCCAGGTGGCGGGGGAGCACGGCGATCGCGTCGAACGTCAGCCCGCGCGCCGCAAGCAGCGCGAGGGACGCGCGCACCTCCGGTCGGCCGAGCCAGTCCGGATCCGGCTCGTCGTGGATGAGGTGGCGCACCCCGACGAGCGTCGCGTGCGCGGACCACTCGTCGAGCTGGCGGGCGGCGGCGGCCGGGTCGAGCAGGTCGATCCAGGCCACGACGCCCGCGATCAGCGGCGACGCGACCGAGAACATCGCGGCGGAGTCCTCCAGCGAGTTGGCCGCCTGCACCAGGACCACCCGGTCGACACCGGCCTGCTCGAGCTGCGGGCGGACCTCATCGATCGTGAAGGTGCGGTTGATCGGCGCCAGCGCGTCGGTCAGCCACGGGTAGCCGACCCGGTCGAGGTCCCAGAGATGGAGGTGGGCGTCGACGGTCATGGCTCCTCCTGCGCTCAGCGGACGATTGTGGATCGTCCGCGCGACACATATCCTATAGGCAATAGGACTTCCGGACAACGCAGGAGACGCATGACCATCGCCCCGCCCACCGTCGCCGTCGCCGTCGACGGGACCATCGTCAGCGCCGAGGCATGGCTGAGCGACCTCGAGGTCGAGTCCGTCCGCACCGACGCCGTGCAATCGTTCCTCAAGCAGGAGACGATCTTCGTCCGGCTCCGCACGGCCGGCGGCGTGGAGGGCATCGGCTACAGCTACACGATCGGGACCGGCGGCGAGGCGGTGCTGAGCCTGCTGCGCACCTGCCTGCTCGACGTGCTGGTCGGCCTGGACGTCCATCGTCCCGAGGCCGTCTGGCGCGCCCTCTTCTCGGCGACGCGGGCCACGACGGTCGGCGCGATCACGTCGCTCGCGCTCGCCGCAGTGGACACCGCGGTGTGGGATGCGCGCTGCACGGCCTCCGGGCTGCCGCTCTGGGTCGCCGCGGGCGGCTCGCGGCCGAGCATCCCGCTGTACGACACCGAAGGCGGCTGGCTGCACTACGACACCGACGAGCTCGTGGCGCAGGCGCTCGAGTCGCAGCGCCGTGGGCTGTCCGGCGTGAAGATCAAGGTCGGCAAGCCGCGCGGGCACGAGGATGCCGCGCGCCTGGCCGCGGTGCGCGACGCGGTCGGTCCGGGCATGGACATCATGGTCGACGCCAACCAGTCGCTGACCGCGGCGGAGGCCATCCGGCGGGCGGCGCTGTTCGAGCCGCTGGACATCTTCTGGTTCGAGGAGCCGCTGCCCGCCGAGGACGTGGCCGGGCACCGCAGGCTCGCGCAGTCGACGACGCTGCCGGTCGCGGTGGGGGAGTCGCTGTACTCGGTCGGGCACTTCCGGGAGTACCTGCAGTCCGGCGCGGCCTCCATCGTGCAGGTGGACGTCGCGCGCGTCGGCGGCATCACGCCGTGGCTGAAGGTCGCGCACCTCGCCGAGTCGTTCAACGTCGCCGTCGCACCGCACTTCCTCATGGAGCTGCACGTCTCGCTGTGCTGCGCGGTGCCCAATGCGCTGTACCTGGAGCACATCCCGCAGCTGCGGGCCGTGACCACGCGCGAGCTGGAGGTCAGGGACGGCCACGGCGTCGCGCCGGACGCGCCCGGCCTCGGGATCGCGTGGGACTTCGACGCGATCGACGACCGGCGGGTGGCCTGATGGCCGCCGGGAACGACGGCGCGGCGCGCGGCCCGATCGGCTACGGCGCCGCCGCGCTCGGGAACCTCTACAGCCCGCGACCCGACGACGTCTGGCCGGGTGTGGTGCCCGCGGCGTGGGAGGCCGGCATCCGCTACTTCGACGTCGCCCCGCACTACGGCCTCGGCCTCGCCGAGGAGAGGCTCGGCGCGGGGCTGCGCGGCCTCCCGCGCGACGACTACGTCGTGTCGACCAAGGTCGGCCGCGTCATCGAGCCGAATCCGGACTACCGGCCGGGCGAGACCGACATCGCCAACCTGTACGACGTGCCCGCAACGCGCAAACGCCGCGTCGACTACTCGCGCGACGGCGTGCTGCGGTCAGTCGAGGACTCGCTGAACCGGCTGGGCCTCGACCGCATCGACATCCTGTTCGTCCACGACCCCGACGAGCACGAGCGGGAGGCGCTCGACGGCGCGTTCCCGGCGCTGGAGGAGCTGCGGTCGCAGGGTGTCATCCGGTCGTACGGCGCCGGGATGAACCAGTCGGCGATGCTGGAGCGCTTCGTGCGGCGCACGGACCTCGACATCGTCATGTGCGCCGGGCGCTACACCCTGCTCGACGGGACGGCCGCCGCCGACCTGCTGCCCGCGGCGCAGGAGCGGGGGGTGGACGTGGTGATCGCCGCCGTCTTCAACTCGGGCATCCTCGCGACCGACCGGCCGGTCGCCGGTGCGACCTTCGACTACGGCGCGGCGCCGGCGGCGCTGCTCGAGCGCGCGCGCAGGATCGCCGAGGTCGCGGCGCCGTACGGCGTCGTCCTCCCTCAGCTGGCCGTCCAGTTCCCGCTGCGGCACCCGGCGGTGTCGACCGTCGTGCTCGGCGCGGAGAGCGGGGAGCAGATCGTCCGCAACGCCGGGCTCGCCGCTCCGCCGGTGCCGGACGAGCTGTGGGCGGAGCTGGCGGCCGAAGGGCTCACGCCGGCCGCCGATCCTGCATCCTCTTTCCTCTAGCCTGCCGCCACGCGCGCCTAGGATGTGCACATGAGCATCGACCCTTCCGCCGGCGAACACTTCCTGCCCGCGCGCCGGGCGCTCGCCGACGACGTCTACGACGCCGTGCTCGGCCTGCTCATGGACCAGCTGATCGAGCCGGGGAGCCGGGCCAGCATCGACGGCATCGCGCGCCAGCTCGGCGTCTCGCCGACCCCGGTGCGCGAGGCGCTCGCGCGCCTGGAGTCCGAGGGGCTGGTCGTGAAGAAGGCGCTCAAGGGCTACACCGCCGCGCCGCTGCTCGACGCGGACGGCCTGGCCGAGCTGTTCGAGATGCGGCGCCTGCTCGAACCGTACGCCTCACGCAGCGCAGCGGGCCGGATCGACGCCGAGACGCTGGACCTGCTGCAGCGGATCTGCGACGACATGCAGCGCAGCGGGACGGTCGCGCACGCCGGCGAGGACCGGTTCAAGGACTACAAGGACTTCGCCTACCAGGACGCCGAGTTCCACCGGCTCATCGCGCTGCACTCCGGCAACGCCCTGCTCGCCGACGCGATCTTCCGGCTGCGCGCGCACACGCACCAGTACCGCATCTACTTCCAGCACGGCGTGGTCGAGGCGACTTCCGGCGAGCACGAGGCGGTGCTGGCGGCGCTCCGGGCCGGGGATGCGGCGGGCGCCGAGCAGGCGATGCTCGACCACATCCAGAAGTCGTACGCGCGCATCGCGGCGAGCATGGAGGCGACCGAGGAGTAAGGGGTCTCACACTGGCGTCGAGGTTGCTATATCCAATAGGATGTTGGTTATGAGTATCGTGACCGGCTTCGAGACCGTGGACGTGCGCTTCGAGACCTCCCTCCTTCTGGACGGCTCCGACGCGATGAACCCCGATCCCGACTACTCCGCCGCCTACCTGCGTGTGACCACCGATGCTGCGGACGGGCTGGAGGGCCACGCCTTCGTCTTCACCATCGGCCGCGGCAACGACATCCAGGTCGCGGCGATCGAGGCCCTGGCGCACCGCGTGATCGGCCGCGACGTCGAGGCGATCGTCGACGACCTCGGCGGGTTCTGGCGGGAGTTCGTCCACGACTCGCAGCTGCGCTGGCTCGGACCGGAGAAGGGCGCCATGCACATGGCCATCGGCGCCGTGGTCAACGCGTTCTGGGACCTGAAGGCCAAGCGCGCGGGCCTCCCGCTGTGGCAGCTCCTCGCGCGGATGACGCCGGAGGAGCTGGTCGGCCTGGTCGACTTCCGCTACCTCAGCGACGCGCTGACCCAGGAGGACGCGCTGGCCATCCTCCGCGCCGCCGAGCCCGGCCGTGCGGCGAGGGAGGCCGAGCTGCTGAGCGCCGGCTATCCCGGTTACACGACGACCCCGGGCTGGCTGGGCTACTCGGACGACAAGCTGCGCCGGCTGGCGCGGGAGGCCGTGGACGAGGGCTTCCAGCAGATCAAGCTCAAGGTCGGCGACCGGCTGGAGGACGACATCCGCCGCCTGCGCATCGCGCGCGAGGAGGTCGGCCCGGACATCCGCATCGCCATCGACGCCAACCAGCGCTGGGACCGTGACCAGGCGATCGACTGGATCAGCGCACTCGAGCCCTTCGACCTCGCCTGGGTCGAGGAGCCGACCAGCCCCGACGACATCCTCGCGCACGCCGCGATCGCGCGCGCGGTGGCGCCGGTGCCCATCGCGACCGGCGAGCACGGCATGAGCCGGGTGCTCTTCAAGCAGCTCCTGCAGGCCGAGGGCGCCGCGATCGTGCAGATCGACTCGACCCGCGTCGCCGGCGTGAACGAGAACATCGCCATCCTGCTGCTGGCGGCGAAGTTCGGCGTCCCGGTGTGCCCGCACGCCGGGGGCGTCGGGCTCTGCGAGGCGGTGCAGCACTTCTCCATGTTCGACTTCGTGGCGGTCACCGGCACCCAGGAGGGCCGGATGATCGAGTACACCAAGCACCTGCACGAGCACTTCGTCGCGCCGGTCGAGCTGGCCGGCGGCCGCTACCGCGCCCCGCTCGCCCCGGGCATCGGCATGGAGATGCTGCGCACGTCTCTGGACACCCACCGGTTCGTCCCGTCATCCTGACCTGACGGTGCCCCTCGGCGGTTGTCGCGGGTGTCAGCGGCGGGGGCGGAGGGAGTACATGCCGCCGTCGACGGCGAGGATGACGCCGTTCGTGGACGCGGAGCGCGGCGACGCCAGGTAGGCGACGGCGTCCGCGACCTCCTGCGGCTGCACGAGCCGGCCGCTGGGCTGGCGGGCCGCGAGGGCGGCGCGCTCGGCGTCGGGGTCGGCGGCGCTGTCGAGCAGGCGGCCGACCCACGGGGTGTCGGCAGTGCCGGGGGAGACCGCGTTCACGCGGATCCCGAGTGGCAGGCAGTCCGCCGCGATGGCGAGGGTCATGGCCGAGATCGCGCCCTTGGACGCCGAGTACAGCACGCGCTGGGGGAGGCCGGCCGCGGCGGCGATCGAGCTCGTGAGCACGACGGCCGGAGCCGGTGACTGCTTGAGGTGCGGCATCGCGTGCCGGATCGT
Organism: Leifsonia sp. Soil_N53; assembly: GCF_057655165.1. Taxonomy (NCBI): domain Bacteria; kingdom Bacillati; phylum Actinomycetota; class Actinomycetes; order Micrococcales; family Microbacteriaceae; genus Leifsonia; species Leifsonia sp. Soil_N53. Next base: position 273,905 of record NZ_JBDGMM010000063.1, read on the forward strand.
CCGGGCCGAGCCGATGACGTTGACGTTGAGGACACGCGTCCACTCGGCGTCGTCGTTGGCCTCCACGTCGCCCTGCGCGCCGATGCCGGCGTTCGCGATCACGACGTCCAGGCGCCCGGCGTCGGCGATCACCTCGGCGATCGCGGAGCGCACGCTCTCGTCGTCGCCGATGTCGCAGCGGACGCCTGTGTGCGGCGCCGCGACGGCGGCCACGTTCAGGTCGAGCGCGTAGACACGTGCGCCCTGTGCGGCCAGCTCATCCGCGATCGCCTTCCCGAGGCCGGATGCGCCGCCGGTGACCACAGCCACGAGCCCATCGAATTCGGACAACGTCGTCTCCTTAGTGTGAGGCCCCTATCGCTTCCGGAGTTGTGCACGCGACACGCCGTGCCCGGCGTACACAACTCCGGAAGCGATGGCTGGGGTCAGGGGGTGGGGCGCACGGTGGCGAGCTGCTCGCCGAGACCGTCGATGCCGAGCCTGACCTCGTCGCCGGCGCCGAGGTACGGGAAGCGGCCGGAGAGGCCGACCCCCTCGGGCGTGCCGGTGTTGATGAGGTCGCCGGGCTCCAGGACCGTGAACTGGGAGAGCCGGTAGACGATCTCGGCGACGCCGAAGATGAGGTCGGAGGTCGAGGAGTCCTGACGGGGCTCGCCGTTGACGGTCGACCAGATCCGCAGGCCCGACCCGTCGCCGACCTGCGCGGTCGGCACGAGCCACGGGCCCAGCGGGTTGAAGGTCTCGAAGCTCTTGCCCTTGCTCCACTGCCCGAGCGAGCGCTGCAGCTGGTACTCGCGCTCGGACACGTCGTTCGCGACGGCGAAGCCGGCGATGTGCGCCAGCGCCTCCTCGGGCGACGAGAGGTAGCGGGCGCGGGTGCCGATGACGGCGGCGAGCTCGACCTCCCAGTCGGTCGTCGTCGAGCCGGGCGGCAGCAGGATGTCGTCGTTCGGCCCGACAACCGTGTTGGGGTGCTTGTAGAACACGACGATGTCGCTCGGCGGCTCGGAGCCGGACTCCCGGGCGTGCGCCGCGTAGTTCATCCCGATGCAGATGACCGCCTGGGGGCGGGCGATCGGGGCGCCGATGCGCAGGCCGGCCGGGTCGAGCTCGGGCAGCTCGCCCGCGAGCGCTGCGGCCTCGGCCCGCGCCAGTCCGTCGGCGGCGAGGAACGCGCCGTCGATGTCGGCGGTCAGCGGGCGCAGGTCCCACACCGCCTCGCCGTCGCTCACGGCCGGGATCTCCGCGCCGACGGCGCCGAGTCGCATGAAACGCATGGGGGTCCTTTCACCGGGGCATCCGTCGCCCGGGTCCAGCTTATTGCTATTTCCTATAGGAAGCAAAGAACAGCACGGCGTGAAAAATAGCGCTCCGGAGGCGACCGCGATCGACCCGTGATCGGCGAAGTTGGCCGCGATTGTTGCGGTGCAGCGCCCGGCCGTGGTTTATTGACACTGTCAAGTAATTAGTTCTTTGGGAGTTCTTCATGGTCGACGGCACAGCCGCCGTAGTCGCTCTGCACGCCGCGGGAGTCTCGCTCGCCGTCGATACGACAGGACCGGTCCCGCGGGTCCTGCACTGGGGCGCCGACCTCGGCGCGCTCGGCGAGGACGCGCTCGAGGCGCTGCGGTCGAGCAGCGAGGCGGCCGTGCTGAACAACTCGCCGGACCGGGCGCGCGCCTTCAGCCTCTGGCCCACCGAGCACGAGGGCTGGCCGGGCACCCCCGCCCAGGAGGGGCACGCCGACGGGACGGCGACGACTCCCCGCCCCGAGCTGGTGTCCGCCCGCCACGAGCCGCGGGGCGACCGCGGGGGCCGGCTGGTCTTCCAGCTCGTGGATGCCGTGACCGCGACGCGCAGCCGCATCACGTTGGAGCTCGACCCGCACGGGGTGCTGTCACTGGACCTGGCGATCGAGCGGGATGCCTCGCTCGGCGCGGCGTCCGCACCGTACACGCTGGGCGGCCTCCGGGCGCTCCTTCCCCTGCCCGAACGGGCGACGGAGATCCTCGACTTCACCGGCAAGTGGTGCCGCGAACGGTCGCCGCAGCACGCGGCGCTGCAGTTCGGCAGCCACGTGCGGCGGGCCCGGCGGGGCAAGCCGGGCCACGACGCCCCGTTCCTGGTCGCCGCCGGCACCAAGGACCTCGGGTTCCAGCGCGGGGAGGCGTGGGCCGTGCACCTGGCCTGGAGCGGCGACGCGGAGTACCTGGTCGAGCGCCTTCCCGAGGGGGCCGGCGCGCTGTCCTCCGTGCTGGGCGCAGGCGAGAACCTGCGCCAGGGCGAGGTCATCCTCGCCGACGGCGACCGCTACGAGGCCCCGACCGCGCTGTTCGTCTGGAGCGGCGACGGGATGGACGGGATCGCGCGGCGGCTGCACGAGCGGCTCCGCGCCCGGCCGGGGCATCCGTCGTCGCCGCGGCCGCTGACCCTCAACACCTGGGAGGCGGTCTACTTCGACCACGACCTCACCCGGCTGACCGAGCTGGTCGACCGTGCCGCCCGCGTGGGCGTGGAGCGGGTCGTGCTCGACGACGGCTGGTTCGAGGGCCGGAGGCACGATCGCGCCGGTCTCGGGGACTGGGCCGTCGACGGCGACGTCTGGCCCGACGGGCTCAGCCCGCTCGTCGACCTCGTCCACGGGCACGGCATGCAGTTCGGGCTGTGGTTCGAGCCGGAGATGATCAGCCTCGACTCCGAGCTCGCCCGGCGGCATCCCGACTGGATCCTGGGGCCGCAGCAGGGGCTCGGTGCGCCCGCCCGGCACCAGTACGTGCTGGACATCGGCCGCCCGGACGCCTGGGAGCACGTGCTCGGCCGGGTGAGCGCCCTCGTCGCCGAGTACGGCGTCGACTACATCAAGTGGGACCACAACCGCGACCTCGTCGAGCCGGTCGGCCGGCGGGCCGGAGGCGACCGCCCGGTGGTCAGGGAGCAGACGCTGGCGCTCTACCGGATGCTCGACGAGCTGCACCGGCGCCATCCCGGGCTCGAGATCGAGACCTGCTCGGGAGGCGGAGGGCGGATCGACCTCGGGATCCTGGACCGCACGGAACGCCTGTGGGCCTCCGACTGCAACGATCCGGTCGAGCGCCTGCAGATCGAGCGCTGGACCCGGATGCTCGTCCCGCCCGAGCTGATCGGCTCGCACCTCGGCCCACAGCAGGCGCACACCACGTCGCGGCGCACCGACCTGTCGTTCCGGCTGGCCACGTCGCTGACGGCGCACGCCGGGATCGAGTGCGACCTCACCGACGTGGACGACGAGGAGCTCGGCGTCATCGCGGCCTGGGGCGCGACCTACCGCGAGCTGCGCGGCCTGATCCACTCCGGTCGCGTCGTCAACGGCGACCTCGCAGACGAGGCGAGCGTGCTCACCGGGATCGTCGCGCAGGACGGCGGCCGCGCGCTCTACACCTGGTCGCGGCTGGCGACGAGCGAGTCGGGCCAGTCCGGCCGGGTCCGCTTCCCCGGGATCGATCCCCGCGCCCGCTACGTCGTGCGCGTCCGCACCGAGCTGGGCGACGCCAGCAGGCACGAGAGCGTCGACCCCGCGTGGCTGGCCGCTGCGCTCGGGGAGGCCGGGGCCGAGCTCCCCGGCGCGGTGCTCGCCGTGGCGGGCGTGCCGCTGCCGACGCTGAACCCGCAACAGGCGATGGTCTTCGACGTCGTGCGCGCCGCATGACGCGCGCACGGCGGTCATTCCGCCGCTGCTCAGTCCGCTGACGCGCCCGACGGCATCGACGCCGCGGGGCAACAAAGAGAGGGAACGATGACACGACACATGAGGGCCGGACGATCCGTGGGGATCGTCAGTGCCGTCGCGGTGGCGATCGGCCTCCTGGCCGCCGCCCCCGTGACGGCCTCGGCGAACACCCCGACGCCCACGCCGACCGCGTCGGCGACCGCGAGCGCGCCGCCGACAGCGACACCGACAGCGACACCGGCCGCGACCGCGGGGACGCCGACGCCGGCCGCCACCCCGGCCCCGAAGGCGACCTCCGTCCCCGTGCCCGACCCGATCCAGCCGGCCGCCTCCACGGCGGACCCCTGGGCGGTCCGTCCCTACATGGGATGGAGCAGCTACAGCATGCAGGTCTACAGCGGCGACTCGAAGTGGATCACCGGTGCGCAGATCATGGCGCAGTCGGACGCGATGCGCGCGAAGCTGAAGAAGGCCGGGTACGACCACATCAACGTCGACGCCGGCTGGAACGACGGCGTCGACGCGAACGGCCGCCCGGTGCCGAGCGCCACGCTGTACCCGCAGGGCTTCCAGACCGTGATCGACCACGTGCACGCCAACGGGCAGAAGTTCGGGGTGTACATGATCCCCGGCATCTCGCCCGCCGTGTACAACGCCGGCCTCCCGATCGCGGGTGCGCCCGGCTGCAGCACGCACGACATCGTGAAGCAGCCCGTGCAGGCCTCCGACTACTGGAAGATCGGCTACGCGATCGACTTCTCGAACCCGTGCTCGCAGAAGTACATCGACTCGATCGCCGACCTGCTCGCGAAGTGGGGCGTCGATTTCGTCAAGTTCGACAGCGTCACGCCGGGCTCGGGCATCACCGACCTGTCCGTCGACGCGCGAGGCGACGTCTCGGCCTGGTCGACGGCGCTGAAGGCGCACAAGATCTGGTTCGAGCTCTCCTGGGCGCTCGACCCGAAGTACGCCGACTACTGGCGCTCCAAGGCCGACGGCTGGCGGGTCGACTGGGACGTGGAGTGCTACTGCCAGGGCGTCGCGCTCACCAAGTGGGACAACATCGCGCGGCTCTTCCCCGACGTCGCCACCTGGTGGCGCAACGGCGGCGACGGAGGCTGGAACGACCTGGACTCCCTCGATATCGGCAACGGCAAGATGGACGGTCTCACCCGCGACGAGCGGCAGACCGCGATGACCCTGTGGGCCATGTCGGCGGCGCCGCTGTCGACCGGGAACGACCTGACGAACCTCGACTCGTACGGTCTCAGCCTGCTCACCAACCCCGAGGTGATCGCCGTCGACCAGGCCGGGACGCCGGCCCGGCCCGTCTCGACGTCGACGCCGCGGCAGGTCTGGTACACGCTCGAGCCCGACGGCAGCTACGCGGTCGCCCTGTTCAACCTCGGGCAGACCGAGAGCGACATCACCGCGAACTGGTCGGACCTCGGCCTGACCGGCCGCGCTACGGTGCGCGACCTGTGGAGCCACAAGGAGCTGGGCCGGTCGGCGAAGTCCTTCACGGCGTCCGACATCCCGGTCCACGGCGTGCGGCTGCTGAAGGTGACACCGGAGCGCGGCACGACCGTCGCGGTCAACGACGACGCCCTGCGGGTCCGCTACGGCGGCGACTGGGCGCGCAACGGCGGCAACGAGGTCGCGGCCGCGTCGCAGGGGCTGGGAGTGACCGTCACCGACACGGGGACGCCCGCTCCGCCGTCCACCTCCGGCCCGGACCGGACGATCACGGTCGACGACACCGACCAGGCGATCGCGTACACCGGCACGTGGAACAACAGCGCGGGCCGCGGCCTCGGCGACTACCAGGACGGCGTGCACTGGACGGAGCATGCCGGCGACTCGTTCTCGTACTCCTTCACAGGGACGGGCATCTCGTACCTCACCGAGATCGACTCCTCGGAGGGCGACGCCGATGTCTACATCGACGGCAGCTTCGTCAAGACGGTCAACGCGTCCAGCGATGCCAGCCATCCGCACGTGCCGCAGCAGGCCGTGTTCTCCACGACCGGCCTCACCGACGGTCAGCACACGCTGAAGGTCGTCATGAAGTCCGGGCAGTTCATGCTGCTCGACCGCCTCGATGTGGTGCAGGCCGGCCTGTTCGATCCCGCGACCGTGTCGTTCGACGACAAGGCCCCGGCGGCCGCGACGTTCACGCTGCTGCGCGACCCGGGTGAGCTCGCCGGGATCTCGTACCAGGGCGCCGCGCTGAAGAAGGGGACCGACTTCACGCTGAACGGCGCGGTCGTGACGCTGAACGCCTCGTTCCTGGCGACGCTGCCGGTCGGATCGGACACGATCGACGTGGCCTTCCGCGGCGACGCGCTGGACGACGTCCACGCGACGACGGCGAACGGCGCCTCGGTGTCGTACACGTTCGACGGCACGGGAGTCGACTGGATCACGGCGACCGGACCGGACCAGGGACTGGTGGACATCTACATCGACGGCAAGCGCGTGAAGCGCGTCGACACGTCGAGCGATTCGCGCCGCACCCAGCAGCTGGTGTTCAGCACCTCCGGGCTCGCCGGCGGGCGGCACACCTTCATGGCTGTGAAAGCCTCCGGAAGTGTGATGCGATCGGATCTCATCCGCTACACCGTCCGGTGAACGACGGGCGGGCCGGGGCGCAGCGCTCCGGCCCGCCTGCCGCACCGGAATGCGGAAGAATCGACATCCAGAAGAGAGGACCCCGATGCCCGACGCCTCGCCGCTCGGCGACCGGCCGCTGCCCACCCCGGAGGACTACCGGACGTACTGGGCGGAGGCCCTCGACGAAGCCCGCTCGCATCCCCTCGCATTCACGAGCGCCGCCGTGGACACCGGGCTCGCGACGATCGAGGTGCGTGACGTCGGCTTCGCCGGCGCGGACGGCCGGCTCGTGACGGGCTGGCTGCGGCTGCCGCGCGAGCGCACCGGTCCGCTGCCCGCCGTGGTCCACGCGAACGGCTACGGCGCCGGGCGGCTCGATCCGATCGACGACCTGACCTGGTCGTCGGCCGGGTATGCGCACCTGATCGTGAACACCCACCGGCAGGGCGGCGGCAGCATCGGGCACCTGCTGGAGAACATCCTGGAGCCCCGGCGGTACTACTACCGCGGGGTCTTCGTGGACGCGGCACGCGCGGTGGACGCCGTGCGGAGGCTGCCCGAGGTCGATCCGGCGCGCGTGGCGATGATCGGGAACAGCCAGGGCGGCGGGATCGCGCTCGGCGTCGGCGCGCTGGTGCCGGATCTCGTGGCCGTGCTCGCCCAGTCGCCCTTCCTGACCGATGCGCCGACCGCTCTGCGGCTCGCCACGTCCGGGCCGTGGGTCGAACTGCGCGGGTACCTCGCCGAGCATCCGGAGCATGCCGGGCGGGTCGCGCAGACTTTGAGCTACGTCGACGGCGTCAGCTCGGCGCGGAACGCGACCGCCCCGGGGTGGATCAGCGCCGGGCTCGCCGACGGCATCTGCCCGCCGGAGACCGCGGCAGCGGCCGCTGCGGCCTATGCCGGGCCCGTCCGCTACCGCGAATGGCCGGGCGCCGGGCACGAGGCCGGCGGCACCGCCGACCGGGTCGGGGCGCTCGCCGTGCTGCGCGACCGGTTCGCCGGCGTGCCGGCGCCGAGCTGAGGCGCGCGCCGGGTCAGTCCACCGGCGACGCGGGGGAGACGTCGATCGCTGCGCGTAGAGCGGAGACCGCGGCGCCGCGCGCCCAGTCGGTGAACGTGTGACGCCGGACGACCAGGCGGCAGTTGGCGGCGGCGCCGAAGGCGTGCGCGAGGAACTCCTCGCGGAACCGGCGCTCGTAGAGGTCGTAGTCCATCACCCCTTCGCCCGCGATGACGACGACCTCCGGCCCGAACAGGTTCACGGTCGCCGCCACGGCCGCGCCGATCGCGGTCCCGGCGCGTTCGAACGCGTCGACGGCGCTCCGATCGCCCTCGTGCGCGAGGCGGATGGCATCCGGGAGCGTCAGCTCCGGATCGTGATGCGCCCGGCGGACCGCGTCGCGGATGGCGTTCGACGAGGCGACCGCCTCGACGCACCCGCGGCGACCGCAGACGCAGACGGCGTCCGACGACGCGAGCGGCAGGTGGCCGATCTCGCCGGCGACCCCGTGGGCGCCGACGACGACATCGCCGTTGACGTAGATGCCGCAGCCGATCCCGGCTCCGATGGTGATGATCGCGAACGACTCCGCGTCGCTCCCGACGCCGAACCAGTGCTCGGCCTTCGCGAGCGCTCGCACGTCGTTCTCCACGGTGATCGGCAGCCCCAGCTGCTCGGCGAGCCGGCTGCCGAGCGGGACCCGGTTCCAGTCGAGCAGCGGCGAGTCCCGGACGGTCCCGGTGCTGGTGTCGATGTCGCCGGAGACCGAGACGCCGATGCCGGCCAGGCACTCCGCCTCGTCGCCGAGCTGGTCGATCAGCGTGGTCACCGATTCGACGATCGCCGCGATGGTGCTGTCCGGGTCGTGGCTCTTGAGCCGCCGGCGGGTCGAGCCGAGCACTTCGTTGCCCAGGCTGACCGTGACGGCGAAGATCTCGTCCGCGTTGACCTTGACGCCGATGGCGAGCATCGACCGCGGGACCACGCTCAGCGGGCGGACGGGGCGGCCGGGGAACGCGTGCTCCGCGTGCTCGCCCACGGTGACGTAGCCGCTCTCGATGAGCGGGCGCACGGTCTTGGTTACCTTCGCCTGCGAGAGCCCGGTCAGGCGCCCGATCTCGAGCCGGCTCACGGGGCCGTGCATGATGATCCGCGTGAAGATGTCGACCGACGTCGCCGTGCCCAGTTCAGGCCGGCGTGCGACGCTTTCGGGCAGGGTAGTGGTCACCCCTTCAGCGTAACGCATCGGCCTATCTTCTTTCTGTCGTGTCCTAACCGGATTGCCTGCGAGCGTAGTGTTGGCAAGGGTTATCGCGACGAGGAGCTTCCGTCTCCGACGGCTTCGTCATAATTATTTGACAACGGCAAAGAAATAGGCTTTGCTTTAGGCAATCCGAGCCGGACGACCTCCCGGCCAGAGGCGCGGATTCGAATCGTGATCTGTTGGGAGTCTTCGATGACGAAGTTGAGACAGCGGACGGAATGCGCATGACAGCCGCACCACCCGTGATGACAGCCGCGCCGCCCGTGCGGACGCCGGAGGCGGCTTCGGCGCCCCGGACGCCCCGCCGCCGCAGGACCCTCGGCCAGCGCTGGCGGATCGCACTGCGACGGCACTGGCAGCTCTACCTGCTGACCATCCTGCCGCTGGCGTACTTCGTGATCTTCAAGTACGTGCCCATTTCCAACGCGGTCATCGCCTTCAAGGACTACAGCCCGGTGCTCGGCGTCTGGGGGAGCCCGTGGGTCGGCTGGACGAACTTCGAGATGATGCTCCAGAACCCGGAGTTCCCGAACCTCATCAGGAACACGCTGCTCCTCTCGGGCTACGCGGTGCTGGCGAGCTTCCCGGTCCCGATCATCCTCGCCCTCGCGCTCAACGAGGTCCGGCACCGCTGGTTCCAGAAGACCGTCCAGATGGTCACCTACGCGCCCTACTTCATCTCGACCGTCGTCGTGGTCTCGATGCTGATCCTGATGATGGCGCCCCGGCTGGGCGTCATCAGCCAGGTGTTCGGCTTCTTCGGCGTGCCGGCGCCCGACTTCCTGGGCGACCCGGACTACTTCCGGCACATCTACGTGTTGTCCGATGTCTGGCAGACCGCGGGCTACTCCGCCGTGATCTACATGGCGGCGCTCTCCGGGATCGACCCGTCGCTCTACGAGGCGGCCCGCGTGGACGGCGCCTCCCGGCTCCGCAAGATCTGGCACGTCGACATCCCCGGCATCATGCCGACGGCGATGATCGTGCTGATCCTGAGCGTCGGCAACATCATGACGATCGGGTTCGAGAAGGTCTACCTGCTGCAGAACCCGCTCAACCTCGGCCAGTCCGAGATCATCGCGACCTACGTCTACAAGCTGGGCATCCTGAACGCCGACTTCGGCACGGCGACGGCCGTCGGCTTGTTCAACTCCGTCGTCAACGTCGCCCTGCTGCTCGCCGTCAACTGGGTGGCGCGCCGTCTGACCGGGAGCGGACTGTGGTAGCCGTCGATCGCCCCGCCGAGCGCGGGCGGGTCCGGCTCACGACGGCCCGCAGGAAGCCCCGCCGGATCCGGGAGTCGCCCTCCGACCGGGCCCTCCTGATCGTCATCTACCTCGGGCTGACCTTGGGCGTCCTGGTCGTGGTCCTGCCGCTGCTGTTCATCCTCGCCAGCTCCTTCTCGTCGCCGCACGCCGTGACGGCCGGCGAGGTGTTCCTCTGGCCCGTGGACTTCACGCTCAAGGGCTACCAGACGGTGCTGTCCGACCCGCAGGTCCTGCTGGGCTACGCCAACTCGCTGTTCTACATGATCGCCGGGACGCTGATCAGCACCACGCTGACGGTCTGCATCGCGTGGCCGCTCTCGCGCCGGACGTTCATGGGACGCAACGTGATCATGTCGGCCCTGCTGTTCACCATGCTGTTCAGCGGCGGCCTGATCCCGACCTACATGGTCGTCCAGCACCTCGGGCTGCTCGACACCCGCTGGGCGCTGCTGCTGCCGCAGGCGGTCGCGGTCTGGCAGGTCATCATCGCCCGGACCTTCTTCCGCTCGGCGATACCCGAGGAGCTCGTCGAGGCCGCATCACTCGACGGCGCGGGCGACCTGCGCTTCCTCTGGACCGTCGTGCTGCCGCTCTCGAAGCCGCTGATCGCCGTCATCGCGCTGATGTACGCGATCGGCCAGTGGAACGGCTACTTCGACGCGCTGCTGTATCTGAAGAGCTCCGACCTGTTCCCGTTGCAGCTCGTGCTGCGCAACATCCTCGTGCTCAACGCGACGAACGGCGGGACGAACGATCTGGCCGCCCAGGCGCAGAACCAGGAGCTCGTCAACCTGCTCAAGTACGCGCTCATCGTCATCACGAGCGTGCCCGTGCTGATCATCTACCCGTTCGTCGCGCGCTACTTCAACAAGGGAGTGCTCATCGGGTCCGTCAAGGGCTGACCCCGCCCGGGCACCTCCGCCATCACCCGCACCACCGCACCTCCCGCACCTCAGCACCTCCCCTCACGCAACCCCTTTCCAAAGGAGGAAAGACCGAATGTTGTCCACCACTCTCAGCACGACCGGCCGGCGCCGCCGGCTGACGCGTGCGCTCACTGTCGCGGTGAGCGGCGCCGCGTTGTTCGCCGTCACCGCCTGCACCAGCGCCCCGACGTCGAGCGCCGACGACAAGATCGGCGGAACGGCCCACCTGAGCGTCTTCGCCCAGCAGGGCACCGGCCAGGACCTCGCCACGAACGCCTTCACCAAGGAGGTCGCCAAGAAGTTCAACATCGACTTCAGCTGGCAGACCACGACGCAGGACTCGTCGGTGGCGCCGGAGAAGCGGCAGACCCTGATGGCCAGCGGCGACTACCCGGACATGTTCCTGCTCATCCCGTGGGTGGACCAGTTCAACCAGGTGGATGTGGAGAAGCTGGCGCAGCAGGGCGTGGCCGTGCCGCTGAACGACCTCATCAAGCAGTACGCGCCCGACATCCAGAAGGTGCTCGACACCAACGCGGACTACAAGGCGATGGCCACCTCCCCCGACGGCAAGATCTACGGGCTCCCGCAGCTGGCCGAGACGCTGCACATCCAGTACCCGTCCAAGCTGTGGCTGAACACCGACTGGCTCAAGAAGCTCGGCCTGTCGATGCCCAAGACGACGGCGGACATGACCAAGGTCCTCCAGGCCTTCAAGAACGACGACCCCAACGGCGACGGCAAGCAGGACGAGATCCCGCTCAGCGGCGACTCGCACGACACGTTGATCCCGTACTTCATGAACGCCTTCATCTACGACCCGCAGAACCCGGACAAGGGCATCCAGTCCACGACGGTGCTCAACAAGGGCAAGGTCGACATCCAGGCGAACAAGGACGGCTGGCGGCAGGGGCTCAAGTACATCAAGTCGCTGTGGGATGCCGGACTGATCGACAAGGGCGCGTTCACGCAGAACCCCGCGGCGCTCGCCCAGGAGGGCAACAACGCCGGACCGGTGCTGCTGGGCAGCGCGAGCGCCCTGCACCCGTACATCTTCGTGAGCCCCGGCGCCAAGGACAGCCGGGACAAGCAGTACGACGCCGTGCCGCCGCTGACCGGCCCGAAGGGCGCGAACTACGCGACCTACGCCTACGGCAGCGTCCCCGGCGCCACGTTCCTGCTGACGAACAAGGCGTCGAAGAACGACCAGGTCGCGGCCATCAAGCTGATCGACTACCTGTTCACGGAGCAGGGGCAGCTCGACGGCAACTTCGGCCCGGAGGGCAAGGGCTGGGCGAAGGCCACGGCAGGTGAGAAGGCGCTCGACCCCGACGTGAAGCCGCTCTTCGAGAACCTCCAGCTCGACCAGGACCAGGCGAACGCCGTGCAGTGGGGCGCCCTCTCGACCTACAACCAGAACGAGGCGTTCCGCGGAGCGCAGGTCGAGCCGACCGACATCTACGACCCGTCCGGCTACGAGCGCCGGCTCTTCGAGGCCACCCAGCTGTACAAGGGCCACGAGGACACCAGCGCGATCTACCCGTCGTGGCGGGTCTGGCCCGACCCGGCCAAGGCCACGCAGGTCGCGACGCAGCAGACGAACATCGACAACTACGTGACCCAGAACGCCCTGGCGTTCATCACCGGTTCGAAGAACATCGACACCGATTGGGACTCGTACGTGAAGGGCTTCGACGGCCTCGGCCTGAAGACCTACCTGAGCACGCTTCAGACGGCGTACGACAAGTCGAAGCAGTAGCCGGCGCCGGCACAGAACTCTGGCCGAGCCCCGCGATGGGGCTCGGCCAGAGTTCTTTTCGCGTCAGAATTCGTCGAGGTCGTGTGCGCGGCCGTCGACCGGGACCACGACGCGCTCGCCGCCGAAGGCGACGGTGACGGTGGGGCCGGCCGCGCCGGTGGCGTCCCTCAGCGTGAGCCGGCTCGGGCGGCCCTGCCGCCAGTCGAGGTCGACGGCCACGCCGCCCCGGGTGCGGACGCCGGTGATCGCGCCGTCCGGCCACTCGGCCGGCAGCGCGGGGAGGAGGCGCAGCGGGTCGTCGGCCGTGCCCGTCCCCGAGCCCACCAGCAGTTCGGCGAGAGCCGCCGTGAAGCCGAAGTCGCCGTCGAGCTGGACAGGCGGGTGCGTCGAGAACAGGTTGGGCAGCAGCCCGCCCCATTCGGAGCCGTCCGCGGGGACGTCGACGTCGGGGTCGGCGGTGTAGGGACGGGTGGCCTCACGGAACAGGGAGAGCGCCGCGTCGCCGTCGCCGAGGCGGGCGCGGAGCGCGATCTTCCACGCCCACGACCAGCCCATCGCCCCGGGGCCGCGGGCGTCGAGCGTCCGCCGGGCCGCGGCCGCGAGCTCCGGAGTCCGCTCGGGGTCGATCTCGTTCAGCGGGAACAGCCCGACGAGGTGGGACAGGTGGCGATGGTGCGGATCCTGCGAGGAGGCCTCCTCGCCCCATTCGCTCACCGTGCCGTCCTCGGCGATGGCGGGCTTCCGGAGCTGCGCCAGCGCCGCGGCCGCCTCCAGAAGCAGCGGGTCGTCCGCGGGCTCGCCGAGCAGGGCCGACGCGGCGAGGGTGCGCTCCAGCGTGACCCGGATCAGGGTGAGATCCATCGTGCTCGACGTGCTGATGGTCCCGGTGGAGCCGTCCGGCCGCCGGAACGAGTTCTCCGGCGAGGTGGACGGCGAGGTGCCGAGCGTGCCGTCCGGCGAGCGCACGAGCCAGTCGAGCGCGAAGCCGCTGGCGCCGCGGAGGATCGGGAGGGTGCGCTCCGCCAGCTCGGCGCGATCGCGGCCGTACTCCCAGCGCTGCCAGAGGTGGTCGCAGAGCCAGAGCCCGCCCATCGGCCAGAAGGCCCACGACGCCGCACCGTGGCCGGCCCCCGCCGGCAGCGCGTACCCCCACGGGTCGGTGTTGTGATGGGCCACCCAGCCGCGCGCGCCGTAGAGCTCGCGGGCGACGCCCTCGCCGGTGCGGGAGAGCCGCGCGATCAGGTCGAGCAGCGGGGTGTGCTGCTCGCCGAGTCCGGTGCGCTCCGCGAGCCAGTAGTTCATCTCGGTGTTGATGTTGATCGTGTAGTTCGAGGACCAGGCCGGCCGCATCGACGCGTTCCAGATGCCCTGCAGGTTCGCCGGCGGGGAGCCCGCGCGGGACGACGAGAACAGCAGATAGCGCCCGAACGCGTACAGAACGCCCGCGAGCGCGCGGTCGTCGCCCGACGACAGCAGCGCGGCCACGTCGACGGGGGCCGCGCCGGCAGTCCCGACGACGAGACGTGAACCGCCGAGCGTCGCGGCCGCCGCAGCGACATGGCGCAGGCGCAACGCCCCCGCCGGCTCTTCCGCGAGCCGGCCGGCGCGGCTGCGGGCGGCGTCGTGCAGGGCGTCCCTGCCCAGCGCGGCGCGGTCCTGCCACCACCGCCGGGCGTTGGTCTCCGTGGTGACGGCGATGAGGATGTGCCGGGCCCCGGCGACGCGGAGGGCGTCGCCGGCCGCCGTGGTGGAGCCGTCGGCGTGCACCGCGACGGCGACGGCGGCGATCGGGTCGAAGGATCGCGTGGCCGGATCGCTGTCGTCCCAGCGGTGCGCCGTCGCAGCGGGCTCGTGCGCCGGTGCGCCGTCGACGGGGGATTCGAGCAGGGCGCTCAGGACGGATCCGTCCGCGGCGCGGCCGATCGTTCGGAGCGACGACTGGAACCGGGCGACCAGATCCAGCGGCTCGTCCGCAGTCAGTTCGACGAAGAGGGCGTCGTCGGTGGCGGAGGCCCAGGTGACGCGGCGGACCGGGATCCCGCCGGAGCCGAAGCGCTCCGTGAGCACGGCGGACTCCAGGTCGAGCACGCGCTCGTACCCGTCGTCGTCGATGCGGCCCAGGTCGAGGTCCAGGTCGCCGAGCGGGAGGAACTCCTGACTCCACGGGCCTTCGAAGGTGCGCAGCAGCGCCTCGGCGCGCTCCTCGTCGCGGTGCGCCACCGCCTCGCGCACGTCGGCCAGCCGCTGCGGCCCCGCCCCGGCGGCCACGACCGACCGCAGCGCCGCGTCCGGGGTGTCCGGCGTCCCCGACCACACCGAGGAGTCGTTGAGTGCGAGCCGCCCGCGGGCGTCACCGAAGACCATCGCCCCGATCGTGCCGTTGCCGACGGGAGTCGACTCCGTCCAGTGGCGTGCGGGGGAGTCCCAGCGGAGTCGGAGGGGCGTGGGCGAAGGCTGATCGGTCATGGCCATCCTGAGCGGTCGACAGTGTTCTCACGACGCCGTGGTCCGGCCCGCATCAGCCAGCGTAGAGCAGTTTTTTTTCTACATCAATTAATTGAGGCGGCGCTGCGCTCCCGGTGTGCGCGGACCCGTGCCGCGTTGCCGCAGGTCTCCGAGGAGTGCCAGCGGCCCGCGCCGTTCCTCGACGCGTCGAAGAAGGCCACCCGGCACCGGGGGTTCGCGCACAGCTTCAGCCGTGACAGCTCGCCGCGGGCCTGCGCCTCGACGAGCGCCGAGGCCACGCGCGACTCCAGCGCGTCCACCGGGTCGCTCCCGGACTGCCAGGAGATCCCGCCGGTTCCGATCCGGAGGCGCAGCACCGGCTCCGCGGCCGCCTGCTCGTCCGCATCCGCCCGGTCGTCCGCGTCGCTGCCGAGCGCTGCGCGGACCGCGGCCCGGAGGGAGCGCATCCGCTCGAGGTCGGCGTCGTGCAGCGCCCGCCCATCGCCGCCGGCCGATTCGAGCCAGTGCTGCGCGGCGGGCGCCGAACCGAGCAGGTCCGGCTCCTGGCCGACGCCGACGGTGTTGGCGAGCTGCTGGGCCAGCGCGAGCCCGCCCGGTGCGAGGTTCACGCCGAAGCGCCCGGTGGCTCCGGGCGTCGTCACGAGGTGGCCGCCCTGTTCGCGCCGAGGAGGCCGAGACCGCCGTACCAGAGCGGGCCCGGGTTGCGCCGGTCCGGGTGCCGCCGGGTCATCTCGTCGAAGAACTCCTGCGGCGTCACGTTCTCGGCGAGGAGGGCCACCACATCCTGGAGGTAGCGGCGCGTCTCGCCGATCGCCTCGGGGCTGTCGGGGAGGTCGCGGTTCTTGTGGCCGGCCACGACGTGCCGGGCGTGCAGCCCGTCGATCAGGTCGAGTGCGTCGAGCCAGTGCTGGAACCCGCCGTTGCCGCCCTCCAGCAGATACTGATGGATGCCGTTGTAGACGCTGTCACCGGCGACGACCAGTCCCAGCGACGGCACGTGAAGCACCGTGGTGCTGTCGGTGTCGGTGTGCCCCACCTCGATCGGCAGGAGGTCTTCGCCCTCGAGCTGGAACCCGTCCGGGCCGACCTCCTCGGCGATCACGGGGGTGTCGGGGAGCTGCCCGGGGAAGATGACGTCCCAGAGCTGCTCGCGGCCCACGGTCGCCTGGCTGCGCATCAGCTCGATGGTGCCCGTGGTCGCGTAGAGCTTCGCGGTCGGGAAGCGCCGGATCAGCTCCGGGCCGCCGAACCAGTGGTCGCCGTGGCCGTGCGTCGCGTAGATGTGCGTGAGCGTCTTGCCCGACTGCCGGATCCACTCCGCCACAGCGTCGATCTGCTGCAACGTGAACGGAGGATCGACCAGGACGGCGGACTCCTCGCCGGAGATCAAAGTCGTGCTGAGCGGGTTCCAGAACAGCGGACTCCCGTCCGGCATCCGCAGGTCGCCCGCGCGAGCGGGGCCGTCGGACACGAAGACGTCATAACCGAGCTTTGTCATGGGGTGCTCCTGTGTAATGGTTAATCGGTGTTTAGACATTACAGCAGTGGGCGGGGAGGGATGTCAAGGCAGCAGGTGCGAAGAGGGCCGGACGACAGTCTCGCCCGGCCCCTCTTCGCGCACTCGGCGCACTCTGCGAGCTCCCTACTTGCTGCGAGCCGCCTTCTCGATCACCTGGGTGATCTGGCCGGGCTGCTCGAGCATCGAGAGGTGGTCGGCCTTGACGGTCGTGATCCGGCCGTGGGCGCGGTTCGCCATGGCGACCTGGCCGGCCTGCGGGATGACCTTGTCGTCCGTGCCGATCACGAACCAGCTCGGGATGGTCGCCCAGGCGGGGGCGCCGGTGAGGGTCTCCTGCAGCGCGCCGCCCGCGATGGGGGACTGCGAGGCGCTGAGCACGGCCGCGTCCTGCGCGTCGAGGTGGGAGGCGAAGATGCTGCGGAACTGGTCGCGCTTCACGTACAGGTCCGGGTCGCCGGTGGGCAGGTTCGGGTCCTGGACGGCGTCGAACACGCGGGTCGGGTCGGTGTCGAGCGCCGAGCCGGAGCCGGTGCTGAGGCTCACGACGGACTCGCCCGTGGCCGGCGCGAAGGCGTCGACGTAGACCAGCTGGGTGACCCGCGGGGTGGCGGTCGCGGCGGCGGTGATCACGCTGCCGCCGTAGGAGTGGCCGACCAGCACCACGGGGCCGGTCGTGGCCTGGTTGACGAACGCGGCCACGGAGGCGGCGTCGGTGGAGAGGCCGCGCAGCGGGTTCGGCGCGCTGAGCACGGTGTAGCCGTCCTGCTGGAGGCGCGCGGTGACCGGGGCGAAGCTGGAGGCGTCGGCCCAGGCGCCGTGCACGAGTACGATGGTGGGCTTCGCCGAAGGGGAGCCGGTCGCCGGCGCCGGGGTGGCGGCGGAGGCCGCGGCCGGGATGGCGAGGCCGAGCGTGAGGACGGCGGCCGCCACGATGCCGGCGGTGCGGAGCGTGGTGCGGGTGGTGGACATGGGATTTCCTTTCGAGGCGACGAAGCGCCGGTTGGTGGGTGTGGAGAGGGTCAGCGGGCGAGGAAGGTGAGGAGTGCGGCGTTGAACTGGTCGGCGTGCGAGACGTTGATCCCGTGCGGGCCGCCTTCGATGACGACGAGCTCGCTGCCGGGGATCGACGCGGCGGAGCGGCGGCCGCTGATGCCGAACGGGACGACCTGGTCGGCGTCGCCGTGGATGACGAGCGTCGGCACGGTGAACTTCGCGAGGTCGGCGCGGAAGTCGGTGCGGCCGAAGGCGGACACCCCGGCGAGGGTGGCCCGCGGAGAGGCGATGTCGGCGAGGGCGCGGCCGTAGCGACGCTGGGCCTCGCTGACTGCCAGGCCGTCGGCGGTCGAATAGAAGAGGGTGAGGAAGTGATCGACGAAGTCGGCCCGGTCGGCGGCGATCCCGCGTTCGAAGTGCCCGATCGTCGCGTCGTCGAGGCCGCCCTCCGGGTTGCCCTCGGTGGCGTACAGGAACGGGGTGACGGCGCTGGCGAGGACCGCCTTGGCGACCCGGTCCGTCCCGTAGCTGCCGATGTAGCGGGCGACCGCTCCGCCTCCGGCGGAGAAGCCCACGAGCGTCACGCCCTCCAGGCCGAGGTGCGTGAGCAGGGCGTCGAGGTCGGCGGCGACGGTGTCGAAGTCGTGCCCGTCCCAAGTCGGCGTCGACTGGCCGAAGCCGCGACGGTCGTAGGTGATGGCCTGGTAGCCGGCCGCGACGAGCGCTGCGACCTGCTTCTCCCAGGACCGGCCGTCGAGCGGCCAGCCGTGGATGAGGACGACCGGTGCGCCCGATCCCTGGACCTCGTAGTGGAGCTCGACGGGGGAGCCGTTCTCGGTGCCGACGGTGAGTGTTGACATCTGCTGATCTCGAATCTGTCCCTGGGTTGACCGGATGAGCTGCGAGGAGGGACACCGTCGCGATCCGTTGGGAGAAAGATCGTTCTTTCTGTTACCAGAGCCTGGCGCATGGCGATCGTGATTGTCAACCAAGAAACGAAAGAATTTGAAAGAAAGAACGTTCTGCTATGCTGGCGGGGTGAGTTCCGCAACCGAACCGAAGCAGCGCGTGTCCGAGCCGCGCGACCGCCTGCTGCGCACCGCATCCGAGCTGTTCTACCGAGACGGCATCAACAGCGTCGGCGTCGACCGCATCCTGAGCGAGGCCCAGGTCACCCGCGCCACGTTCTACCGGCACTTCGCGGGCAAGGAAGGACTCGTGGAGGCCTACCTGAATCGGGAGGACGAGACGGTCCGCGGCTACTTCAGCGCGGCCGCGGAGCACGCGACGAGCCCGCAGCACTACCTCGAGATGGCCGTCGCCGGCATCGCCGAGGACGCCCTCCGCTACCACACCCGGGGCTGCCCGTTCATCAACGCCTCCGCGGAGTATCCCGATCCCGACTCGCCCGTGCGGCAACTGGTGCGGACGCACCGGGCGTGGTTCCGCGACGCGCTGGAGGCCGCACTCGCGAATGCCGGTCGACCGGAGGCTGCCGAGCGCGCCCGCACCCTCGTGCTGCTGCGCGACGCGGCGCTCGTCGGCGGCTACCTGGACGGACCGGACGCCGTCACCAGCACCTTCACGAAGGCCGCGCGGGAGGTCGCCGGGCTGGGCTAGACCCCGGCAGACCGCGTCGCCGCCTCGAGCAGTTCGAGGACGTGGCGGTACGGCCGCCCGGTCGCCCGGGCCAGGCCGAGCTCGCAGGTGCGGTTGCAGGAGGCGTGCGCGTCGCTGTCGATGGCGGCGACGGCCGCGGCCTCCGGCGCCGTGGCCGCAGCGGTGAGCTCCGGGTGCAGCATCCCGCGGTCGCCCGCGAAGCCGCAGCAGCCCCAGTCCTGCGGGACGACGACCGACGTCGCGACGGCGGAGCCGATCGCGAGGAGGTCGTCGTCGATGCCGAGCTGGTGCGACGAGCAGGTGGGGTGCAGGGTGAGCGTGTCGATCGTCACCTCCGGCCGGAGGCGCGGCAGCAGCTCGCGCCGCGCGAAGGTGAGGGCGTCCTCGACGCGGAACCCTTCCGCGGACAGCAGCGCCGCGAATCCCTCGGTGCAGCTCGTCGCGTCGCTGATCACCGGGATGTCGCGGTCGCCGACCGCGTCGCGGACGAGCTCGACGACGCGGCGGCCCATCGCCTCGCGACCGCCGGCGAAGCCCTTCGACGACCACGGGGTCCCGCAGCAGACCGACTCGATCCCCCGCGGCACCAGCACGTGCAGTCCGGCCCGCGCGATCAGGCGGGAGAGCGCGGTCGTGACGCCGACCGCCTCGCCGTTCGCGTCCTCCGGCGCTCCGAACATGCTGTTGACGCACGCCGGGAGGTACACGGCGGCGACGGGGCCATCGCCGGGCTCCCACCCGGACAGCCGGCGCCGGGCGGGGCCGCCGGCGGGCAGCTCGCGCGAGTACCGCGGCACGGTGTCCGCACCCAGGACCGCGCGCGCGACGTCCGTCGCGGCCGTCGTCAGGCC